>NZ_JACOPL010000001.1:0-393154 GCF_014287995.1 Agathobaculum faecis
GTGCAGTAATGTATGCAGCGGACTGATACTAATAGGCCGAGGGCTTGACCTCATATTAGAGGCAATCTCAGATTTTACTCTTTGTTTGCCATAGTTATTGTTCAGTTTTCAAGGTGTAAGACCTTCTGTTTCTGCGAAAAGAAAATTTCTTTTTCAAGGAGAAGCATGCACCATTAGCTCAGTTGGTAGAGCAACTGACTCTTAATCAGTGGGTCCACGGTTCGAGCCCGTGATGGTGTACCAGAAACGGTGCGCTGTGGGATTGGCCGAGTTCAGTCCCACGGTGGAGCCGGCAAGCATACCGGAAGCAGGCTGGAAATGGCCCGTTGGTCAAGCGGTTAAGACGGCGGCCTCTCACGCCGCAAACGGGGGTTCGATTCCCCCACGGGTCACCATCTTTGACGGTTGACAAGATGGCGGCGATGTGGTATGTTTTACAAGGTGAGTAAATGCCTGGAGCATTTCTCGATATAGTGCGTATCTATGGTGATGAGGGTACACCTGTTCCCATTCCGAACACAGTAGTTAAGCTCATTTACGGTGACAATACTTGGCTGGCGACGGCCTGGAAAGATAACTCGATGCGCACATCACGAAAGCAGCAACTTTGGTTGCTGCTTTTCTTCTGTTTGAGGAGGGAAAAGCATGTATCAATATATTTTATTTGATCTGGATGGGACACTGACCGATCCGCGAGAGGGAATCACAAGGTCTGTGCAGTATGCGCTCGGCAAAATGGGAATTGATGCGCCCGATCGAACAGCCTTGGAACATTTTATCGGTCCGCCGCTCTATGATGAATTCATTCGCTGCTATGGATTTGACGATGCTGGCGCAAAGCAGGCGGTCGCGGCTTACCGAGAGCGCTTCAGTGTGCGGGGCTGGAAAGAAAACCTTTTGTTTTCAGGCGTTCCGGAGTTGTTGCGGGCGCTGAAGGACGCAGGAAAGAAAGCGGCCATTGCGTCCTCCAAGCCAACGGTTTTTGTGGAGAAAATTTTGCAGAGGTTCCAGATCGACTCTTATTTCGATGTCGTTTCCGGCGCCACGCTGGATGGTGTGATCTCTACCAAATCACAGGTTGTCAGGCAGGCGTTGGAGATGCTGCAGGTGCGGGAACGTTCCGAAGCGGTTTTGGTGGGGGACCGGATGCATGACGCGGAGGGGGCGCAGAACAACGGCATCGCGTGTATTGGTGTTACCTTTGGCTTTGGCGGCAGGGATGAGTTGGCTTGTGCCGGCGTAGACCAAATTGTTGATACGATGGAAGAACTGCGGGAATTGCTTTTGAAGTGAGGAACAACGCGGAAAGGCGGCTGGTGACAGCCGCCTTTTTTATTTCCAGGGTGATTTTCCGTCCATCCAGCCCTGCGTTTTCCAGTAGGCATGGTCGCTGGCTGTAAGGCCGCCGCCCATTTTGCGGCTGAGCCAGTACCGCATGCGTACACCGCAGCGCGGTTCGACCGGAGCGGGTTGGAGCCTGCGGGCGAGGCGCTGCATATCCCGCCGCATTTTTTCTTTTCGCGATTCGCTTAGTTCGGCGGCTTTCAGCGCCATCGAGCGGATGCCGTAGGCATATACCCGCCCGATGCCCCACCAGTTTACGCTGTCTTTCATATCCCGCAGCGTCTGCCTGATGCCGCTTCCCGCAGCGGTTGCCAGCAGGACGGCGGTTTTGTGCGCCAGTTTACTGTTTGGACGATGGACGATCCAGCGGTTGCCCAAGTGATCCAGAAAGGATTTCATTGCGCCGGTTACATGGTAAGCATACACCGGACTGGCCAGAAGAATAACGTCGGATGCGTCGATTGCCTGTAAAATAGGCTTGAGCTGTGCGGGTGCCTGCTGGCATAGGGGTTCGCTGGCTTCAAAGCATGCGCAGCAGCCGCTGCAGAAGTGACTGAAATCCTGTGGGAGAAAAAACTCCAAAAATGTACTACTGTTATCCTGTGGAAGCGACTGCATCAGTATGCGCGCCAGCAAAACGGTGCTGCCTGTATGGCTGGTTCCATAAATCGCGGTGATCTTCATATTTTCAGCTCCTTTGTATTTTGTCGGCCAAATACCGCAGCCGCTCCATCGGGAACGGGCGGCCGTGGGCCGGATAAATCATGCTGCAGTCCAGCCTTGCCAGACGCAGCAGGCTGTCTCGCGCGGCCTGTGGGTTTTCGCTGTATCCAAGCAGGGCAGGGTGTAGAAACGACATAACGGCGTCGCCTGCGAAAAGGCAGTCCTCCACCAGTAGCGCGCAGGAGCCGGCGGTGTGCCCTGGGCAGGGTATCGGTGTTGCGCTGGGCGGCAGTCCGTCCGGCACGAGGAAGGCCGGTGAAAAGGGGACGTGTTTCTCCTTTTTTCGGCCGCTGCGGACCGCCCTGATGTCCGGTGCCGGCGGCATAACAAGGGCAAGGTCAGCAGGGTGCAGCGCGGCGGGGATGCCGTAATATTCCTGTAAAGCGGCGGCATGGCCGATGTGGTCGGTATGGCCGTGTGTCAGGAACAGCAGTTCGATCATATGCGGGTCAACCGTGCGCTGCAGGTGTCCGAGGAACCGACGATCCCATGCGATACCGGCGTCGACCAGCAGCGTCCGGCCGCTCCATTGAATCAGCCAACAGTTTGTCATTCCGGAACGGATACGGTGAATACGCATGTTTTTCCTCCTTGCTTTTCTGGCCAATGCAGAGTATAATGCAGGTGACACATTCGTGTCAAGGCGTTTGGCGCAAGTGACACGATGGAAGAATCTTTGTGTCGGGAGATGGGCCGAGTGGAAAAAAGCCAAAACCCGATTGCCGTCCGATCTCGCTCCATGCTGCAGCAGGCGATGCTGGAACTGCTTACGGAGCAACCCTATGGGCAGATTACGGTAACGGCGCTGTGCGAACATGCGCAGCTCGGACGGAAGACCTTTTACCGCAACTACGCGGAAAAGGATGACATATTGCGGGAATATATCGCCTGCCTGGCAGACGGCTTTCTGGAAAAGCTGCGGGAGCAGGCCCCCTTTGGCGATACCGCGTTCGCACAAACGCTGTTCGCCTATTGGAAGCCGTACGCGGACCTGTTCCGTCTGTTGGAGCAAAGCGGCGAATTCCGGTTTGTGCAGCGGGAATTTGAACGGGTGGCTGCGCGGGTCGGCGGCTGGTTTACCTGTCCGGAGGCCATGAGGGAGGACCGGACGTTCCAGCGGTATTGCGCCAGCTTTGTGTCGGGAGGCTGCTACGCGCTGCTGCGGGACTGGATGTGCGGAGGCGCCGTCGAACCCGTGGAGCAAATGACCACGCTTTTTTGTCAGATTCGACGACTGAAAGCATAGAGACGCGCCTTTACCAGGGGGTTCAAGTGTGGTAAAATAACAATATGCAGGCTTTGACCGCGCTGTCCGCTGGAAGGCGGTATCGGGAAACTATATGCGGCCGGCCTGTGTTTGTTTCTTCTAAAGCGCAGGAAAAGCAGGAATTTACCCGTAGCTGCGGATAGTTGGCGCCAGCGACGCCATAATGGGAGGGAGAAGGATGATTCAATACCAGTTGCCACTGCTGGCGGTGCGGGATGTGGAGGTTTCCAAGCGGTTTTACCACGACCTATTTGAGCAGGAGGTGTCGATGGATCTGGGGCGGAACGTGACGTTTTCGGGCGGCTTCGCGATCCAGCAGGATTTCGACTGGCTGGTAGGCATCCCCAAATCCACAATCCTGCACCAGACGAATAATATGGAGCTGTATTTCGAGGTCGACGATTTTGAAGCCTTTTGGAGCAGGCTGCAGCAGCATCCGGACGTCGATCTGGTGCATGGACCCAAAACGCATGAATGGCACCAGCGCGTGGTGCGACTTTACGATCCGGACTGGCATATGATCGAGGTAGGGGAGTCCATGACGGTCGTTGTGCAGCGCCTGCTGCGCGAGGGGAACGATGTGGAGCGGACCGCGGAAATGACCCAGCTTCCGGTCGGGTTTGTGGAACAGTGCAGGAAAGGTATGGAATAAATATGTTTGGTTATCAGGCGGAGTTCGTCGACTGCGGCGACGCCCGCATTGCCTGTTATGATATTGGCCGCGGCAAGCCGCTTGTCCTGCTGCATGGAAACGGTGAGGACAGCGCGTACTGGAAAGCACAGGTACCGGAGTTTACGCGGTTTTACCGCGTGATTGCGGTGGACAGCCGGGGACACGGCGCCTCGGAAAGCGGCGCGCATGGCCTGTCGTTCGACCAAATGGCGCAGGATTTGAAAACCGTATTGGATGCGCGCGGGGTAAAAAAAGCGCATATCCTCGGCTTTTCGGATGGCGGCAACCTGGCGATCAAGTTCGCGCTCACCTATCCGGCGTATGTGGACAAGCTGATCCTGAACGGCGCCAATATCGAAATGTTCGGCGGCATCAAGCCGCATATCCAGCTTCCGGTATATGCGGGGTATGGCGTTCTGGCCGTGCTGGGGTGCCTGAGCAAAAAGGCGGCCCGCAAGCGTGACGTGATGGGCCTGATGGTTCATCCTTACGGCGTGGGCATGGACGATCTTGCCCGCCTGACCATGCCGACGCTGATCATCGTGGGCGAGCATGACATGGTGCGGGCCAGCCAGACTAAAGAAATGGCGGCGCGGATCCCGCACTGTCGGGTCGAGGTGTTTCGGGATGGGGACCATTTTGTCGCGGCAAAGCAGCCGTCCCGTTTCAACCGGACGGTGATAGAATTTTTACTGGGGAGATAGACAACATGCAATTCATCAAAGCGGGAGAGCCTGCGGACAGCAACATTTTCAATAAGTTGGACGAACGCAAGCGCCGCCTGCTGGCAAGCGGGCGGGATGTGATCAATTTGTCGATCGGCACGCCGGATTTCCAGCCGGACCGGCATGTGATGGAGGCGGTCAGCCGCGCGGCGCTCGATCCGGAGCAGTATAAGTATTCGCTGACCGAGACGCGCGCGCTGCTCGACGCGGTGCAGGACTGGTACAGCCGCCGCTATGGCGTACAGCTTGCGGACGAGGAGATCATGGCCGTATGCGGCTCGCAGGAGGGCATCGCCCATGTCGGTTTTGCGTTCGCGGGGCCGAACGACCTGATCCTCGCCCCCGACCCGGGCTACCCGATTTTCTCTTTCGGCCCGCTGATGACCGGCGCTACGGTTGGCCTGTATCCGCTGCGGGCGGAAAACAACTGGCAGCTTGATTTCGCGGATATACCGGAGGAGGTCGCCAGCCGCGCCAAAGCGATGGTTGTATCCTATCCGAACAATCCGACCGCTTCGGTCGCGGACCGGTCGTTTTATGAGAGGCTCGTGGCCTATGCGCGCGAGCATCAAATCATCATCCTGCACGATAACGCCTATTCCGACCTGCTCCTCAACGGGGAACAGGGGCTGTCATTCCTGTCCATACCGGGCGCAAAAGAAGTCGGGATCGAATTTAATTCCCTTTCCAAGACGTATAACCTGACCGGCATGCGCGTATCATTTGCGCTCGGCAACCGTGAGATAATCAGCCGGTTCCGCGCGTTCCGCTCGCAGATCGACTACGGGATGTTCTATCCCATCCAGGCGGGCGCGGTCGCGGCGCTGACCGGACCGCAGGAGATTGTTGCGCGCAACCGGCAGGGCTACATGGCGCGACGCGACGCGCTGTGCGGCGGCCTGCGCAAAATCGGCTGGGATGTGCCGGACGCGCAGGGTACCATGTTCGTGTGGGCGAGAATACCGGAGCGGTTCGGCTCGTCCGTAGAATTCGTGCTGGAGCTGATGGAAAAAACCGGAGTGATCTGCGTGCCGGGCAGCGCGTTCGGCGGGCAGGGCGAGGGCTATGTCCGATTCGCGCTGGTCGTACCACCCGAACGGATGCGGGAAGCGGTCGAACGGATCGTGGAAAGCGGTATTTTGAAAGGGTGACCTTGTGATATGAAGATTGACCATGCGGCGCTGTATACCTTCGATTTGGAGCGGCTGCGCGCCTTTTATGAGGATTACTTCGACGGTAAAGCAAACAAGCAGTATCGGAATGAGAAAACCGGTCTGCAGACCTACTTTATTTCCTTTGCGGATGGCGCGCGGCTGGAGCTGATGACGCGACCGGAATTGGAGGAATGCGAGCGGTCGCGCCTGTGGACAGGCTGGACCCACTTGGCATTCAAAGCGGGGACGTGCGAAAATGTGGACGCGCTGACCGAGCGTCTGCGCGCGGACGGCTATGAAGTGACAAGCGGGCCGCGCGTGACGGGTGATGGGTATTATGAAAGCTGCGTGCTCGATCCGGATGGAAACACGGTCGAAATCACCGCGTGAGCTGATCCCGCGGACAGCGAATAAAAGGAGCGGAAGATGAAATTAATTTCCTGGAATGTAAACGGACTGCGCGCGTGCGTGGGCAAGGGCTTTTTTTCGTTTATGGAAGCGGAGCAGCCGGATATGCTGTGTCTGCAGGAAACCAAGCTGCAACCCGAGCAGGCCCCGCAGATTGAGGGATACTATGAATACTGGAATTCAGCGGAAAAAAAGGGGTATTCCGGCGTAGCCCTGTTTTCCAAAACCGAGCCGGAGGCGGTTTCTTACGGCCTTGGCATTGACGAGCATGACCATGAGGGGCGCGTCATTACGGCGGATTATGGGGCGTTTTATCTGGTTACGGTCTACACCCCCAATTCGCAGGATGAGCTGAAGCGTCTAGATTATCGGATGCGCTGGGAGGACGACTTCCGCGCCTACCTTCAAAAGCTGGATGCGGAGAAGCCGGTCATTGTGTGCGGGGACATGAACGTTGCGCATCAGGAGATCGACCTGAAAAACCCCAAAACCAATCGCCGCAACGCAGGCTTCACCGATGAGGAGCGCGCCAAAATGACCGAGCTGCTCAGCGCAGGCTTTACAGATACGTTCCGGCATTTTTATCCGGAGCTGACGGGCGCGTACTCCTGGTGGAGCTATCGCTTCAAGGCGCGGGAGAAGAACGCGGGCTGGCGTATCGACTACTTCCTGGTGTCCAACCGGCTGATCGGTCGTGTCAAGGCCGCGCGTATCCTGAGCAATGTGTTCGGGTCGGATCACTGTCCGGTGCTGATCGAGCTGGAGTGATGGGAGTAGAGTGGGAAAAGGACTGGTTTTTGCCTGAGGCGCAAGACGATGAGATCTTTGTGTCTTGGCCGCCTTGGGTGCCTGAGGACGACGCGCCGCCCGACCCGTGGGAGCGCCCCGATCTGCCCGACCTTGACGAGGAGCAGGCGCTACCGTGGTCGCCCGAGATGCCGGTTGAGCCCTGCCCCTGCTGCGGGGCGGATATCCCCCAAAATCCATCGTGGGGGTATATCTGTCCGACCTGCCTGTGGGAGATCGATTACGACGCGCAGGATGCGCCCGAGGAACCGAGCGACCAGAACCACGGCCTTTCGCTGGAGGAGGCGCGGATGAATTTCCGTACCTTTGGGTGCAGCAGCCCGTGGCTTATAGAGAGGGAAAACGAATAAAAAACACGCTGCTTTGGCAGCGTGTTTTTCTATAGGTTGCCGGCTATCCGAAAAAGTGAAGCAAGCCCTCCAGAACAGAGATACAAAGAGGGAGGGTAATTACGGAAAGCAGTGTGGAAAGCGAGATGACGCGCGTGGAAAATAAGTAATCCGTGCCATAGATCTGGCCAAACATGGCCGAGGCAAGTGCGCAGGGGGCGGCGGTGCCGGTCAGCAGGATGATCTTGGACATGTGATCGAGCGGGATGAACAACAGCAGGACAATGGCGATCGCCGGAATCAGCAACAGGCGCACAGCGGAGACTTTCCATATCTCTTGATCGGTAAAACACTCCCTCAGATCGATCTGGGCAAGGAAGCAGCCGAGCGAAAGCATGGCGAGCGGCGTGTTGAGATCGCCCAAAAAATCCACGGCTCGGAACACCAGCTCGGGGAGCTTGACAGGCGAGCAGAACAGGAGAAAGCCGCATACGGTAGCGAGCAGGGCGGGATTCAAAAGGATATTCCGGATGCCGTTGCCCTCCTTGCCGCCGGAGAGCTGCTGCACGCCGTAGGTCCACAGAATGATCGCCATGCAGGCAATGCTGGATGCGCCGAGGAAAACCCCGTCCGAGCCGAACATCGCATCGAGCAGAGGCAGGGCCATGAAGCCGTTATTGGTCAGTACGACGGAAACACGGCAGTCCGCATAATTTTCCGTTTTTTCCGGACGGTAGACGCGGTTTGCAAGCGCGATAGAGATCAGGAAAAAAAGCATGCTGCACACAAAAGTGACGCCCAAGGCGTAGCCAAGATGGGCGTCGAACGGGCGCTGGAACGACCGCAGCAAAACAAAAAACACAATGTACTTATTGAGCAGCACAGTGAGGCTCTGTGTCGTCTGGTTGGTAAAAACGTTTCTGCGGAACAGGACATAGCCCATCAGGATGAGCAGGAACATGACGATGATTTGCTGCAGGACGATCAGACTGTTGGTGAACATGGGCTTCCTCCAGTTAACAACTTCTTAACACTTTACATCATACGCGTTTTCGCAGAATTTGTCAATTTGCCGAGGGTATGTTTTTCCCGCCTGCCGCATAGGGTGGAACAAAAAGGGAGGACGGAACGGATGAAAAAGATCGTTTGTCTCGCGCTGTGTTTCTGCCTGCTGCTCCCATCTGCGCTGGCGCTTCCGGAAATGGGGCCGCTGAACGCCAAATCGGCCGCGCTCTATGCGTCGAACGGGCAGGAGCTGTATTCCATGAATGCCGACGAGCCGCTGCAGCCCGCGTCCGTGACAAAGATCATGACCATGCTGCTGGCGATGGAGGCGCTCGAACGAGGAGAGGTTACGCTGGATACGATGATTACCGGTAGCGAGTATGCCTGCTCGATGGGTGGGACGCAGATCTGGCTGGAACCGGGCGAGCAGCTTTCTCTGGACGATATGCTCAAGGCGATTGCGGTCGGCTCGGCCAATGACTGTGCGGTCGCCGTGGCTGAGCATCTGGCGGGAACCGAGGCGGCGTTCGTCGAACGGATGAACCAGCGCGCGGCCGAGCTTGGCTGCACGAACACGCAGTTCATCAATGCCAACGGACTGGACGGCATGGGCCAGAAAACGCTGACCTCGGCGCGCGACCTGGCGCTGATCTCCTGCGAGCTGTTGCGGCATCCCAAAATACTTGAGTATACGGGGATTTGGATGGACAGCATACGGGATGGAAAGTTCACGCTTGCCAACACCAATAAAATGCTCAAAAGCTATCAGGGTTTGACCGGCCTGAAAACAGGGTATATTTCAGAGGCAGGGTTCTGTATTTCCGCTTCCGCCGAGCGGGATGGGCTGAGCCTGGTCGCGGTCGTCATGGCTGCGCCGACCAAGGAGGCGCGCATGGCGGACGCCACGGCTCTGCTCAATTACGGCTTTGCCAACTTTTGCGCCTACACGCCGCCGGACGGGCTGCTGGAGCCGGTGCCGGTCGCGATTGGGAAAAGCGGCTCGGTAATGCCGCGGATGGAGGGCGGCGGGTCCATTATTGTGGAAAAGACCGAGGCGGAAGGGCTGGAAACCCGTCTGGATCTGCCGGAAAAGCTGACCGCGCCGGTCGAGGCGGGGCAGCAGATCGGGGAGCTGTCCATCCTGAACGGAGAGGAAGTGCTGCTCACCGTGCCGCTGACCGCTGCGGAGAGCGTGGAGGCCAAAGGGGTAGGAGATCTGTTTCTGTCCTTCTGGAATGCGGTTCTGGCAGGCGGCCAATAAATTGATACAAACTGACGAGGAAATTTGTAAATCATGCTTGAGGTTTTGGGCAAACTATGCTACACTAAACATAACCTCAAAGGTTGGGAGGAATAAACCTATGGTAAAACTTATTATTGGCGGTACCGGCTCTGGCAAGACCAAGGAACTGATCGACCAGGTCAACACCGCGGTAAAAGAAGAAAAAGGAAGCGTAGTATGTGTTTCGCGCGGCAATAAGCTGACGTTTGATATTTCGCATGATGCGCGGCTGATCGATGCGACCGATTACCCGATCAAGGATTACGCAAGCCTGCTGGGATTCCTGAGCGGTATCCATGCCGGCAATTATGACATTACCCGCGTTTTCATCGACGGCCTGTATAAGATCACCGGCGTTAAGGATGTCGCCAAGGCGGAGGCGTTCTTGGATGCGCTGGACGCGTTTTCAGCCCAGCACAGCGTAAACTTTACCGTCTCGTTGAGCGAGGAGCCGTCGTCCGCGACCGAAAGCATGAAGCGCTTTTTATAAGAGATACTTAGGATACGCGGAACGCTCCTGCAATGGCTGAAGCAGCGACATTCCTTTTGAGAATATTTGCCTTTCAATTGGATATGCTGATGTATGAGACAGGCGCCTCGCAGATTTGGAAAGGTCTGCGGGGCGTCTGTTTTAATGTTCCCAGCGGCGCCACCGGATGCCGGAAAGCTTTGAAAAAACAGGCAGTCTGGACAGGGGGAATGAAAATGGCTTCGGAATGCCGGCGCGGTTGGGAGCGCATATTTTTTGTCCGTAAAGGCTCTGGTTGCAATTTATAATAATTGAGCAATTCCATTGTGCATATTGCCTAACATTGTAGTAAAGCGGGAAATATCTAAGAAATTTCTGATAAAAAGTGTTTCACTTTTTGGTAGGGTTAGGTATAATAAGACTGATGTGTAGGGATAGGGGACAGCCCGCCTTCGGGCGGCGTCTGTGCTCGCTGCATCAAATTGTGGCCTGGGGGAATGCGGATGAGGAAAAGCGAAAGCAAATGGTCGGTACTGCGCTATCTGGCATATTTCAGCCAAGTAGGATGCACGGTGGCTGTACCGCCCCTGCTCGGCTGTTTCGGAGCAGTTTGGCTGCGGGACAGGTTCGGCTGGGGGAACGGCGTGGTGATTGCCGGGCTGCTGCTCGGCGTCGGGGTTGCGGTTTGCGGCCTGCGGGATTTCCTGCGGTTCACCGAGCGGAAAGCCAGAGAAAGCGAAAGGAAGGAGAAAATGCCGTGACAGGGATGGAGATCGTCCGCGAGGAAACACGGCGCATGCTGCGCGGCATGATACCGCTGGCGGTGATCGCGTTTGGCGTATTCCTGCTGGCGGGGGCGGATCCGGCGCGGAGCGCCGTAAGCCTGCTGTTGGGGACATGCTATTCGCTGCTGCTGTTCCGGATGATCGGGAAAAGCGCGGCCAAGGCAGTACTCTTCCCGCCGGCGCAGGGGACGAGGATCGTCCGGCGCGGATATTTTTTCCGGTATCTGCTGACTGGTGTGATGGTGTTTCTGGCAATCAAGCTGCCGTTTCTCCATCCGCTCGCAGCAGTCGTTCCGCTTTTCTTTCCCAAAATCATTTTACTGTGGTCCATGTATTCCAAAGGAAAGGGGGGTAGACGTTGAATGTTGAAATAAACGGCCCTAAGGTATTGGGCTATCTGTTTGGCAATCCCAATCTGCCGATCACGGAAACTATGCGCAACGCATGGATCGTGATGGCGGTTATTCTGTTTCTTTGTATTTTTCTGACGCACCGGATGCAGAAAATCCCCAAGGGGAAGCAGGCGCTGGCGGAAAAGGCTGTGGTAATGATCGACAACCTGGTCGAAAATACGATGGGGAAAGGTTGCCAGGCATTTTCGCCCTATATTGCAACGCTGCTGATGAGCTCTCTCTTCGGCTCGCTGGCCACGTTGTTCTGGATGCGTCCGGTGACGGCAGACCTGAATACGACGCTTGGCTGGGCGCTGATTACTTTTGCGCTGATCACATTCAATAAAATCAAGTACAATGGGATCGGCGGTTATCTCAAGGGCTTCCTGGAGCCGGTATTCGTCATGGCGCCGCTCAATGTGCTCAGCGAGATCGCGACACCTGTTTCGATGTCGTTCCGTCATTTCGGCAATATGGCGGGCGGCCTAGTCATCTCGACACTCATCATGGGCGCGCTTCAGGTGCTGTCCAAGGCGGTATTGGGCTTCCTGCCGGTGCCGCTGCTGCAGATCGGCCTGCCGGGCGTCCTGTCGCTGTACTTCGACTGCTTTACGGCATGCATGCAGGCGTTCATTTTCAGCATGCTGACGATGGCTTACGTCGGCGACGCGCGCGGCAGCAGTTGATCCGTCAAAAAAATTTCACCATATCCATTTGAAGTTTCAACAACATTATTTCAGGAGGAAAAAACTATGGGTATCGATTCTAACGCATTTGTAGCAGGTATGTCCGCCCTCGGCGCCGGTATGGCGATGATCGCGGGCCTAGGCCCTGGCATCGGCGAAGGGTACACCGCGGGCCAGGCGTGTGCGGCGATCGGCCGCCAGCCGGAGGCGCAGGGCGATATTACCCGTACCATGATTCTTGGTATCGCCATGGCGGAGTCTACCGGTATTTACGCGCTGGTTATCGCGCTGATCCTGCTGTTTGCCAACCCGTTTGTCGGCAATTTCTGAACCGGACGCAGGCGAACGGATAAACGGAGCGAATCTCCGTTTGGGAAGGAGGTAAAACAGTGGATATATTCCAGTCCTTTGTCTATATCAACTGGTGGAATATCCTCGTTACGATGTGCAATACGCTCATCACCTTTTTGATCATCAAGAAATTCCTGTTTGGGCCGGTGCGCAGGATGCTGGCGGCCCGCGAGCAGGAGGTTCAGGCCATGTACGCCACCGCGGAAAAGGCGCAGACCGAAGCGGAAAGCATGCGCAGCGAGTATACGGAACGCTTGTCCAAGGCCAAGGAGGAGGCGGCCGAGATCGTCGGCTCCGCCACCCGTCGGGCGACGGTCCGCAGCGAAGAGATCCTCAAGGAATCCTCGCAGCAGGCGGCTGCCATGCTGAAGAAAGCGGAAAGCACGATTGAGCAGGAGCGCAAAAAGGCGATGAATGAGCTTAAGGATGAGGTCGCGGGCCTTTCGGTCATGATTGCCTCCAAGGTGGTCGAGCGTGACATCAAGGAAGAGGACCATGAGCGCTTCATCGAAGAGTTTATCGACAAGGTAGGGTGAGCAAGTGGCTGATATTGTAAGCGAACGCTACGCACTGAGCCTGTATGAAGTGGCGGCGGATGAGAAAAAGGAAAAAGCCTATCTCGACGAGCTGACCGCGGTCTGCGAGGTGTTTGGGCGCGAGCCTGACTTTCTGAAAATGCTCACCACGCCCTCCATCGCACTGGAGGAAAAGCAGAACGTCCTGCGGAAGGCCTTCGAGGGACGGATCGAACCATTCCTGCTCAATTTCCTGATGCTGATTACGGAAAAAGGCCGCGTCGGCCTAGTTCAGGATATGCGTCAGGCCTATAAAGAGCACTATTATTTTGAAAACGGCATCGTGGAGGTGCGCGCGGTCACGGCAAAGCCCATGAGCGCCGCGCTGACCGAAAAGCTGAAAGAAAAGATGAGCGCCGTGACCGGCAAGCAGGTGGTGCTGGAAACGTCGGTCGATCCGCAGATCATCGGCGGCATCGTTGTCAAGCTGGGCAACGAGCAGTTCGACACCAGCCTGCGCACTCGCCTGAGCGAGCTTGCCGCGCGGCTGACCAACACTATCGCGTAAGGAAGTAGGTGACTTTATGGAATTACGCCCCGAAGAGATAAGCAATATTATTAAAGAGCAGATCACGCACTATCAGAGCCAGATCAAACTGACCGATGTCGGTACGGTTGTCACGGTCGGCGACGGCATCGCGCACGTACACGGTCTGGAAAACTGCATGTCCGGCGAACTGCTCGAATTTCCGGGCGGCGTATACGGCATGGCGCAGAACCTGGAGGAGGATCTCGTCGGCGCCGTTATCCTGGGTTCGGACCAGAATATCCGTGAGGGCGACACGGTCAAGCGCACCAAGCGCATCGTTGAGGTACCGGTGGGCGAGGCCATGCTCGGCCGCGTTGTCGACGCACTGGGCAAACCGATCGACGGCAAGGGTCCGATCCATACCACGGAGGCGCGTCCCATTGAAAGCCCGGCGCCGGGCATCATTGAACGCGCGCCCGTTAATGTGCCGCTGCAGACCGGCATCAAGGCAATCGACTCCATGATCCCGATCGGACGGGGCCAGCGTGAGCTGATCATCGGCGACCGGCAGACCGGCAAGACTGCGATCTGCCTGGATACCATCATCAACCAGAAGGGGACGGGCGTTATCTGTATCTATGTGGCGATCGGCCAGAAGCGCTCGACCGTCGCGCAGGTGGCGGAGACGCTGGCGCAGAACGGTGCGATGGATTATACCTGCATCGTAGCGGCGACCGCGTCCGAGTCCGCGCCGCTGCAGTATATCGCGCCGTATGCGGGCTGCTCGATTGGTGAATTCTTTATGCATAAGGGCAAGGATGTGCTGGTTATTTATGATGACCTGTCCAAGCACGCAGTAGCGTACCGCGCCCTTTCCCTGCTGCTCCACCGTCCGCCAGGACGCGAGGCGTACCCGGGCGATGTATTCTACCTGCATTCCCGCCTGCTCGAGCGCGCGGCGAATATCCAGGATGGCGGCTCGCTGACCGCGCTGCCCATCATCGAGACGCAGGCCGGCGACGTTTCGGCGTATATCCCGACCAACGTGATTTCGATTACGGACGGCCAGATCTTCCTGGAAACCGAGCTGTTCAACTCGGGCATCCGGCCGGCGGTCAACCCCGGCATTTCGGTATCCCGTGTTGGCGGCAACGCGCAGATCAAGGCGATGAAAAAGGTCGCGGGTACGCTCAAACTGGCCTATTCGCAGTATCGCGAGTTGCAGGCGTTCTCGCAGTTCGGCTCAGATCTGGACGCGGATACCAAAAAGCGTCTGAATCAGGGCGAACGCATCGTCGAGGTGCTCAAGCAGCCGCAGAACAGCCCGATTCCGGTCGAGAAGCAGGTTATCATCATTTACGCCGTCATTTCGGGCGCGCTGCTCGATATTCCGGCGGACCAGATCGGCGAGTTTGAGAAAGAGTTGTTCGCGTTTGTGGACGGCGTGTATGGAGACATTCCGGAAACCATCCGCGCGACCCGCCAGATGGACGACGATATCAAGGAAAAGCTGACCAAAGCGATCGAGGAATTCAAAGCAAAGTTCCTTTCCGAGCACTGACGCGGAAAGGGGGACTGAGCAATGGCTTCCGGAAACATGAAAGATATCAAGCGCCGCATTAAGTCCGTGCAATCCACCATGCAGATCACCAAGGCGATGGAGCTGGTGGCATCGTCCAAAATGCGGCGTGCCAAGGAGCGCGCGCTGGCCGCGCGGCCGTATTTCAATACAATGTACCGTACCGTTGCCCGCTTGGCTGCCGCCACGCGGAGCAGCGAATCGGTCTATACGCGCCGCCGAGAGGTCAGGAACAGCCTGTTCATCGTCATCGCGGGCGACCGCGGGCTGGCGGGCGGCTACAACGCCAATGTATTCAAGCTGGCGGCGGCCGAAATGGAGGGCAAAAACGCGCAGGTCATCACGATCGGCAAAAAGGCGCAGGAGCATTACGCCAAGCGCCCCTGGCCGGTGGCCGCAGATTATCCGGCCATCGCCGAGGGGATGAAGATTGGTGATACCCATCCGATCGTGGACGGGTTGCTCCGCCTGTTCCGAGAGGGAAAGGCGGACGAGATATTCCTGTGCTACACGGAGTTTGTCTCGCCGTTGCAGCAGGAGGCGAAGTGCCTGCAGCTGCTTCCGGCGCGCTTTGAAGACGCGGCGCAGGAAGCGCCCGCGGGCCCGCGCGTGCTGACCGAATACGACCCCTCGCCAGAGGCGGTGTTCGATGCGGTCATACCGGAATACCTGTACGGCGTGCTGTACGGCGCGGTGGTGGAGAGCTACTGCTCCGAGCAGTCCGCGCGCCGCATGGCAATGGAGGCTGCCTCCGACAATGCCAGCGAGATGATCGAAAACCTCAACCTGTCCTACAACCGCGCCCGTCAGGCGGCCATCACGCAGGAGATCACCGAGATCGTCGCGGGTTCGGGCGAGGTCGGCGCATAGGATGATAAGAATTAGGAGTTTTGCCAATGAGTGAGCAGAATATTGGCACCGTCGTCCAGATTATCGGGCCGGTGCTTGACATCAAATTTGCCGCCGACGCACTGCCGAAGCTGCTGAACGCCATCACGATTGACAACAAAGGCCGGACCGTTACGGTCGAGGTCGCGCAGCATATCGGCCAGGATACCGTGCGCTGCATCGCGATGGAGTCCACCGACGGCCTGGTGCGCGGCATGAAAGCGGTCGATACCGGCGGGCCGATCACGGTGCCGGTGGGCGATAAGAACCTCGGCCGCATCTTCAACCTGCTCGGCCAGCCGGTGGATAACAAGCCGCCGGTCGAGGGGGAGGAGCGCTGGCCGATCCACCGCCCCGCGCCCTCCTATGAGGAGCAGGAGTCCACGACCGAGATCCTCGAAACCGGCATCAAGGTCATCGACCTGATCGCGCCATACGCCAAGGGCGGCAAGATCGGCCTGTTCGGCGGCGCGGGCGTCGGCAAGACGGTTATTATCATGGAACTGATCAACAACATCGCCAAGCAGCACGGCGGTATTTCAGTATTCACCGGTGTGGGCGAGCGCACCCGCGAGGGCAACGACCTGTATAACGAAATGCAGGAGTCGGGCGTTATCAACAAGACCGCGCTCGTCTACGGCCAGATGAATGAGCCGCCCGGCGCGCGTATGCGCGTGGCGCTGAGCGGCCTGACCATGGCGGAGTATTTCCGCGATGTGGAAGGGCAGGACGTGCTGCTGTTCATCGATAATATTTTCCGCTTCACGCAGGCCGGTTCGGAGGTTTCCGCGCTGCTCGGCCGCATGCCGTCGGCGGTAGGCTACCAGCCAACGCTCGCAACCGAAATGGGTGCGCTGCAGGAGCGTATCACCTCCACCAAGAAGGGCTCGATCACGTCCGTGCAGGCGGTTTACGTTCCGGCGGACGACCTGACCGACCCCGCGCCGGCGACCACGTTCTCCCATCTGGACGCCAAGGTCGTGCTGTCGCGTGATATCGCCTCCATGGGTATTTATCCGGCGGTGGACCCGCTGGATTCCTCCTCGCGCATCCTGACCGCGGACGTTGTCGGCGTGGAGCATTACGAGGTCGCCCGCGCGGTGCAGTCAATCCTGCAGAAATACAAGGATTTGCAGGATATTATTGCCATCCTCGGCATGGATGAGCTTTCCGACGAGGATAAGCTGACCGTTGCCCGCGCCCGCAAGATACAGAACTTCCTGTCGCAGCCATTCCACGTTGCGGAGCAGTTCACGGGCTTCCAGGGCAAGTATGTGCCGATTGCGGAAACCATCCGCGGCTTCAAGGAGATTCTCGCGGGCCAGCATGACGGCCTGCCCGAGTCCGCGTTCCTGTTCGCCGGCACGATTGACGAGGTAGTGGAGAAGGCGAAGAAGGGGGCATAACATGGCTACCTTTCACTTGAAAGTACTGACCGTGGATCGCTGTTTTTACGACGATGCGGTCGACCGGATTGTTGTCCGCACAACGCAGGGCGACGTTGGCATCCTGCCGAACCATGTGCCGTATACGGCGGCGCTCGGCATCGGCGGCCTGACCATCCTCAAGGATGGGGAGAAGCGCGTGGCGGCGGTTGCCGGCGGCTTTGTGGACGTTTCCAGGGAGGAAACCGTCGTGCTGGCGCGCACCTGCGAGTGGGCGGATGAAATCGACGTTCACCGTGCCGAGGAGGCCGCGGAACGCGCCCGCCAGACCCTGCAGCAGAAAGAAAGCGACCATGAGCATGACATCGCGCAGATCAAATTGAAAAAAGCGGTCAACCGTATCCGTATCGCGGGGGATAAATGACTGCAATAAAAAAACGTCCGGCCTAAGGCCGGACGTTTTTTATATGGGTATGGACCTGCGGGGAGGGGATTACGGCTCGTCCTCGAGGCAGGTTTCAATCATGGAGATGACGACGTTGTTCCAGCTTGTGTCGTTCTCCTTTGCGATCGCGTCAATTTTGGAAACAAGCGACTGCTTGATGTAAATTGTTTTATAGACGCTCTCTTCTTTTTCGAGAGGACGCCGAATGTTCCATTTCATACTGCTCACCTGATTATAGTTTACAGGAAATGCAGAAAATAGGATACCTTAGAAAAATACCATGTAAGGATACCATAGATTTTTCTGGTAAGGCATACATCCTTGATGGGCATTAAAATTAAAGGGGAGATGATGTGTATGGACACGATTGTATGCGAAAATAAGTGGTGCATTCATTATCAAAAGAGCCGCTGCACTTTCGATGAAATCGAAATCAACAGCTATGGGATGTGCGCGGACTGCGTTATGCGCGATCCGGATGAAACCGAGCTGAAGCGCTTCCCCAGGCGCATGCTCGACACGGATTTTCCGGAAACCTTTCCGGAAGAATAAGCAGAACGCCGTGCGGCCGGTTGAACCGCACGGTGTTTTTTGCTATACTGAAACCAGATACCGAAAGAAATGGGGAAAGAAAATTGAAACGGATACGGGGGCAAATGTCCGAATCGCTCCTGCTGGGCGCGCTGCTGGCCGTGGCGGGCGGCTTTTTCGACGCTTATACCTACCTGTGCCGCGGCGGTGTGTTCGCCAATGCGCAGACCGGCAACATCGTGCTGTTCGGGCTGGAGCTGGCGCAGAGGGAATGGATACGCGCGCTGGGCTATCTGGTGCCGATTGTGGCGTTCGCGGTCGGCGTTGTGGTGGCCGAGGTGGTCAAGCACCGGTACAAGGTGCAGCAAAATCGGGATATCAATATCCACTGGCGGCAGATCATCGTCCTTGCGGAAACCGTGCTGGTCGCCTGCATGGCCTTTTTGCCGCAGGAGCGGAACACGGTTGTCAACAGCGTGATCTCATTCGTCTGCGCGCTGCAGGTGGAAGCGTTCCGCAAGGTGCAGGGCAGCGCGATCGCCACAACCATGTGTACCGGCAACCTGCGCTCCGGTACCGAGCAGCTTGTCATCTGGCGGCAGACCGGCGACCGTGGCGCCGCAAAAAAGATGCGCAATTACTATGCGATCATCCTGTTTTTCATCCTGGGCGCGGTGCTGGGCAGCTTTGCGACCGGCTGGCTGGGGGAGCGGGCGCTGCTGCTGACCTGTGCGCCGCTGCTGGCGGTGTTCGGTATTATGTTCATCGCGGAGGAGCGGGAGGGGCGCGAAACGCGCGGTTCTCTGGAAAATTAGCACAAAAGCAAAAGGGAATGGAAAAATCCATTCCCTTTTTATACAAAAATATCCTTGACTTATTATGCAAAATCATGGTATAATAAAACGCTTAACAAAATCGGGAAATTATCCCGACTCCTAAATACATGTTAGCACGGTCTTGGTCAAAATGCAAGACCCAAAATGATATTTTTGCCACGCCGCCGGGCGTATCAACACCAACACAGCCGAAAGAAACGGAGTGATCAAAGCACATGAAGGTGAAAGACGTACAGCACGGCAAAACCACGCGAAAGAGCTTTGCACGCATCAACGAGATATTGGAGATGCCCAATCTGATCGAGGTGCAAAAAAAGTCCTACCAGTGGTTCCTTGACGAAGGACTGCGCGAGGTTTTCGCCGATACCGCGTCCATCACGGACTACACCGGCAATCTGGAGCTTTCGTTCCTCGATTACTCGATGGACGAGGCGCCGAAGTACAGCGTAGAGGAATGCAAGGCGCGCGACGCCACATATGCTTCGCCGCTCAAGGTCCGCAT
Organism: Agathobaculum faecis; assembly: GCF_014287995.1. Taxonomy (NCBI): domain Bacteria; kingdom Bacillati; phylum Bacillota; class Clostridia; order Eubacteriales; family Butyricicoccaceae; genus Agathobaculum; species Agathobaculum faecis. The sequence continues at coordinate 19,611 of NZ_JACOPL010000001.1, forward strand.
GCGCCTGCGCAACAAGGAAACCGGCGAGATCAAGGAGCAGGAGATCTTCATGGGTGATTTCCCGAAGATGACCGATTCCGCAACCTTTATCATCAACGGCGCGGAGCGCGCGATTGTCTCCCAGCTCGTCCGTTCGCCCGGCGTCTACTATGGCAGGGAGTATGACAAGACCGATAAGCTGCTGCTGTCCGCAACCGTTATCCCATACCGCGGCGCGTGGCTCGAATATGAGACCGATGCGAACGACGTGTTCTACGTCCGCATCGACAAGAACCGCAAAATCCCGATCACCAGCTTTATCCGCGCCATCGGCGTCAAGACCGACGCGGAGATCAAGGAACTGTTCGGCGAGGACCCGCTGATCGTCGCCACGCTCGACAAGGACCCCGCCCATACCTCGGACGAGGCGCTGATTGAGATTTACAAGAAAATGCGCCCGGGCGAGCCGCCCACGGTCGAGTCCGCGACCAGCCTGATGGACGCGATGTTCTTCGACGTGCGCCGCTATGATATTTCCGCGGTCGGCCGCTATAAATACAACAAGAAGCTGGACATCGCCCGCCGTATCACCGGCCATAAGCTGCTCGAGCCGGTGGTCGATCCCATGACCGGCGAGGTGCTGGCCGAGGGGGAGGAAATCCTCACCCGCGACAAGGCGCGCCTGCTGTCCCGTCGGGGCGTCAACCATGCTGTGATTGAATCGAGCGAGGGAACTGCCGTCAAGGTGTTCGGCAACGGCATGGTCGATATCGGCGACTTCCAGGAGTACACCGGCTTTACCGCTGAGGAGCTGGACGTAAAGGAAAAGGTGCGCTTTTCCGTACTCAAAGAGATCATCGATTCGGGCGCTTCGGGCGACGAGCTGAAAAAGACCGTGCAGACCCGCATTCACGACCTGATTCCCAAGACTATCATCGTGGACGACATGCTCGCCTCGATCTGCTACCTGCTCAACCTGGGTCATGGCATCGGCACGACCGACGACATCGACCACCTGGGCAACCGCCGCCTGCGCTGCGTGGGCGAGCTGCTCCAGAACCAGTTCCGTATCGGTTTCAGCCGCATGGAGCGCGTTATCCGCGAGCGCATGACCATTCAGGATTTGGACATCGTCACCCCGCAGTCGCTGATCAACATCCGCCCGGTGACCGCGGCCATCAAGGAATTCTTTGGCTCTTCGCCGCTCTCTCAGTTCATGGACCAGAACAACCCGCTGGCAGAGCTGACGCACAAGCGCCGTATGTCCGCGCTTGGCCCCGGCGGCCTGTCGCGCGACCGCGCATCCTTTGAGGTGCGCGACGTACACTATTCGCACTACGGCCGCCTGTGTCCGATCGAGACGCCGGAAGGTCCGAACATCGGCCTGATCTCGTATCTGGCGACCTATGCGCGCATCAACGATTTTGGCTTCATCGAAGCGCCGTACCGCATCATCGATAAGGAAGACGGCCGCGTGACCGACCAGGTGCAGTATATGACCGCGGACGTGGAGGACGAGTATATTGTCTGTCAGGCCACCGAGCCGATCGATGAAAACGGCTACCTGCTGAACGACCGCGTCACCTGCCGCATGCGCGACGAGTTCGTCGAGGTAGACCGCAAGGACGTTGATCTGATGGACGTTTCGCCCCGCATGATGGTTTCGGTTGCGACCGCTTTTATCCCGTTCCTCGAGCATGACGACGCAAACCGCGCGCTCATGGGCGCGAACATGCAGCGTCAGGCTGTGCCGCTCTTAAAGACCGAAGCGCCGGTCGTGGCCACCGGCATGGAATACAAGGCGGCGGTCGACTCGGGCACCATCCCGCTGGCCGAGAGCGACGGCGTCGTCACCCGCGTGACCGCGCGCGAGGTCGTCGTGCAGTATGACAACGGCGAGGAAAAGACCTATCATCTGACCAAGTTCCTGCGCTCCAACCAATCCACCTGCATCAACATGCGCCCGATCGTCGATCTGGGCGAGCGCGTCAAGGCGGGCGACGTGCTGGCGGACGGCCCATCGACCGACAGGGGCGAGATCGCGCTTGGCAAGAACGCGCTGATCGGCTTTATGACCTGGGAGGGCTACAACTACGAGGACGCCGTCCTGCTCAACGAGCGGTTGGTGCGCGACGACGTGTATACCTCGATCCACATTGAAGAATATGAATCCGAATCCCGCGACACCAAGCTCGGGCCGGAGGAGATCACTCGAGACATCCCGAACGTCGGCGAGGACGCGCTACGCAACCTCGACGAGCGCGGCATCATCCGCGTGGGCGCGGAGGTGCAGGCGGGCGACATCCTGGTCGGCAAGGTAACCCCCAAGGGCGAGACCGAGCTGACCGCCGAGGAACGCCTGCTGCGCGCGATCTTCGGTGAGAAGGCGCGCGAGGTGCGCGACACCTCGCTGCGCGCGCCGCACGGCGAATCCGGTATCGTGGTGGACGTCAAGGTGTTCACCCGCGAGAACGGCGACGAGCTTTCGCCGGGCGTGAACATGGTTGTGCGCGTGTATATCGCGCAGAAGCGCAAAATTTCGGTCGGCGATAAGATGGCGGGCCGCCACGGCAACAAGGGCGTTGTATCCCGTATTCTGCCGCAGGAGGATATGCCTTTCCTGGAGGACGGCCGTCCGCTTGATATCGTGCTTAACCCGCTGGGCGTTCCGTCCCGTATGAACATCGGGCAGGTGCTCGAGGTACACCTCGGCTTCGCGGCGAAAAAGCTCGGCTGGAAGGTTGAAACCCCTGTGTTCGACGGTGCGACCCTGGACGACATCAAGGAGACCTTGGTTGCCGCCGGCGTGGGCGAGGACGGCAAGAGCGTTGTTTACGACGGACGCACGGGCGAGCAGTTTGACAACCGCGTTACCGTCGGTTATATGTACTACCTCAAGCTGCATCATCTGGTAGACGATAAGATTCACGCCCGTTCGACCGGCCCATACTCGCTGGTCACCCAGCAGCCGCTGGGCGGCAAGGCGCAGTTCGGCGGCCAGCGCTTCGGCGAAATGGAAGTCTGGGCGCTTGAAGCCTATGGCGCCGCCTATACCCTGCAGGAGATCCTGACTGTCAAGTCGGACGATATCACCGGCCGTGTCAAGACCTATGAAGCGATCGTCAAGGGCCATAACGTGCCGCAGCCGGGCGTGCCGGAATCCTTCAAGGTTCTGGTCAAGGAGCTGCAGAGCCTGTGCCTGGACATTCAGGTGCTCGACGAGAACATGGAGGTTATCGAGCTGGCGGACGACGAGGACGACGATGCAGATTTCATCCGCCCGATGGAGCAGGCTGTTTCGGGCGCGGATGATGAATTCACCGCGGCTGGCTTCGGCATCAACGACGCCGAGGAGGGCGACACCGATCTCTTTACACTGGACAGCGCCGACGAGGACGGCGACGATGCCGAAGGTGATTTTGACGACGGCCTGGGCGAATAAGCCAGCGGCCGGCCGGAATCATCTGTGAATTGGGAAGGAGCATCTGAAAATATATGGGATATCATACGTTTAACGCCATCAAGATCGGCCTGGCCTCGCCCGACCTGATCCGCGAGTGGTCGTATGGTGAAGTCAAAAAACCCGAAACCATTAACTACCGCACGCTCAAGCCGGAAAAGGACGGCCTGTTCTGCGAGCGCATCTTTGGCCCCACGAAGGATTGGGAGTGCCACTGCGGCAAATATAAGAAAGTCCGCTTCAAGGGAAAGATCTGCGACAAATGCGGCGTCGAGGTCACGCGCGCCAAGGTCCGCCGCGAGCGCATGGGCCATATTGAGCTGGCCGCGCCCGTCTCGCACATCTGGTACTTCAAGGGCATCCCGTCCCGCATGGGTCTGATCCTGGATATCAGCCCGCGCGTGCTGGAAAAGGTCCTGTACTTTGCCAACTATATTGTGATCGATCCGGGCGATACCCCGCTGATGAAAAAGCAGATCCTAAACGAGGCGGAGTACCGCGACATGCGCGAAAAGTATGAGGACGATTTCCGCGCCGGCATGGGCGCGGAGGCGATCAAGGAACTGCTGCAGGAGCTGGATCTCGACCAGCTCTCCAAGGAGCTGACCGCGGAACTGCGCGAATCCTCCGGACAGAAACGCCTGCGCATCATCAAGCGTCTGGAGGTCGTAGAGTCGTTCCGGCTGTCTCACAACCGTCCGGAATGGATGATCATGGACGTGGTTCCGGTCATCCCGCCGGAGATCCGCCCTATGGTGCAGCTCGACGGCGGCCGCTTCGCGACCTCGGACCTCAACGACCTGTACCGCCGCGTCATCAACCGCAACAACCGCTTAAAGCGCCTGCTGGAGCTGGGCGCGCCCGATATCATCGTGCGCAATGAGAAGCGCATGCTTCAGGAGGCGGTGGATGCGCTGATCGACAATGGCCGCCGCGGCCGGCCGGTCACTGGCCCGAACAACCGTGCGCTCAAGAGCCTGTCCGACATGCTCAAGGGCAAGCAGGGCCGCTTCCGCCAGAACCTGCTCGGCAAGCGCGTCGACTACTCCGGCCGTTCGGTTATCGTTGTCGGTCCGGATCTGAAGATTTACCAGTGCGGCCTGCCCAAAGAGATGGCGCTTGAGCTGTTCAAGCCGTTTGTAATGAAAAAGCTGGTGGAGGACGGAACGGCGTCCAATATCAAATCCGCCAAGAAGATGGTCGAGCGCGCCAAGCCCGAGGTTTGGGATGTGCTCGCCGGTATCATCAAGGGTCACCCGGTCATGCTCAACCGCGCGCCGACGCTGCACCGCTTGGGCATCCAGGCGTTCGAGCCGGTGCTGGTCGAGGGCCGCGCCATCCGTCTGCATCCGCTCGTCTGTACGGCGTTCAACGCGGACTTTGATGGCGACCAGATGGCGGTGCATGTGCCGCTGTCCGCAGAAGCGCAGGCCGAGGCGCGCCTTCTTATGTTGTCCGCCAACAACCTTCTCAAGCCGCAGGACGGCAAGCCGGTCACCGTACCGTCGCAGGATATGGTGCTGGGCTCCTATTACCTGACCATCGACCGCGATACCGAGCCGGGTACCGGCAAGGTGTTCCGCGACGCCGATGAAGCGCTGATGGCTTATGCGGAGGGCGTTGTCGGCATCCACGCGCCGATCAAGGTGCGCGTGACCAAGGAGATCAACGGCAAGATGGAGAGCCGCATTGTGGACGCGACGCCGGGCCGCCTGATCTTCAACGAGCGCATTCCGCAGGACCTCGGCTTTGTCGACCGCTCGGATCCGGACAAGAAATTCGATCTGGAGATCATGTTCACCTGCGGCAAAAAAGAGCTGGGCAAGATCATTGACAAGTGCATCCATGTGCATGGCTTCAATGTAACGGCCGAGGTTCTCGACTCAATCAAGGCGATGGGCTACAAATATTCGACCAAGGGCGCGCTGACCGTTGCGGTGGCCGATATGCTGGTGCCGGACGACAAGGCGACCCTGATCCATGAATCCGAGCAGCAGGTCGCCAAGATCGATAAAAAATACAAGCGCGGTTTTATCACGGACGACGAGCGCTACCGCCTGACGGTCGCCGAGTGGGAATCCACGACCAAAAAGGTTACCGCCAAGCTGCAGGAAAACATGCGCGAGCAGCGCTTCAACCCGATCCACATGATGGCCGATTCTGGCGCGCGTGGTTCGATCAACCAGATCCGCCAGCTCGCCGGTATGCGCGGCCTGATGGCGTCCACCTCGGGTAAGACGATTGAGATTCCGATCAAGTCCAACTTCCGCGAGGGTCTCTCGGTTTTGGAATACTTCATTTCTGCGCGCGGCGCGCGTAAAGGTCTGGCAGATACCGCGCTGCGTACTGCGGACTCCGGTTACCTGACCCGCCGCCTGGTAGACGTTTCCCAGGACGTGATCATCCGTGAGGAGGACTGCGGCGCGGCCAAGGGCATCTGGGTAGAGGATATTAAGGAAGGCAATCAGGTCATCGAGCCGCTGCGCGAGCGTCTGCTCGGCCGGTATCCGGTCGACGATATCTGCGATCCGGCAACAGGCGCGTTGATCGTACCCAAGAGCAAGATGATGAACGATGCGGACGCGGACGCGATCATCGCGGCCGGTATCACCCGCGTACAGATCCGCTCGGTCCTCGAATGCCGCGCGCGCAAGGGTGTCTGCTCGCACTGCTATGGCATGAATCTGGCGATGGGTACGCCGGTCGGCAAGGGCGAGGCGGTCGGCATCATCGCCGCGCAGTCCATCGGCGAGCCGGGTACCCAGCTCACCATGCGTACGTTCCACACCGGCGGCGTTGCCGGCTCGGATATCACGCAGGGTCTTCCGCGTGTTGAAGAGCTGTTCGAGGCACGCAAGCCCAAGAAGGCCGCAACCCTTGCGGAGATCAGCGGCGTCATCACCATTGAGGAGTCCAAGCGCACCACGGTCAAGACAGTCAACATCGTCAATTCGGAAACAGGCGATATGCGTTCTTACCAGCTCGCGTCGTCTTCCGGCATCCGTGTGACCGATGGGCAGGAGGTCGAGCAGGGCTTCCAGCTCAACGAAGGTTCGCTCAACCCGCATGATATCCTGCGCATCCTCGATCCGCGTGCAGTGCATGACTATGAGATCAAGGAAGTGCAGAAGGTTTACCGCCAGCAGGGCGTTGATATCAACGACAAGCATATCGAAGTCATCGTGCGTCAGATGATGCGCAAGGTGCGCGTCGAGGACGCGGGCGACGCAGAGGTGCTGCCCGGCTCGGTAATGGATCTGCTTGAGTTTGAGGACTATAACCAGAAGGTGCAGGACCGTATCGACGCGGGCGAGGAGGGTCTCCGCCTGGCGGTGGCCGAGCCGACGCTCATGGGTATTACCAAGGCGTCGCTGGCGACCGACTCCTGGATGTCCGCCGCGTCGTTCCAGGAAACAACCCGCGTGCTGACCGACGCCGCGATCAAGGGCAAGGTAGACCCGCTGATGGGCCTGAAAGAAAACGTCATCATCGGCAAGCTGATTCCGGCAGGCTCCGGCATGACCGAATACTGCGACGGACATTACGAGCAGACGGTCGATCTCGGCTGAATCGGAAAAGTATAAATTCTGCAAAACAGGGGAATGCTGAAAGGCGTTCCCTTGTTTTTACGGTCAGTGGCGCATTTTTTCGCTGTAAACGATGTAGCAAACGCATATTATGGCAGAAATGGTGAAAAATCTCTGTAAAAATGCTTGACTTCATGCCGGAAAGCAATTATACTAATGAAGTATGCCGTATAGGAGGGTTAGTATGCTTTCAGAACTTCGCACGGCGCACAAGGTCATCGGTGTGAAGCAGTCGAAAAAGGCGATTCGGGACGGCGCGGCGGCTGAGGTCTATGTTGCGCTGGACGCGGAAAAACGCGTGGTAGGTCCCATTTACGAGCTTTGCAGCGAGACGGATACCAGGATCACGGAAATCACCACCATGGCGGAGCTGGGGGACGCGGCGGGCATCGATGTCGGTGCTGCGGTCGTCACAGTCCTGCGCTGATGCTGTTTGATGGAATACGCGCGGCGCGCGTTTTTCATAAATACTTTTGAAAGAAGGAGGAAATAAAATGCCAACTTTTAACCAACTCGTCCGTAAGGGGCGCGAGGCAGTCGTTTACAAATCTACGGCGCCGGCTCTTCAGGTAGGCTATAACTCTCAGAAGAAGAAAGCCACCGACCAGTCTGCTCCGCAGAAGCGTGGCGTCTGCACGACGGTTAAAACCATGACGCCGAAGAAGCCGAACTCCGCGCTTCGTAAGGTTGCTCGTGTCAAGCTGACCAACCAGATGGAAGTTTCCGCTTACATCCCGGGCGAAGGTCACAACCTGCAGGAGCACTCTGTCGTTATGGTTCGCGGCGGCCGTGTAAAGGACCTTCCCGGCGTCCGCTACCACATCATCCGCGGCACGCTGGATACCCAGGGCGTAGCAAACCGCCGTCAGGCTCGTTCCAAGTACGGCGCTAAGCGTCCGAAGGCAGGCAAGTAAGCTGCCGACCCACACGTTTTGCGAGAAAAGTTAAAGTTTTTTCAGCAAAGCACTCTCATGCTTTGTCTGAGGCGTTTTATATCCGATTGCATATACGGGTGTATTACCTCGGACAGGCATTACAACGGCTTGCCCTATGTGCTGAGCCGGAGTACCTATGAAATCAAATATTTTTGAAGGAGGGAAGCAAAGTGCCAAGAAGAGGTAATGTCCCGAAGAGAGACGTTCTACCCGATCCGCTTTACAACTCTAAGCTTGTCACCAAGCTGGTCAACTCGATCATGCTGGACGGCAAGAAAGGCGTTTCGCAGAAGGTCGTTTATGGTGCTTTTGATATCGTCCGTGAGAAAACCGGACGTGAACCGCTGGAGGTCTTTACGGAAGCGATGGAGAACATCATGCCGTCGCTCGAAGTTAAGGCCCGTCGTGTAGGCGGCGCCACCTATCAGGTGCCGATGGAAGTCCGTCCGGAGCGTCGTCAGACCCTGGGCCTGCGCTGGATTACCAAGTATGCCCGCGCCCGCAGCGAGAAGACTATGCGCGAGCGCCTGGCCGGCGAGATCATGGACGCGTGCAACAATCTGGGCGGCGCTGTGAAGAAGCGTGAGGATACGCACAAGATGGCGGAAGCGAACAAGGCATTCGCGCACTACCGCTATTAATCTGCGATCCGTTTTACGCTTTGAAAGGAGAGCAATATGCCTAGAGAATATTCCCTGGAAAGAACCAGAAATATCGGCATCATGGCGCACATCGACGCCGGTAAAACCACTACCACCGAGCGTATTCTGTACTACACCGGTGTAAACCACAAGATCGGCGATACCCACGACGGTACCGCTACGATGGACTGGATGGAACAGGAGCAGGAGCGCGGCATCACCATCACCTCTGCCGCAACCACCTGCCACTGGTCGGGCTCCCAGCATCAGTTTCCGGAGCACCGTATCAACATCATCGACACCCCGGGCCACGTTGACTTCACCATCGAGGTGCAGCGCTCTCTGCGCGTACTGGACGGTTCGGTCACTGTTTTCTGCGCCAAGGGCGGCGTTGAGCCTCAGTCCGAAACGGTTTGGCATCAGGCTGATGATTATAAGGTGCCGCGTATGGCGTTCGTCAACAAGATGGACATCATGGGTGCCGACTTCTTCAATGTTGTCAGCATGATGAAGGACCGACTCAAGTGCAACGCAGTGCCGATCCAGCTTCCGATCGGCGTAGAGGAGACGTTCCGCGGCATCATCGACCTGGTGACCATGCGTGCGGAGGTTTACTATGACGATCTTGGCAAGGATGTCCGCGACGAGGAAATTCCGGCCGATATGATGGATCAGGCGCAGGAGTATCACGACGCGCTGTGGGAAGCCGCTGCCGAGCTTGACGAGGATCTCATGATGAAGTACCTCGAGGGCGAGGAGATCTCCGCTGCGGAGGTCAAGGCTGCAATCCGCAAGGGTACCATTGGCAATCAGATCATTCCCGTTCTGTGCGGCACCGCATACCGCAACAAAGGCGTCCAGATGCTGCTTGACGCGGTTATCGACTATATGCCGGCGCCGACCGACATCGAGGATATCAAGGGCGTCAACCCCAAGACTGGCGAGGATGATTCCCGTCCGTCCTCCGATGAGGCGCCGTTCTCTGCGCTGGCGTTCAAAATTGCGACCGACCCGTTCGTCGGCCGACTGACGTTCTTCCGCGTTTACTCGGGTACGATCACTGCGGGTTCCTCGGTCCTCAATGCGACCAAGGACCAGCGCGAGCGCTTGGGCCGCATCCTGCAGATGCACGCAAACCACCGTCAGGATATCGATGTGGTTTATTCAGGCGATATCGCCGCGGGCATCGGCTTTAAGAATACCACCACGGGTGACACGCTCTGCGACGAGAAGCACCCGATCATTCTGGAGTCCATGAACTTCCCAGAGCCGGTTATCCGCGTTGCGATCGAGCCTAAGACCAAGGCCGGTCAGGAGAAGATGGGTATTGCGCTGGCAAAGCTGGCGGAAGAGGACCCGACTTTCAAGACCTATACCGACGAGGAAACTGGTCAGACCATCATCGCCGGCATGGGCGAGCTGCACCTCGAGATCATCGTCGACCGCCTGCTGCGCGAGTTCAAGGTAGAGGCGAATGTCGGCGAGCCGCAGGTTGCTTACAAGGAAACCATCCGCCGCTCTGCGGACGTAGATCAGAAGTATGCGCGTCAGTCTGGCGGTAAGGGCCAGTACGGCCATGTCAAGATCATTGTTGAACCGAACGAGTCCGGTAAGGGCTACGAGTTCATCAACAAGATCGTCGGCGGTGCGATTCCAAAGGAATATATCGAGCCTGTCAACCAGGGTATCCAGGGTGCGATGCAGGCCGGTATCTTGGCGGGTTATCCGGTAGTCGACGTCAAGGTTACCCTGTATGACGGATCCTACCACGAGGTTGACTCCTCTGAAATGGCGTTCAAGATTGCCGGCTCCATGGCGTTCAAGGAAGCGATGAAGAAGGCGGATCCGGTTCTGATGGAGCCTATCATGCAGGTTGACGTTATGGTGCCGGAGGATTATATGGGCGATGTCATCGGCGGCCTGAATGCCCGCCGCGGCCAGATTCAGGGTATGGAGCCGCGCGGCGGTGTGCAGGCGATTTCCGCTGCCGTTCCGCTGAGCGAGATGTTCGGCTATGCGACCGCGCTGCGTTCGAGTACGCAGGGTCGTGGCCAATACACCATGCAGCCCAGCCATTACACGGAAGTACCCAAGAGCATCCAGGAAAAGATTATGGACACCCGTAACAAAGACAACTAAAAACTATTGCATTTTTCTGTGATTTGCAGTAGAATAAACTCACCATGACTATGAATTCAATTTACGAGGAGGATATCCACAATGGCAAAGGAAAAATTTGACCGCTCCCTGCCGCACGTTAACATCGGTACCATCGGCCACGTTGACCATGGCAAGACCACGCTGACCGCGGCGATCACCAAGGTTCTGGCTCTCGAGGGCGAGGCTGAGTATCAGGCGTACGACTCCATCGACAAGGCGCCGGAGGAGAAGGAGCGCGGCATTACGATCAATACCGCTCACGTTGAGTACCATACCAAGAACCGTCACTATGCGCACGTTGACTGCCCGGGCCACGCCGACTACGTTAAGAACATGATCACCGGCGCTGCTCAGATGGACGGCGCGATCCTGGTTGTTTCTTCTGCTGACGGCCCGATGCCGCAGACCCGTGAGCATATCCTGCTTGCTCGTCAGGTAGGCGTTCCGTATATCGTTGTATTCATGAACAAGGTTGACCAGGTTGACGACGAGGAGCTGCTCGATCTCGTTGAGATGGAGATCCGCGATCTGCTGTCCTCCTATGAGTTCCCGGGCGACGACATTCCGGTAATCCGCGGTTCCGCGCTGGGCGTTCTGACCTCTGACTCCACTGATCCGAACGCGCCGGAGTACGCTTGCATCCGCGAGCTGATGGATGCTGTTGACTCCTATATCCCGACGCCGGACCGTGCGGCTGACAAGCCGTTCATCATGCCGGTTGAGGACGTATTCTCCATCACTGGCCGTGGTACGGTTGCTACCGGCCGTGTCGAGCGTGGCCAGCTGAAGATGGGCGAGGAAGTTGAGATCGTCGGCCTGATGGACGCGCCGCGCAAGACCGTTGTTACCGGCATCGAGATGTTCCGCAAGCTGCTGGACTACGCTGAGGCTGGCGACAACATCGGCGCGCTGCTCCGCGGCATCCAGAAGACCGAGATTGAGCGCGGCCAGGTTTTGGCGAAGCCGGGTTCCATTCATCCGCACACCAAGTTCCACGGTCAGGTTTACGTCCTGAAGAAGGAAGAGGGCGGCCGTCATACTCCGTTCTTCAACAACTACCGTCCCCAGTTCTACTTCCGCACCACTGACGTTACCGGCGTTATCGCTCTGCCGGAGGGCGTTGAGATGTGCATGCCGGGCGACAACGTTGAGATGGACGTTGAGCTGATCACCCCGATCGCGATCGAGGAAGGTCTCCGTTTCGCTATCCGTGAGGGTGGCCGTACGGTTGGTTCGGGCGTTGTTACCAAGATCAACGCCGACTAATTGGCAATCATTAAACTCCCATGCTTCGCATGGGAGTTTTTTCTTGTCTAAAGTGTGCGGGCGTGCGACACAATAGCTGTGAGGAGGGATGCTTGATGAAAAACGAGCATGAGGTTTCTGCCCAGCAGCTGGAATCCGCAAAAAAGAATATTGAATGGATGGAGCGGAGCAAACCGAGCGTTGCGGCGCGCAGCAGCGAACATGAGATCAGTAACTGTCACCGCCAGAAAGACGTTCAGACGCAGGGGGAGGCGCTGCCGCCGCATGAGCGGAACTGCGGACGGGCGCATCCGATGCGCGGCACGAACAGCGAGGATCTGACCGAGTGGTGCATTGAGCACGAGACGTAAAGGGCAAACGGACGGTGCGGGGGCTGCGGACGCGAAGCCTGCAGCCCCCGTTGTGTGGCGGTATTTTACTTTTTTGCCGACTTGTGATACAATTAATATAACGCCGCGTAACATGAAGCCCGCCCGCGGCATAGGCTGAAAGCAGGAGGGGAAAACCATGTCTGTTTTCTGGCAATCTGTGCTGGCGGTATTTGCTGCGGTAGGGTTTTATACCGTTTTGCACACCGTGTATGAAATCGTTTTTGTACGTATGCTGCGGCTGCACGGCTCGGCGGAGCTGACGCTGTACGGGGATGGCTGCGACGCGTCGAGCGAGCAGCTGATCCGGACCGCCCTGCGGATCCGTAAGCAGTATCTGCCCAGCATGTCTATCACATTCGTCGAGATCGGCAGCGGACAGGGCCAAAATGTGGCGAAGCATATGGCGGCGCGGCAGGACATGATGTATTTGGAATGACACGGAAGTAGAGGAACATATCGGGTGGACGAAAGAGAATACGTATTGATACGCGGCACGGTGGAACAGATCGTTTTCTATAATCAGGAAAACGGTTACGCCGTGCTGCGCCTTGCGTCCGAAGAGGGGGCGGAGGTAACGGCGACCGGCACGTTCCCCAATATCGGACCCGGGGAACAGGTAATCCTGACCGGTTATTGGGTTACACATCCCTCCTATGGAGAGCAGTTCGCCACAGAAGCGTTTGAGCGGCGTCTGCCATCGTCCGTGCGCGGCATCGCCGAATACTTGGGTTCCGGACTGATTCGCGGTGTGGGGCAGCGCCTGGCGGCGCGGATTGCGGAGCGCTTTGGGGAAGATACCTTTGACGTTCTGACACATGCTCCCGACCGCCTGACTGAGATCAGGGGGATTACGGAAAAGAAAGCGCGGGAAATCGGCAGGCAGTTTATCGAGCAAAGCGAAATGCGCCTGCTGATGGATTTTTTGAGCGAGCATAACCTGCCGGTATCGCTGACGCCGCTGCTGTATAAGCGGTTGCATGACAGTGCGATCGACGCGTTGTGTGAGAACCCATATCTGCTGTGCGATCCGTATTATGATGTTGAATTCCGTATCGCAGACGGGCTGGCAATGGAGCTGGGGCTGTCGTTGCTGTCGGACGAACGGGCAGACGCGGGCGTGCTGTATACCCTGACGTTTAACCTGGATAACGGGCATACGTTCATACCGATGGAAAAGCTGACCCATACGGTCTGCGTGCTGCTGTCGGATGAGGATGTGGAGTTTGATGAGGCGCGGGCGCTGGAGAGCATCCTGCGGCTGAGCGAGCGCGGGAAACTGGTGCGGGAACAGATTGCGGGCAGGGACGCGGTCTATCTGCGCAGCATCCATGATGCTGAAGCCTATCTCGCAGAGATGCTGGGCGGTATGGCGGAGCGCTGCTTTTTGTATGACTTTGACGTGGACGAGCTGCTCGGCGCGCTGATGGAGGGCAGTGAATTTCCCTATTCGGAAAAGCAGAAGCAGGCCATTTCCGTGGCGGCGCGCAGCGGGCTTGTGATCCTGACCGGCGGGCCGGGTACGGGCAAAACGACCACCGTGCGCGGCATCCTGCAGGTTTTTGAGGCATTGGGACTGCACACGCTGCTCGCGGCCCCAACCGGACGGGCGGCCAAACGCTTATCCGATCTGACCGGTATAGAGGCCAGAACCATCCACCGGCTGCTGGAAGCCGGCTTTGCCGCCGGAGGGCGCACCGCCTTTGCGCATAACCTGACGAATCCGTTGGAATGCGACGCGGTGATTCTGGACGAGGTATCCATGGTGGATATCACGCTGATGCAGGCGTTGGTCGAGGCGCTGCCGCATGGGGCGCGGCTGGTGCTGGTGGGTGACGCGGACCAGCTCCCGCCGGTGGGACCGGGGAATTTCCTGCGGGATATGATCGGCTCACACCGTGTTCCGACAATTGGGCTGACCGAGATTTTCCGGCAGGCGCAGAAATCCGATATCGTGATGAATGCGCATGCGGTCAATGCGGGCCGAATGCCGGTTCCATCCGGCGCGGACGGAGACTTCTTCTTTCTCAAGCGCTCCGAGCCGTCCGCGGTGATCGAAACGGTCGCGCAGCTTTGCGCGTCGCGCTTGCCGAAGCATTACGGCTTTACCCCTGCGCAGATTCAGGTGTTGTCGCCCGCCAAGCGGCAGGGGAGCGGCACGGTGGCGCTCAACCGGCGCTTACAGGAAGCTCTCAATCCACCTGCGGAAAGCAAGTTGGAAAAGCGCTTCGGGGACTGGATATTCCGCGAGGGGGATCGGGTGATGCAGGTGCGCAACAATTACGACATCGTATGGGAGCGTCGGGAGGACGAGGAGCAGGGGACCGGCATATTCAACGGCGATGTTGGGGAAATACTACAGATATTCCCGCAGCAGGAATGCATGGTCATCCGGTTTGACGACCGCATCGCAACCTACACCTATGATATGCTGGGCGAGCTGGAACTGGCGTATGCGGTCACGGTACACAAGTCGCAGGGCAGCGAGTTTGACGCGGTCGTACTGGCGCTGTCCGACGGGTTGCCGCGCCGCCTGCTGACGCGCAACATCCTTTATACCGCGATCACGCGCGCCAAGCAGCTTCTGGTGATCGTCGGCAGCGCGGATACAGTCGCTTATATGGTGGAAAACAACCAGAAAGGCAGGAGGTACAGCGCGCTCAAGGCGCGCCTGCGCGCGGAACCGACGCCGAATGCATCGGTTCTCGGATAAAACGCAGGGAAATGTTGTCGATTTGACAATATTTTCGCAAATAGCCTTGAAAACCGACCGGTGTATGGGGTATAATAAAAATACTGCAAATCGGCGGTAACAGAGCAAAAAGGATGAATGAAGATTATGGCTTCTTTTCTGGAAACATTAGCGAAAAAGTTTTCGCTTTTTTCGAGTGATATCGGCATTGACCTCGGCACGGCGACGGTTCTGGTCTACGTTAAGGGGAAGGGCGTGGTGCTGAACGAACCATCGGTTGTCGCGGTGGATAAGGTGTCGGGCAAGATCCTGTCCGTCGGCGCGGAGGCGCAGAAGATGCTGGGCCGCACACCGGGCAACATTATTGCCATCCGTCCGCTGCGCGAGGGCGTGATTTCAGACTATGAAATGACCGAGCGCATGATCAAGGAATTTATCCGCAAGGTGCAGGGCTTCCGCCTGTTTAAGCCCAACGTGGTGATTTGCGTGCCTTCGATCATCACGGAGGTCGAGGAACGCGCGGTGATCGATGCCGGCACCCAGGCGGGCGCAAAGCGTGTTTTCCTGATCGAGGAGCCGGTCGCGGCGGCGATTGGCGCGGGCATCGATATTGCAAAGCCCAACGGCAACATGGTGGTCGATATCGGCGGCGGTACGACCGATGTTGCGGTTATTTCGCTCGGCGGCATCGTGGAATCCACTTCGATCAAGATTGCGGGCGATAAGTTCGACGAAGCGATCGTCAAATATGTCCGCCGAAAGCACAACGCCCTGATCGGCGAGCGCACTGCGGAGCAGATCAAAAAGACCATCGGCTGTGTTTATCCGCGTACGGAAGAGGTATCGATGGAGGTCAAGGGGCGCTGCCTGATGACCGGCCTGCCGCGCACGTTCTCGGTCAACTCGACCGAGGTGCTGGACGCATTGGAGGAAGTCAGCGCGTCGATCGTCGAGGCGATCCACTGGGTCATCGAGCGGACGCCGCCTGAGCTGACCGGCGATATTTCGACCAACGGCATCGTGATGACCGGCGGCGGTTCGCTGATCTGGGGCTTCGACAAACTGGTCGCGTCCAAGACCGGCATCCCGACCCACATCGCGGATGAAGCGATTTCCTGTGTCGCTTACGGCACGGGCAACTGCTTGGAGAACCTGTCCGGCATGCAGGATGGAACGATGAACCTTTCGCGGCAGCGTCAGATGATGCAATAAACGGGCGCAAAGCCTGTGTCCATATGCTACGCAGCAGTATAGCGTTGCCGAGGCTTGCATCCAGTAAAGGCAAGGCAAAAAACACCCGCCATTGGACGGGTGTTTTTGATGGAGCGGTGCGGAGGCAGGTAGATGACAGAACAGCAAAAATATATGAAAGCAGCGCTCCGTCTCGCCCAAAAGGCGGCGGAGGAGGGCGAGGTGCCGGTGGGCGCGGTGGTTGTTTGCGAAGGGAAAATCGTCGGCCGCGGCCGGAACCGCAGGGAGACCAAAAAAAACGCGCTCCATCATGCGGAGATCGAGGCCATCGAAAAGGCGTGCAGAAAGCTGGGCGGCTGGCGGCTGCATAAATGCGACCTGTATGTTACGTTGGAGCCGTGTCCGATGTGCGCGGGCGCTATCATCAACGCGCGGATCAAAACGGTATATTACGGGGCGCCCGATCCGAAAGCCGGCTCATGCGGCACGCTGGTCGACCTGTTCGCGCTGCCGTATAACCACAGGCCGACGGTCGTTTCCGGCGTGATGGAGGAGGCGTGCGCAGCGATCCTCAGAGACTTTTTCCGCGCGCTGCGGGAAAAGCGCAGGCGGCTGCGATTTCAGGAGAAATCAGACGTCGCGGACGTTTGAAAATATAAAGATGTAAGTTTTATAAGGGGTATGTAGCAATGCAAAGAGAAAGATTGGGCTCACGCTTGGGCTTCATCCTGCTCTCGGCAGGGTGCGCCATCGGCGTGGGAAATGTATGGAAGTTTCCATGGATGGTAGGCCAGTACGGCGGCGGCGCGTTTGTCGTGTTTTATGTACTCTTCCTAATCATCCTGGGGCTGCCGATTATGACGATGGAATTTGCGGTGGGCCGCGCCAGTCAGAAAAGTCCGGTGCGCGCTTATCAGGCGCTGGAAAAGCCGGGGCAGAAATGGCATATCCACGGTTATCTGGCCATGATTGGCAACTACCTGCTGATGATGTTTTACACGACCGTGTGCGGATGGATGCTGCATTATTTCTATCTGACCGCTTCCGGACGGTTTGAAGGGGCGACGACCGAACAGGTGCAGGCAGTATTTCCCGAAATGCTTGGCCAGCCGCTTGTGATGGGGGGCTGGATGGTCGTTGTCGTCGTTGTGGGTTTCGCAATCAATTCGTTTGGACTGCAGAGCGGCTTGGAGCGTGTGACCAAGGTGATGATGCTCGCGCTGCTGGCGATCATGGTGATTCTGGCGGTGAACAGTATCCTGACGGAAGGCGCAGGCGAGGGACTGAAGTTCTACCTGATTCCGGACCTGAACCGGATGCAGGAAGCTGGCATTGTCAATGTCATTGTCGGCGCGATGAACCAGTCGTTCTTTACGCTGTCTCTGGGCATTGGCGCGATGGCGATTTTTGGAAGCTACGTTGGTAAGAGCCGCGCCCTGCTGGGTGAAGCGGTCAATGTGGCAATCCTGGATACATTTGTTGCGTTCACCGCGGGTCTGATTATTTTCCCAGCCTGCTTTGCGTTTGGCGTTTCGCCGGACAGCGGCCCGAACCTGATTTTCGTCACCCTGCCGAATATTTTCAATCATATGGCGATGGGCCGGCTGTGGGGCAGTCTGTTCTTTGTGTTCATGGCGTTTGCGGCGTTTTCCACGGTCTTGGCTGTTTTTGAAAACATCATCTCCTGCGGCATGGACCTGACCGGCGCTGGCCGGAAAAAGGTTGCAGGGGTGAACATCATCCTGATAATCCTGCTCTCGCTTCCCTGTGTGTTGGGCTATAACATCTGGTCGGGCTTCCAGCCGTTTGGCGAGGGGACCGCTGTGCTGGATCTGGAGGATTTCCTGGTTTCCAACATTTGGCTGCCATTGGGGTCGATCATATATCTGCTGTTCTGTACCAGCCGTTATGGCTGGGGCTGGAAAAACTTTAAGGAGGAGGCCAACGAGGGCGGCGGCTTTAAGGTGCGCGATGGGATACGTGTCTATGTCAGCTATATCCTGCCGCTGATTGTGCTGGTGATTTTCGTGCTGGGAATAAAGGACAAGATTTTGCTCCTGTTCTCTTGAAAACGGTGGTGCAGTATGATATAATAATTTTGCTGCACCAAATATGCCGGTGTGATGGAATTGGTAGACGTAGTGGACTCAAAATCCACCGCTGGCGACAGCGTACCGGTTCGAGTCCGGTCACCGGCACCATACTGTATTTTTTACAGGTTCATATTAAAAAACACTGCACGAAACGTGCGGTGTTTTTTAAGTATACAGGAAAACGCCGCGGCATCGGGAATAATTCGGACGAAGCGGTGCGGCGGGATGGAAAGGACGGGCGACGACAATGCACAATGAGCTGACCGCGCAGGATATTGCAATGATGCAGAAGGAGCTGGAGCACCGGAAGCTGGAACTGATGCCGGAGCTGATTGAGGAGGTCAAAAGGACGAGGGCGTTCGGGGACCTGAGCGAAAACTTTGAATATAAAGCGGCCAAGCAGGCGCAAAACCGCAACCGCAGCCGGATCCGCTATTTGGAGCGGATGATCAAATCCGCTCATATCATAGAAGACCGCGCGGGTGCGGATGAGATCGGGCTGTTCGATAAGGTGGAGCTGTACTTTGAGGAGGACGATGAAATCGAAACGATACAGGTCGTGACCACGGTTCGGTGCGACCCGCTGCAGGGGCGCGTCAGTCGGGAAGCACCCTTGGGCAAAGCGGTGCTCGGCAGAAAGGCGGGGGACCGCGTGAAAGTGGAAACCGATGACGGGGCGGCCTATACGGTCGTCATACGGTCCATCACGAAAGAGATGGACGATGGGAACGGCACGATCCTCTGAATGTGCTGCGCGGCATGGAATATCGGGCATCCGGTTATCCGCAGATGTTTTGCATATTTCATGGATTTGTGGTATGATAACAGGGAGAGAATGAATGACAGGGGAAACATTGGTGCTTTCCAATAAAAGCAAGGCGATCGGCTTCATCCTGCTTTCCGCGTTGGGGTTTGCGATGATGAGTGTTTTCGTCCGCTTGGCGGGCGATCTGCCTTTTACACAAAAATCCTTTTTCCGCAACGCGGTTGCGATGGTCGTGGCAGCGGTGCTGCTCAAACGCGATAGGAGCGGATTCCGGTGGGAGAAAGGGAACCTGCCTCTTTTGCTCCTGCGCGCGTTATGCGGCACGCTCGGCATTTTCTGCAACTACTATGCGATCGACCGCCTGGTTTTGGCGGACGCGAATATTTTGAATAAGATGTCGCCCTTTTTTGCGATTTTATTTTCCCTTTTCCTGTTGAAAGAGCGGGCTAACCTGTTTCAATACGGGATGGTCTTGGTGGCGTTTGGCGGGAGCATGCTGATCATCAAGCCCAGATTTTCGGCAGAGGCGTTTCCGGCGTTTATCGGCCTGCTGGGCGGTATCGGTGCGGGCGCGGCTTATACCGCGGTCCGCGCGCTTTCCCAAAAACAGGAGAAAAGCGCGCGGATCGTCTTTTTCTTCTCCACTTTTTCGACGCTGGTCACGCTGCCGTTTCTGATTTTTGATTTCCATCCGATGTCCGGGCTACAGTTTGTGTATCTGCTGGGCGCTGGCTTTGCGGCCACGCTGGGGCAGTTCGGCGTGACGCTGGCTTATGCGCATGCGTCGGCAAAGGAGATTTCTGTGTTTGATTATTCCCAGGTTTTGTTTACCGCGTTATTCGGCTTCTTCCTGTTCGGCCAGATTCCGGATTGGATGAGCGTCGTCGGCTATGCCGTGATCTGCGGCGTTTCAGTCGTCACATTTTTATATAACCGGACCGTGGAAAGCAGGGGGCAGGCGCGTGGACCGGTATGAGGTGGTTCGCTCCCGCCGGCGGACGCTGGCGGTCGAGGTGCGGCGGGATGGCGCGGTGGTGGTGCGTGCGCCGCTGCACGTTCCGGAGCGGGAGATCGCGCACTTCGTGAGCAGCCAGACGGCTTGGATTGACCGTGCGCGCGCGAGGCAGGCGTTGCGTCGGGAGGCGCATCCGGAGCCGGACGCCGCGCGCTGTGCAGAACTGGAAGCGCAGGCTCGGGACGAGATTCCGCGTCGGGTGGCGCGGTATGCAGAACGGATGGGGTTGCGGCCGACTGGGATAAGGATTACCGCCGCGCGGACGCGGTTCGGCTCCTGCAGTGCGAAAAACAGGCTGTGCTTTTCCTGGCGTCTGATGGATTATCCGGACGCCGTGATTGATTATGTGGTTGTGCATGAGCTTGCGCACATTGTCCATAAAAATCACGGCCCCCGTTTTTGGGAGCTGGTGGAACGCTATATGCCGGATTACAAGCGTCGTCGCGCCATGCTGCGCGAATAGGAACAAAGGAGTGGAAAACGAAAAATGACGATTGCGGAGATTGCACAGCGGGCAGGAGTATCCAAGGCGGCGGTTTCCCGCTACCTAAATAACGGCTATATTAGCTCGGAAAAACGCGAGGCAATCCGCCGTGTCATTGAGGAGACCGGATATATCCCATCCCAGCAGGCGCAGACTTTGCGCACGGGAAAAAGCCGTATGATCGGCGTGATCGTACCGCGCATCGATTCCGAGGCGGTCAGCCGTGTGGTGGCCGGTATTTCACGCATATTTGAGGAGCAGGGTTACCGCTTACTGCTGGCCAACACCGAGAACCGGATGGACAAGGAACTGGAATATCTGGAGGTGTTCCGCACGGGAAACGTGGACGGCGTACTTCTGGTGGCAACGATCCTGTCGCCGGCGCATCGAAAGGCGGTGCAGGCGTGCAGCGTGCCGGTTGTCCTGCTGGGGCAGCAGATGGACGGGGTGACCTGTGTTTACCACGATGACCGTGGCGCGGCCTATGCGGTCACTCGGCTGATGCTACAGGGCGGCAGGAAAAAGCTCGGCTATATTGGCGTGACCCAGCGGGACAGGGCGGCGGGTGAGTCCCGACGGGCGGGTTTTTTGGATGCGCTCCATGAAGCAGGGCTGGAAGAAACGGCGTCCCGCATGGAACAGAGCGATTTCTCTATTGACGGAGGCTACGCCGCAGCGGAGCGCATGTTGCAGCGCGCAAACGATGTGGACGGGATTTTTTGTGCAACCGATTCCATAGCGATTGGCGCAATGAACCGGCTCGAGCAGTATGGACGGCGTGTGCCGGAGGATGTTGCGCTGGCAGGCATTGGCCATTCGAGGCTAGGCGAATTGATCCGTCCGCGGCTCACGACCGCGCATTACTATTACCAGACCAGCGGTGAAGAGGCAGCAAAAGATCTGATTGAAATGATTGAACAGGGGATGGATCGCAAAAAACAGCTCAAGTTAGGCTTTGAAATCCGTTTGGGAGAAACGACCTGAAGCGGAAAACCATAGAAAAGGGTGCAGCCGTTCCTGCTAAGGCAGGAGCGGATTTTTTTGTGTAAAATGGGGTATCCTGAAAGGGGGTTGGATGAAATGCGCAAAAAGAGAGCGGGATATTTGGACAGGATTGCGGATTTACAAAGGCATGCATAAGGCGTATAATTAACCTATAAAATGAAATCGATTTCATAAAAAGAAAGGGAGAATCGCGGTGGATTACAAAAAAGCGGCGGCCGGAGTGCTGGAAAGCATCGGCGGGAAAGAAAACATCATTTCGGCGGCGCATTGTGCAACGCGCTTGCGCCTTGTGATCGCGGACAACGGCAAGGTTGACAAGAAAACGCTGGAAAACGCGGAAGGCGTGCAGGGCGTATTTGAGGCGCAGGGACAGCTTCAGATCATTTTCGGCACAGGCACGGTAAACAAGGTGTACGATGAATTCATCGCGCAGTCCGGCGCGGCGGCGGTCAGCAAGGACGAGGCAAAGGCGCAGGGCGCGCGGAAAGGCAACTGGTTCCAGCGCGCGATCAAGACGCTGGGCGATATTTTCGTGCCGATCATTCCGGCGATCGTGGCGTCCGGCTTCCTGATGGGCATTATGGAGTCGCTCAAGTTCATGGTGAACAACGGCTTCATCGAGCTGGACAGCACAAGCTCACTGTTTGTGTTCGCGGATCTGTTTTCCAATGTTGCGTATACGTTCCTGCCTATTCTGATCGCATTTTCAGCGGCCAAGGTTTTTGGCGGCAACCCGTTCCTCGGCGCGGTCGTCGGCATGATTATGATTCACCCCAGTCTGCAAAACGCATGGACGGTAGCGGACGGTGTGCAGACCTATCAGGAGGTGTTTTTCGGCTTATACGAGGTGCCGCTGGTCGGTTATCAGGGGCATGTCATTCCGGTCATCATCGCGGTGTGGGTGATGTGCTTCCTGGAAAAGCGGCTGCATAAAATCGTGCCGCCGATGTTCGACCTGTTCGTCACCCCGCTGGTTTCTGTGTTTGTGACCGGATACCTCACGCTGGCCGCAATCGGGCCGCTGTTCACGACGGTGGAAAACTTTGTGATCGACGGCGTGCAGTGGCTGATTGCGATTCCGTTCGGCATCGGCTCGTTTATCATGGGCGGGCTGTATGCGACGACCGTCGTTTCCGGTATCCATCATATGTATACCATCATCGACCTCGGCCAGCTAAGCGCATACGGCCTGACGTTCTGGCTGCCGCTGGCCAGTGCGGCGAATGTGGCGCAGGGCGGCGCAGCGCTGGCGGTCGCGATCAAGACCCGCAATAAAAAACTCAAATCCATGGCCCTGCCCGCGTCGCTGTCGGCGTTCATGGGCATTACGGAACCCGCGATCTTCGGTGTGAACCTGCGCTTTTTCCGTCCGTTCATCGCCGGTGCAGTTGGCGGCGCGTGCGGCGCGCTTTACGCTTCGATTGTCGGGCTGGGTGCGACGGGTACGGGCGTAACGGGCATCTTTGGCATCCTTCTGCACCTGCACCATCCGATCCAATATATCCTGACCGTCGGCATAGCGGCGGGCGTTGCGTTTGCGCTTTCCTGGATCATGGGAATCCCTGAGGAGGCGAGTCAGCCGCAGCCGTATCCGGCTGCGGCGCCGGAAGCGGCACAGCCGGCGGCCGTGCCGCAGGGCAGGATGGTAACGGTGGCCGCGCCGCTGACCGGCGAGGCGGTCCCGCTTTCCAAAACCGGAGATCCGGCGTTTGCAGCTGAGGTTTTGGGGAAAGGCGTTGCGGTAAAGCCTGCGGAAAACAGGATATATGCGCCCTGTGCGGCGGAGGTCACGGCAGTCATGGGCCATGCGATCGGCCTGCAGTGCGATAACGGCGTGGAGCTGCTGATCCATGTGGGTATTGATACGGTGAACCTGAACGGCAAGCATTATACCGGCCACGTGGTGGAGGGGCAGCGCGTGCAGGCAGGCGAGCTGCTACTCGAATTCGATGCGGAAGCGATCGAAAAAGAGGGCTATAAGACTATCACGCCGGTGATTGTGACCAATTCGGACCAGTATGCGGCCGTTGAACTGTCGCTGGGCTCGGTAACGGCAAAGCGGGATACGCTGCTCACGCTGGCCGCGCAGGAGGAGGATGCATGAGCAACGCATTACACAGGGACTTGGCGCGTCTGGTCGAGCGGGTCGAACGCGAAGACGGACCGCGCGCTGCGGCGGACCCCTACCGCCAGCGGTTCCATCTGATGCCGCCGGTGGGCTGGCTCAATGACCCGAACGGCCTGTGCCGGTGCGGGGAATGGTATCATGTATTTTACCAGTACGGCCCGTTTGACGCGGCGGGCGGTGTCAAGCACTGGGGGCATTACCGGAGCCGCGATCTGCTGCAGTGGGAAAAGCTGCCGGTCATGCTCTATCCGGATGAGCCGTGGGACGTCCACGGCGTATATTCCGGCTCCGCGCTGGTCGAGGATGGAGTCATGTATCTGTATTACACCGGCAACGTCAAGCAGGCGGGGGATTATGACTATATCACAGCGGGACGCGGGCATAATACCGCACTTGCCGTCTCGCGGGACGGGGTATCGGTGCAGTCCGACGAGCTGCTGCTCACCAACGCCGATTATCCGGCCGGACTGACCTGTCATGTGCGCGACCCCAAGGTATGGCAGCAGGATGGGATGTATTATATGGTGCTGGGTGCGCGCACGCTGGACGATCGGGGCGAGATATTGGTATTCGAGTCCGCGGACAAACGGCGGTGGAGGCATCGCAATACGCTCACCACACCGGAAAAGTTCGGCTATATGTGGGAGTGTCCTGACCTGTTCGGGCTGGAGGGACTGTCCTTTCTGGTCTGCTCGCCGCAGGGGGTTGACCGCCAGGGCGATCGATACCAGAATATCTATTCCAGCGGTTATTTTCCGCTGCACGGGGATTTTCGGGGCGAGTACATGCTCGGTGGCTTTACCGAGCTGGACTGCGGCTTTGATTTCTATGCGCCGCAGTCGTTCGAGGACCGCGGCCGCCGCCTGATGATCGGATGGATGGGCATGCCGGACGCGGAGTATCAAAACCCGACCGTGGAGAGCGGCTGGCAGCACTGTCTGACCGTGCCGTGTGAGATTTCCCGTGACGGCACACGGCTGCTGCGGTATCCGGTGCCAGAACTGGAAAAGCTCCGTCAGGAGCGCGTTGCACCGGAAAACGCGAAGGTGTTCGATCTGGAATACAGCCCGCAGGGCGCGGGAAAGCTTGTCATTCGGGA
Organism: Agathobaculum faecis; assembly: GCF_014287995.1. Lineage (NCBI taxonomy): Bacteria > Bacillati > Bacillota > Clostridia > Eubacteriales > Butyricicoccaceae > Agathobaculum > Agathobaculum faecis. The sequence continues at coordinate 44,480 of NZ_JACOPL010000001.1, forward strand.
GAGCCTTGTGGTAGAATGGGAGGGGAACCGGATAACCCTGTCTTTCCAGTCGGGAGATGCGGGGCGCACCATGCGCCGCGCCTGCGTGGAGCGGGAGGTCGAGCATTTGCGCATCCTTGCGGATGCGTCCTCGGCAGAGGTGTTCGTAAACCGTGGCGAGCGGGTGCTTTCCACCCGCTATTATCCGGCGCCCGAGGCGCGCGGCATCGCGTTTACAGGAGCAGGGGAGGCTGCGCTGTGGGCGATGGGCGCGCTGGAAATCCAATAGCAGGTGGAATGGGAACCATGTATCAATTGCTTGCGCTCGACCTGGACGGTACGCTGCTGGACCGGTCGAGCCGTGTGACCAAACAAAACGCCCGCGCCGTGCGCCGCGCGCAGATGGCCGGCGTGAAGATTGCGCTTTGCACCGGACGTCATCTGGCGGATGCGCGGCTGTTTGGCGAACAGCTTTTCGCGCCTGCGGACTGGGCGGTCACGGTAAACGGCGCGTTGGTCAGCCGGCTGGATGGGTCGGAAATCGTGCTGTCCGCCGGGCTGGACCAGCGGGATTGCCGAACCATATTGGAGGTGTGCAGCCGCTATGCTTCCGACCCTTGCTTTTATACAGCGGAACGGCTGTATTTTGGCGACGGGTTCAACCGCTTTTTTGACGAGCTGAGGCGGCGCGGTTATCATATGGTCAGCCGCCAGTGGGATGGCGCGGTCTATGTGAAAGAGATGGCGGATTGGGAGGCGCTGCTGGAGGAAAAGGAGCTTTCCTTTTCCAAGGCGATTTTGTACCACCGTGACCCGTCTGTTGTGGACGGCATGATGCACGCGCTGGAGGCGACCGGACGGTTTGAGCTTGCGCCATCCGTGATGTACGGGGGCGCTTTGAAAAACGTGGAGGTCAACCGGAAAGGCGTACACAAGGGCAGAGGGCTGGAGCGGCTTGCCGCGCATCTCGGTTTTTCCATGCAGCAGGTGATGGCGGTCGGAGACAGCGATAACGACTTGACCATGCTGCGGCAGGCAGGCCTGAGCGTGGCGATGGGGAACGCGCCCGCTCACATCCGCGCCGCTGCGGATGCCTGCACGGCGGATCATACGGAAAATGGGGTCGCGAGGGCGATAGAACGGTATTTGCTGGAGGAACGGATATGAAAAAGGTTATGGCGATCGGGGAGCTGCTCATTGACTTTGTGCCGCAGCAGAAAGGCTGCGCGCTGGACGAGGTCACCCATTTTGAGCGCGTGGCGGGCGGCGCGCCTGCGAATGTCGCCGCCGCGGTCGCGCGGTTGGGCGGCACGGCGGGCATGATATCCCAGGTCGGCGAGGATGCGTTCGGTACGCATATCCTCAAGGTCCTGCAGTCCAACGGCGTGGATACCGGAAACGTGTTTCGCACCGGAAAGGCGAACACCGGTCTGGCCTTTGTATCCCTGGACGCTTCCGGAAACCGTGAGTTCTCCTTCTTCCGCAATCCCTCGGCCGACCTGTTTTTGTGTGAAGAACAGATCACGCCCGCCATGTTTGCGGACTGCGCGGCACTGCATTTCTGTTCAGTGGACCTGGTGGACTGGCCGGTCAAGGCAGCGCATCGCCGGGCGATCGGCCTGGCGCAGGAAGCTGGCGCGCTGATTTCTTTTGACCCCAATGTGCGTCTGCCGCTGTGGGAGCGTCCGGAGGACTGCCAGGCCGCGATACGGGCGTTCCTGCCGTTTGCCGACCTAGTCAAGCTGTCGGATGATGAGGTGGAGTTCGTGACTGGCTGCAAAGAGGAGCGCGAGGCTGCGCGCAGGCTGTTTGCGGGCGGCTGCCGCATGCTGCTCGTTACGCGCGGGGCGGACGGGGCGGCGATCTACACACGCGGCGCGTACGCGGAAACCGAAACGATTCCGGTTCCTGTTACGGATACAACGGGCGCGGGCGATTCTTTCATCGGTTCGTTTCTGTACCAGCTGACACGGGACGGGGTTACGGCGGAGCAGCTCGATCGGCTTTCGGAGGAACGGCTGGCCTCCTACTTACAGTTTTCCGCGCGGTATGCGTCGCTCACCGTACAGCGCAAGGGAGCGGTGATGGCGACGCTGGAGGAGCTTCGGCGGGCCTATCCGGATAAAGAATAAAAAAGCGGTCTGCGTTTCGGGCGCAGACCGCTTTTCAAAAGTATGGGGAGAGCGGCGGTGCGGCGGCCAGCCGCCCTGCCGCTTCAGGAAAGTCGCGCCGCAGCCGCGCAGCGCAGCGGCGGCAGAAATCCTCGTAAAGCAGGGGCTCGTCCCGCATTTGCTGTTTGAAGCCCCAGATATGGGTGAAATAACCCTGCTGCCTGCCGCTGAACAACGCGGCAAGGTCGGACAGCGCGGCGGCATGGACGCGCTCCCGCGCCGCGCACATTGCCAGGAGCCGCTGTTCGGCAAAGACCATGTAGGTCAGCACGTCGTCCGCAGTAGCGGAGGCGCGGATAAAGCGGATTGCGGTATCCGTATAATGCCGCCGGAACGCATCGCTGCCAAAATAGGCAAGCGCGGTGTTATAGGGGCGCACGGCCCAGTCAAAAGCAGAAAAGTCAAAGCCACGCGTCTGGGAGAAGGCCTCCGGCCCAGGGTAGATATCGGGCATGATATCCTCTGTGTGGACCGCGGCGGCATCCAGCCCGCGGAGCAGCGGCGCAAGCGGCTTCCAGACAATAAAATCGGTATCGATCATCACACAGGGCGCGGGCATGGCGGAAAGCGCATACAGCTTGCCGGCCGCCCAAAACGCGATGGGGTTGACATCCTCTGGCATGGCGTCGAGCAGAGGATGCACCCCGCCGTCCCAGAGAAAGGAAAAGCCAAGCGCATCATAGTATCGCTTGGCGGTGCTGTCGCAGATCATGCGGATGGAGCCGTTGGTTTTCTGCCAAGAGAGCGCGGAAAGCGCGGTCGTCAGCAGTTCAAACGGTTCGACCGCGTAGGGCCGGTCCGGTGTGCGCGCGAAAAAGGGGCACGTCCAGTTGATATGAAACGCGGAAAGCATTCAAATCAGCTCCAATCCATAGCCGCCGACAAAGTAAGTGCAGGAACCCCCAAAATGCGAACCAGAACCGGACGAACGATAACTTGTGCGGTAGGACGTAGTATAGGAGGTCAGGTAGGAACCAGAGCCGGAACCGCATTGCACCCAAACCGTGCGCCGGATCGTGATGCCGTCTTCGGTCACGACGGTTTCGAGGGGGGGCAACGCGCCTCCCATGACGGGAACAGGGGCTTGTCCCTCCTCAACGGGGTACCAGCCGGCGGGATAAGGGGCGGCGGGGAATATCGGCTCGGGCGTTTGCTCGACCGGCCGGCAGTGCTTCGCATAACTGTCCAAATCAAATACAACACCGTCGATCTCGCGGTATTGCTCGGGATTCATCGCCAAAATGCCGTTGGATTTTGCCATGCAGAACCGCCTCCCCGTTAAAGTAGATGCACTGATAAGTAAATTATACTGTAATGGACTGAAAACCGCAACGAGAAAATCGCCGCCCGAGGAAAAATTTGCGGACTGCAGGCTTTACAGGGCGCTTGGCGGAACGTATAATATACCAGGATACGGATAAGGGAGTTTTGGAAATGGATTTTTTGACACTCGAGCAGTCCGTCTGGCCGCGCCTGCAGGAAGAAAAGCGGCCGATTGTTTTATACGGCATGGGAGACGGCGCGGATAAGATACTTCGGCAGTTTGAGCGGCTGGGGATTCAGGCCGCCGCAGTATTTGCAAGCGATGAATTTGTGCGGGGACACAGCTTCCGCGGGTTTCGGGTGCATCGGCTGGACGAGGTGGTCGATGCGTTTGGGGAGGATATCCTGATTGTGATTGCGTTTGCCAGCCAGCGTCCGGAGGTGCTGGACAAGATGTATGCGCTCGACCGGCGCTTCGACGTGGTCGCGCCGGATGTGCCGGTCGTGGAGGGCGCGGTATTTGACGAAGCGTTCGTGCGCGCGCACAGCGGGGAGATGGAGCGGGCGTATGCGCTTCTGGCGGATGAACGATCGCGCACCGTGTTTCTGGATACCGTCCGTTTCAAGCTGTCCGGCAGGCTTTGTTATCTGTGCGCGAGCGAAACCGATAAGGATGAGGTGTTCCGTACCGTGCTGCGCCTCGGGCCGGAGGAGCGTTTCGCAGACTTGGGCGCCTATAACGGGGACACGATCCGCGAGCTGCTGCACTATACTGGCGGGCGCTTCACTTCGGTCACAGCGCTCGAGCCTGACCGGCGCAGCTTTCGCAAGCTGTCCGCCTACGCGGAAGAACAGCTTACGGGGGATATAACGCTGGAACAGGCGGGCGCATGGTCGGAGGATACGGTCCTGTGCTTTTCGGACCAGGCGGGGCGGCAGTCGCGCATCTCGCATGTGGGCAGGGAAACAAGGATGCGCGCGCTGGACAGCGTGCTGCGCGGCAGGCCATGCACCTATTTGAAAATGGATGTGGAGGGCGCGGAGCGGGAGGCGCTGCGCGGCGCGGCGCAGACCATCCGAAGCTGGCGGCCCAAGCTCAACCTTGCAGCCTACCATAGGAGCGGAGATTTCTTTTCCCTTGCGCTGCAGGTGCATGCGCTTTGTCCGGATTACCGGCTTTACCTGCGCCACCATCCGTATGTGCCGGCATGGGATACCAACCTGTATGCGGTCTGCCCATAAAACAGGAAAAGAGCGCTGCCTGCGGGCAGCGCTCTTTATGTATGGTTTATTCGCCTTCTGCGAGGCGGTAGCCGACGCCTACCTCGGTGAACAGATATTCCGGCTCGGCGGGGTTCTTTTCGATTTTGCGGCGGATGTTCGCCATGTTGACGCGCAGGATCTGATTATCACCGCCCGCGCGGGGCCCCCACAACTCCTTAATAATGTAGTCGTAGGTCAGTACCTTGCCGGCGTACTTGCCAAGCAGGGCGACGATGCGGAATTCGCTCAGCGTCAAATGGACGTTTTCTCCCCGCACCAGGACCTGATGCTTGTTGTAGTCGATGGTCAGGTCCCCGACCGTATAGGTGCCGCGCTGGGCGATCTCGTCGTTGTCCGAGGTGGTGCGGGTGTGGCGGATTGCCGTGCGGACACGGGCCAGAAGCTCGGCTGTGCCGAACGGCTTGGTCAGATAGTCGTCCGCGCCGAGGTCGAGCGCGCCGACCTTGTCATGCTCATGCGAGCGGGCGGAAACGACCACCACCGGCAGGCTGGACCAGGAACGCAGGCTGTTGAGTACCTCCAGCCCGTCCATGTCCGGCAGGCCGAGGTCCAGAATGACCAGATCGGGACAATGGGAGGACAGCATGGACATTGCCTCCGCACCGGTGCGGGCTTGTATCGTTTCGTAACCGTTGGAATTGAGGATAGTGGAAATAAAATGCGAAATGCTTTTTTCATCTTCTACAATCAGGATTTTTTCTCGGATATTCATTTAAGTTCCTCCTCGGAAAGCGGCAGCAGGAAAGAAAATTCCGCGCCCGCTCCCATATTTTTTGCTTCCATAGTACCACTGTGCGCGCGTACGATCGCCATACAGACCGACAGGCCTAGGCCCATATTGCGTTTCCCATCCCCAGCGGGCGTTTCGTTGCGTTTCATGCTGCCGTCAAATAGCGTCGGAAGCTCCTTGGGGGGAATGCCTTTGCCGTTGTCCTGCACGGAAAAACAGGCGTATTTGCCCTCCTGATGCACGGAAAGCAGAATGTTTGTCGTTGTCTCACCATGGATCACCGCGTTTTCCAGAAGATTGGACAGCACCTGTTCGATCAGGATAGCGTCCATGGGGACAAACAGGAGATCGCTCGGCGCGGCAACGCGGATGGAAACATCGGGAAACCGCTTGCGGAATTTCTGCACGACCTCGCCGAGGATTTCCTCCACGACCTCCGGCTGTTTGGTAATCTGGGCGCGCGCGTCCCCGATGCGGGTGATGGAGAGCAGGTTTTCCACCACGCGGATCAGCCACTGCGCCTCGTCGCGGGCGTCCTCTAGAAGCTGGCGCTGCTCGGCAATCGGCAGGTTGGGCGTTTCCAGAAGGGTGGAGGTGACGCCGACGATCGATGTCAGCGGCGTGCGGATATCGTGAGAAACCGAGCGCAGCAGATTGGCGCGCATTTTCTCTTTTTCGCTTTCCGCCCGAATCCGCTCCTGCTGCTTGAGCTTGGTGGTCATCGTACAGGTGATGAGCGAGACGCACAGCATGGTCAGGAACGTCAGCGGATAGCCGGACAGCGTAAAGTTGAACGCCCAGTATGGATAAGTAAAAATATAGTTGATGCCAATGACGCTGAACAGAGCGGCCAGGATACCGAAAAAATAGCCGGTCGTTAAACGTGAAACCAGCAGGACGGCCAGTACGAAAATCGGATACGCAAAGCCGTCGATGCTATCGGCAATGCTTAAAATAACGCACAATTCAATCGCGCAGGCCAAAATGCCCGCGGTAACCGCAAAATCGCGTGCGGAAAAGGAAAAAAACGGACTCCGATGCTTTGAGCTTTGCAAAATGGGACACTCCCTATTATCAATTGGGTACAAAAACATTATAGCAGAAAAGGTGTTAAAAATCTGTTAATATCCTTTACAAAATCTGAACGGGAAAAAGTTGCCGTTTGACGGAAGATTAACAAATCAAAACGCGACCTTAGCAGCGGTTAAACGGGATTATGCGCTATAATAGAGACAACAGAAAGGGATTCTGTGCAAGATGAAAAAGGGAGTGTTTCTAATGAGTAAAAATTTGCAAGAGTATCTGCAGGACAACGAAACCGTGCTGTGGCAGGGGGAGCCCGCGGCGTTTCCGCTGATTGAAAACGGCAATAAGACCCGCGTACTGCGTACATGGTTGCTGACCGTTGTGATTATTGGCGGCCTGCTTGCAGCTTATGTTACGAAGAACAGCCAGTGGAGCATGAATGTTGCAATCGGTATGGTAGTCATCGGCGCTGTGATTATGATTTCCCCAGTCTTTGAGCGTGCAAGCGTGAAGCGTCAGAAATACTACATCACCAACCAGCGTGCTATTCTGGAATTCGACGCCAAGACTTTCTACTCCATGGATCTGTCCGACATTGATGATTATAAGGTTGTCAGCGATGTGGCGAACGAAGACAGCGTCGTTCTGGGCAGCAAGATTTTTGAAGAGGTAAATAAGCAGCTCCGCTGGAGAGCGTGCCATCCTATGATCGACCGTCAGAACACCACGAATCGGACCCGGGCGGAAGCACTGGTTTTCTATGGCGTAAAGAACGCGGAAGCTGCCGTGGAGCTCTTGGAGGGCCGTGACGCCACTCGCGCTGCATAAGACTTTCAATTGATATGAACGGGAAAAGGGCTGCAGAATATTCTGCAGCCCTTTTTATCAAGCGAACTGCCTTTTACCAGGAAAGCAAGAAAGGGATGACAATTGGCTGGTATTGTGATATAATTCCAAACATACACAGGTTTGCTATCCGGAAAACCGCGTTAAAATTATTTTGACGCGTCTGTTAGGAAGCAAAAAATAGGTTAAAATGATAAAATCAGGCGCTCGTGGCAAGAATAGCGGTGCGGCTGATAGTTTGGAGGAGTTTGCTTGCTTTGGAGTGCTCTGCGCAGGGGGGACCTGCAGACCGCAATCATCACGCTTGCGTTGTCGCTCCCTGCGGTCGTTTTATGCCTCACCGTGCATGAGGCCGCGCATGGAGGAATGGCCTATCTGCTGGGCGATCGCACGGCGCGCGATTCCGGCCGCGTCACGCTTTCCCCTTTAGCGCATATTGATCCGGTCGGTTTTTTATGCCTGCTGGTGTTCGGATTTGGCTGGGCGCGGCCTGTGCCGGTCAATATATCGAACTTCAAAAATAGAAAAGCGGGTATGGCGCTGACTGCCGCTGCAGGTCCCGCAGCCAATTTCATCACGGCGTTTTTGGCGTTTGCGGGTTATCTGGCGATCGGGGTTTACCTGCTGGGAACGCAGGTTTTCTCGTTTGGCGTAGGCGGTGTTTACCTCCTGATGTCTCTTTTGACATCTGGACAGATCGCCGCGAACGGCATCGCGGTATTTCTGCTTGTGCTGATGATCTTTTTGGGCTATACGGCGGTTTTGTCCGTGGGCCTCGGGGTATTCAACCTTATCCCTGTTCATCCGCTGGACGGGTCGCGCGTGGTTGACGCGTTCCTGCCGTTCTCCTGGTCGCTCAAGCTGCAAAAATACCAGGGTGTGATCCTGCTCCTGTTTGTTGCGGCAATCTGGTTCGGCTGGCTGGACGGGCTGATGCTGATGGCGGACAGTGCGGCCATCAACCTGGCGGCACGGTTTGTCGGACTGTTTTTATAGCAGGATGCTGTCATGGATTTTCATTTGGAGAATTTTGATGGCCCGCTCGATTTATTGCTGCATCTGATCGCCAAAAACAAGGTCAGCATTTACGACATCCCGATCGCGGTGATACTCGATCAGTATATGGAAGTCCTGCATGCGGCCGAGGCGATGGACCTTGACATCGCGGGGGATTTCGTGGCGATGGCGGCGCAGCTTGTTTACATCAAGTCGAAGATGCTGCTGCCGCGCCATGAGGAGGACGAGGAGGACGATCCCCGTGCCGGACTGGTTGAGATGCTGCTGGAATACCAGCGCCTAAAAGAAATCACGCCGTATTTCCGCGAAAAAGGGGAGCTCGGGCGGGATATCTTCGTCAAACCGCCGGAAAACCTGGGGGAAGCGCCGAAAGAATACCGCCAGTCGGTCAACGATCTGGTTCGGGCGGCTAACAATATGCTGCGCAAGGCCCAGCGGCGGATACCGCCGCCGGCGAGCGCGTTCTCCGGCATTGTCGGGCGGGAGCCTGTGCCGGTCGAAACGCGGATCACCGCGATCCTTCGGCGGTTTATCCGGTCGGTCCGCGTGCCGTTTCGAAGGCTGTTTGACGACGCGAAAAACCGTTCAGAGATCGTCGCGACCTTTCTGGCGGTGCTTGAGCTGTCCAAGACCCGCCGTATCCTGCTGGAAGGCGACGGAGAGGATATGGAGTTGACGCTTACAAACGATAAAGGAGAGAGTAACGTCTGATGACCGAACTCGAAGCCGGCCTGGAGGCTGTGCTGTTCGCCGCAGGGGACGCTGTACCGGTCGACCGGCTGGCCGCAGCGCTGGAAGCGCCGCGAGGCGCGGTGCTTGAGGCCGCCGCAGCGCTGGAAAACCTATATGATTTTGAAAACAGGGGTCTGATGCTGCTGCGGCTGGAGGACAAGCTACAGCTCTGTTCGCGTCCGCTGTATGCGGACGCGGCCCGTCGGGTGACCGAATCGCGCAAGCCGCCGTCCCTGTCTCCGGCCGCGCTGGAGGTGCTGACGATCGTCGCGTACCGCCAGCCGGTGACAAGGGCGTTCATCGACCAGCTGCGCGGCGTGGATTCGGGCGGCACCGTTGCAGGGCTGGCAGAAAAGGGCCTGATCGAAGAAGCCGGACGCATGGATGTACCCGGCCGGCCGATCCTTTATCGCACGACCGAGATATTCCTGCGGACGTTCGCGCTCAGTAGCCTGAGCGAGCTGCCCGCGCTGCCATCGCTTGAGGAAAACGAACAAATGGAGCTGGATTTGGACGGGCGGCAGCCTGAGGCCGCGTTGGAGGGACAACTGCAGATAGAGTCCCCGCCCACGCGGGCGTGGCCGGAGGAAACGGAGTGAAGCGAATATGACGGCTCTGCTTTGGATTTTGGCGGTGCTGCTGGGGCTACTCCTGTTGATGCTGGCCGTCTGTCTCCTCCTGCTCTGTGTCCGCACAGGGATAGAGGCCGTGGGCGTGAACGGGGAGGTCAGCGTAGAAATCCGGTACGGGCCGGCGCGTATCCCAGTCTGGCCGCCGCCGAAGCGAGAGGAAGCGCCGCCGCAGACTGCCGCGGCGCCGGCAAAACGCAAAAAAAGGCGGAAAAAATCCAAATACCGGTATTCTTTTCAGCGTGAGGAACTGGATATCGGGGAGCTGGCCGGACTGACCTTGACGCTGCTGAGCGAAATGGCGGATACGCTCCGCATCAGCCGGCTGCGCGTGCGGGTGCGGATTGGCACGGACGACGCGGCAAAAACCGGACTTCTTTTGGGGCAGTCCGCAGCGTTGACCGGCATGATTGTACCGTTTTTGGAGAATACTTTTGAAATGAAAGCGTATCACGTCGATGTGGACGCGGATTTTGAGGCAGACCGTACGGAATGGGCGTTTACCGTGTTTTGTTCCATGCGGCCGCTGCGCCTGTTGCTCGTGCTGTTGCGGCACGCCGGGGAACTTTTCCGTCTGTATAAACGATTGATAAAGAAAGAAGAGGCGATAACAAATGAGTGAGCATCCTATCAGCAACCTGATGACCGAGACCATGGCGAAAATAAAGGAAATGGTGGATGTCAATACCATTATTGGCACGCCGATTACCACGGCGGACGGCACGACCGTGATTCCGGTCTCCAAGGTCACGTTCGGCTTTGCATCCGGCGGCAGCGATTTTGCGCCCAAGCATATGCCGCAGGGCGCACCGCTGGCCTTTGGCGGCGGCGGCGGTGCGGGCGTGACGGTATCGCCCGTTTGCTTCCTGATTATCGGCACGGACGGCAGCGCCAATATTCTCGGCGTGAACGCGCAGGCCTCGACAACGGTCGACCGCCTGGTCGAAATGATCCCGGGTGCGATTAACAAGGTTTCCAGCTTTGTGGAGGGCTACAAAGGAAAGGCAGGGCCAAATATGGACCGAACGGCCGAAGCTGACGAATAATGCCGCATTTCCCGCAAAACCTACTCACACGAATGCTGAGTAGGTTTTGTTTTGCAGGGGAGATGTGCGAACATGAAGAAACTGTGGTGCGGGATACTGCTCTGTTTGCTGCTGCTGCCCGATTCGCGGGCGCTCAGCGCGCAGAGCGCGGTTGTGATGGACGCGGATACCGGCGAGGTGCTGCTGGAACAGAATGGCGACGCACGCCTGCCAATGGCGTCCACAACAAAGATCATGACCGCCCTTGTCGCATTGGGCGAGGGCAATCTGGATCGGGAATACACGGTGAAAAAGGAATATACCCGAGTCGAAGGCTCGTCTATGTACCTGCAGGAAGGGGAAAAGCTGACCCTGCGGGATACGCTGTACGGGCTGATGCTGGAATCCGGCAATGACGCGGCGGTGGCAATCGCTGGCGAATGCGGCGGATTTGATGTGTTTATAGAAAAAATGAATGCAAAGGCGGCCGAGCTTGGCTTGACGGATACGCATTTCGACAATCCCAACGGCCTTTCCAGCGAAACGCATTATACAACCGCCCATGAGCTGGCACAGATCACGGCCGCCGCCCTGCGCGATCCTGTGTTCCGCCAGATCGTATCGACCCAGAGCTATACGGTGGGACAGCGCACGCTGAGCAACCATAACCGCCTGCTCAGCATGTATGAAGGCGCGATCGGCGTCAAAACAGGCTACACCAAGGCGGCGGGGCGCTGTCTGGTGTCCGCGGCGGAGCGCAACGGACGCACCCTGATCGCGGTTACCCTGAATGACCCAAACGACTGGAACGATCATATGGAGCTGCTCGACGCAGGCTTTGCCCAATATGAGGAGATCACGCTCCATGAGGCGGGGGAGGAGGTCGCGGTGCAGCGCGTTTTTGGCGGGGATGCGGATACGGTTCCGCTCGTTGCGCAGCATACGCTGACAGCCCATGTCACGTCGGAGGAAAAGGACCGGATTGAGACCGTGCGGTACGGTGATAAAATCTGCTATGCGCCGGTTGTCAAAAGCGCGGCGGCGGGACAGATCGAATACCGGATCGGCGACAAGGTGCTGGCAAAGGATACGCTGCTGTACGGCAGCGCCTCTATACTGGCGCCGGAGGAAAAGAGCCTGACCGAACGGATACTCGACCGGATATTCGGTGAAAAGGATCAATGACAGCATAGGAGGACAACTGTGGAGGAGAGACTGCAGAAAATTTTGGCGCAGGCCGGACTTTGCTCGCGCCGCGAAGCGGAAACATGGATACTGGACGGACGGGTGACGGTAAACGGCCGTGCGGCGTCGCTGGGCGATCGGGCGGATATCCGGCGCGACCGGATCCAGGCGGATGGCAAGCCGGTCGGCCTTTCGGAGGAGAAAAAATACCTGATGCTGTACAAGCCGCGCGGCTATGTAACAACGCTCAAGGACGAGCGGGGCCGCAGGACCGTGGCCGATCTGACCCAGGGCTGCGGCGTGCGCGTGGTACCGGTCGGCCGGCTGGATTACAATTCGGAGGGGCTGCTGCTGCTCACCAACGACGGGACGCTGGTCAACGCGCTGACGCATCCGCGGCACGAGATCGAAAAGCACTACGAGGTGCGCGTGCGCGGCCGGCTGGATAACATCCCGCGCCTGGAAGAGCCGATGGAGATAGACGGGTATGCAATCCGGCCCGCGCGGGTCGTCATTCTGGAGCAAGACAGCGAAAGCGCGAAGCTGCGGCTTACGATCCATGAGGGGCGCAACCGCCAGATCCGGAAAATGTGCGAGCAGTGCGGTCTGGAGGTGCGCAGGCTGAAACGGGTAGCGGTGGGCGAGCTGCCGCTCGATCCGGCGCTCAAGGCAGGGGCGTGGCGTGAACTGACGCCGGAGGAGGTCGCCTATTTGCGGGGGGTGGGTGCGATTTTGCAGGATTGATGCAAAATATCTTGCATTTCTGCGGCAAACCGCTTACAATAATAACGGCAAAAGCAGGCGATAATGCAGGAGTGAATGTCATGAACGATCTGATCAACAAGATTCAAAATGAATTACCGGATTTTTCCAAGGGGCAGAAGCAGATCGCGCGCTTCATCCTGGAGCACTATGACAAGGCCGCCTTTATGACAGCTAGCCGGCTCGGCGCTACCGTCGGTGTGAGCGAGTCCACCGTGGTGCGCTTCGCGACTGAGCTGGGATACGACGGCTATCCGCATCTGCAGCGCGCGCTACAGGAGATGATACGCAACAAGCTGACCTCGGTGCAGCGCATGGAGGTTTCCAGTGACCGCATGGGCGGCCGCGACGTGCTACAGACCGTTCTTCACGCGGATATGGATATGATTCGCATGACGCTGGACGAGATCGACCGCGATGCGTTCCAAGGGGCGGTCGACGCGCTGACCGGCGCGAAACGGATCTACATTTTAGGCGTGCGCTCCGCGAGCGCGCTTGCTAATTTTGTTGGGTTTTACTTTAACCTGCTGTTTGAAAATGTCACGCTGGTCCATACCAACAGCGTCAGCGAAATATTTGAGCAGATCCTGCGGGTCGGCCCGGGGGATGTGCTGCTGGGCATCAGCTTTCCGCGCTATTCCAAGCGCACGCTCAGCGCCATGCGGTACGCGGGCGACCGCGGCGCGCGGGTGGTCGCGCTGACGGACTCGCACCTGTCGCCGCTGGCGCGGGTGGCGGATCATGTGCTGCTGGCGCGCAGCGATATGGCAAGTTTTGTCGATTCCCTAGTCGCGCCGCTGTCGGTCATCAACGCGCTGATCGTCGCGGTCGGCATGAGCCGGCGGGGGGAGATCGAGCAGACGTTCAACAGGCTGGAACGCATCTGGGAAGAATACGACGTATATGAAAAGCCGGAGGACGACGCGAATTGAACATATTGGTAATCGGCGGCGGTGCGGCGGGTCTGATGGCAGCGGGTACGGCGGCTGAAAACGGCGCGCGGGTGACGCTGCTGGAAACAAATGAAAAGGTCGGCCGCAAGCTGTTCATCACGGGAAAGGGACGCTGCAATGTCTGCAATAACTGCGATATCCAGACGGTTTTGCAGAACGTTCCGGTCAACCCGCGCTTCCTGTATTCCGCGCTCGGCGGCTTTTCGCCAGAGGATGCGATGGCGTTTTTCACCTCCCACGGCGTGCCGCTCAAGACCGAACGGGGAAACCGCGTTTTTCCGGTGTCGGACAAGGCTGCGGATATTATTGACGCACTTTTTACATGGATTAAACGTGTGGGAGTTATAATAAAGCATACGGCCGCGGAGCGGCTTGTCATTGAGGGGGTCAGGCTCGCAGGCGTGCAGGCGGGCGGCGCGCTTTATCCGGCCGACCGTGTGATTGTCGCGACCGGAGGGGTATCCTATCCGCAGACCGGTTCGACCGGGGACGGTTACCGCTTTGCAAAGCAGGCAGGGCATACGGTCGTGCCGCCCAATCCCTCGCTGGTGCCGCTGGTGACACCGGGCGGCTGTGAGGAGCTGATGGGGCTCAGCCTGCGCAATGTGCAGGTGACAGTGTTTGAGGACAGCAAAAGGATCTGGTCGGAATTCGGGGAGATGCTGTTTACACATTTCGGCCTGTCCGGCCCGCTGATCCTTTCCGCTTCCGCGCATATGCGGCACTTTGGCAGCAAGGGTTACCATATCGAGATCGACCTCAAGCCGGCGCTGGATGAAAAGACACTGGATAAGCGCCTGCTGTCCGATTTCGGGGCACATAAAAACAGCGATTTCATCAACGCACTGGGCGGGCTGCTACCCCGCAAGCTGATTCCGGCGGTCGTGCGGCTGTCCCAGATCGACCCGCATGCCAAGGTAAACGGCATCACCAGGCAGCAGCGCGCCGCACTGCTGCATACATTGAAGCATTTTCTGGTTGTGGTGTCCGGCAAGCGGCCGGTCGCGGAGGCAATCGTGACATCGGGCGGTGTCTCGGTCCGTGAGGTAGACCCCAAAACCATGGAATCCAAAAAGCTGCCCGGGCTGTATTTCGCGGGAGAGGTACTCGATGTGGACGCTTATACGGGCGGCTTCAATTTACAGATCGCGTGGTCGACCGGACGGCTGGCCGGCCTGTCGGCGGCGCGGCAGTAGGAGGGACATATGGAATACATTTCGGTTGCGATAGACGGGCCATCCGGCGCGGGGAAATCCACGGTCGCGCGGGCTGTGGCGGCGCGGATGGGATATGTCTATGTGGATACCGGCGCGATGTACCGTGCGATCGGCCTGGCCGTGTACCGCAGGGGAATCGCGGGTGAGGATACGGCGGGGATCATCGCGTCCCTGCCGACGGTGGATATTTCGCTGGCTTATCAGGACGGTATGCAGCATGTGCTGCTCAACGGAGAGGACGTATCCGAAGCGATCCGCACGCCGGAAATCTCGCAATATGCGTCAAAGGTTTCGGCCGTGCCGGAGGTGCGGCGTTTTTTGCTGGATGTACAGCGGGACATGGCAAAAAACAGCAATATCCTGATGGACGGACGCGATATCGGCACGGTGATCCTGCCGGACGCACCAGTGAAAATATTCCTGACCGCCTCCGCGAAAACGCGGGCGGAGCGCCGCTACCGCGAGTTGAAGGAAAAAGGGCAGCAGGTGACGCTCGAGGGCGTACTGGCGGACATACAGGCGCGCGACCGGCAGGATACGACGCGCGCGGTCGCCCCGCTTCGTCAGGCGGACGACGCGGTCCTGCTCGACACGAGCGCGCTTGATTTGGAGCAGAGCATTGCCGCGGTTCTGCGGATAATTCGGGAAAAGACGGAGAGATAATACATGAAACAGAAATATCACCGCTGGTTCCAATGGTTCGCGGTTCCCTTTGTGGCGCTGGCGTTCCATATTTATTTCGGCTTTAAGGTCATCGGGCGGGAAAACATTCCGGAGGGCGGTTGTGTCGTCTGCCCGAACCATGTGCAGCTTTCCGACCCGCCATTCGCGGCGGTGGCCCTGGGGCATAGGATACCGCTGCGACTGATGGCGAAAAAGGAGCTGTTCCGCAAGCCGCTTTTTGCTTGGCTGATTGCGGCGCTCGGCGCTTTCCCGATCGACCGCGGCGGCGTAGATATCGATTCGATCAAGACCGCGCTCGGCTCGGTCCGCGCAGGGCAGAAGCTGATCATCTTCCCACAGGGTACGCGCGGCGCGTCAGAGGGAGACGCCAAAAAGGGCGCGGCAATGCTGGCGGTCAAAACGCGCGCGCCGATCCTGCCCATGTATATCTCGGAAAACAAAGGCTTCCGCTGCCGGGCAACGGTCATAATCGGCAAGCCGTTCCTGCCGGACGGAAAGGAAAAGGATTACGGCGCGATTGCGGACGATATCCTGCACCGTATCTATGCCCTGAAAAAGCAGATATGAGCATTACAGTAGCAAAAACAGCCGGGTTCTGCTTCGGCGTGCGGCGCGCGGTCGAGCTGGCCGAGCGGCAGGCGCAGGCAAACGGCGTTATTTACGCGTATGGCGAAATCATCCACAATATGCATGAGATCGCGCGGCTGGAGCGCCAGGGGGTGCGCACCGCCCACACGCTGCAGGAAATACCGGATGGGGCAAAGGTCCTGATCCGCGCGCATGGTGTGCCGCGGTGGGTATATCAAATGCTGCAGGAGAAAAACTGCGAGGTGTTTGACGCGACCTGTCCGTTCGTGCAGAAAATACACCGTATTGTGGACGAACAGAGCCGCGAGGGACGTCATATCCTCATCCTAGGAAGCGCAGGCCATCCCGAGGTTGTTGGCATCCAGGGATGGTGTGGCGGCTCGGACGTACTCGAGAACGAAGCACAGGTGAGAGCCTATTTGGATCGGCCGGATTCGACGGAAAGAACGCTGGCTGTTGTCGCGCAAACGACCGTCAATCGGAATCTTTGGAATATTTCAGTCGGTTTGATAAAAAAAAGGTGTACAAACCTCAAAATTTTTGATACAATATGTAAAGCGACGGATGAGCGTCAGTCGGAGGCTCGTCTGCTTGCCGGTGCGTCGGATCAGATGATCGTGATCGGCGATAAAAAAAGTTCCAACACAAAGCGGCTGTACGAGATCAGCCGCACGCTGTGCAACAATGTGCTTTATATCGAGGATGCCGCGGAGCTTACAACGCAGGGGCTCCGAAGGAATGGGCGCGTCGGGATCACGGCTGGGGCATCGACACCGGCATGGATAATTAAGGAGGTCAGTAACATGATGAGCGAAGAAACGAAAATCGAAAATGGTGAGGACTTTGCGGCAATGCTCGAAGAGTCCTTCAAAACCTTGAATACAGGAGAGAAAGTCACCGGTACCGTAGTCGCTGTATCCTCGACCGACGTACAGGTCGACCTTGGCGTAAAGCATACTGCGTATATCCCGCTGAGTGAGCTGTCGGACGACCCGAACTACGACGCGGCCGCAAACATCCATCCCGGCGATGAGATCGAGGCGGTGGTCGTGCGCGTCAACGACGGCGAAGGCACCGTGACCCTGTCCAAGAAGCGCGTTGACCAGCTTAAGGGCTGGGAGACCGTGGAAAAGGCGTATGAAGAGCATTCGGTCGTTGAGGGCATCATCGTTGAGGAGAACCGCGGCGGCGTGGTTGCGACCGCTTACGGCGTGCGTGTGTTCATTCCGGCCAGCCAGACCGGCATCCCGAAGGATCAGCCGATGAGCCAGTTGGTGAAGACCAAGCAGTCTTTCTATATCACGGAGATCAACCGCCAGCGCAAGCGCGTGGTCGGCTCGATCCGCCAGATCCAGCAGGAAGCCCGCAAGGCGGCGGCCGAGCAGATCTGGAGTACCATCGAGGTCGGCAACGAGTATGAGGGTACGGTCAAGAGCCTGACCTCTTACGGCGCGTTTGTCGATATCGGGGGCGTGGACGGTATGGTTCATATTTCCGAGCTGTCCTGGGGCCGCATCAAGCACCCGTCCGAGGTAGTCAATGTGGGCGATAAGGTCAAGGTGTTCGTGATCGGCTTGGACAAGGACAACAAGAAGATCTCTCTCGGCTACAAGCGCGAAGAGGATAATCCGTGGAATGTATTCAAGTCCAAGTACGGTGTGGGCGATGTAGCGGAAGTCAAGATCCTCAAGTTTATGCCGTTCGGTGCGTTCGCGGAAATCGTTCCGGGCGTTGACGGGCTGATCCACATCTCCCAGATCGCTGACCACCGCATCGCAAAGCCGGAGGATGTGCTTGAGGTCGGCCAGCAGGTCGAGGCCAAGATCATCGATATCAACGATGAGAAGAAAAAGGTTTCTCTGTCCATCCGCGCGCTGCTCACAGGCGAGGACGAGGGCGAAGACGAGGAATAATTCTCCCCAGATACAAAGAAGCACCCACAGGGTGCTTCTTTTTTTCGTGCCGGCCTCGTATGATTTTCCGAAAGGGGGCGTGCGGATGCACCGGCGCAGATACCGGAAGAAAGGAAGAAGAACTGCGCTGCTGTTGCTGTTGGCGGCTGCGGCGGGGCTTGGCGTGCTGGTAACCATGCGGATGCATCGGGTGTTCATGGAATACGCCACCAATGTATGCGAGGACAGTGCGCTGCAGGAAATCAACAACCTGATGCAGGATGAAGTGTTTGACGACCCCGAGACGTATGAAAATATGGTCGTGCTGGAACGGGACAGCGAAAACCATGTCACGGCGCTTCGGACGGATGTAATCGCGATCGGCCAGATCAAGGCGCGGCTTGTCAACGGCCTGTTTGAACGGCTGGAGGATCTGGAACAGACAACCATCGAGGTGCCGCTGGGTACGGTGTTCGCCCCCAATTATTTCACTGGCATGGGGCCGAGCGTGGATATCGGCATGGCGGGGCTGACGCAGATGTCGGCGGAGTTCATCAGTGCGTTTTCCTCGGCGGGTATTAACCAGACGCGGCATAATATTATCATTGAAATTCATGCGGGATTCCGCATCCTGACTCCGTTCGGCGGCGAGGACCGCGAGATTGTGACCAGCTATCCGGTGACGGATACGGTGATTGTCGGCACCGTACCCGAACGCTATGCCTATATTGATGATTTGGGCGGCAACCTGCTCGGGCAGGTGAGCGATTACAGCGGCGCGGCAGAGGGCGGAAGCGGGCCGCAGCTTTCGGATAATTCGTCGGAAAACGGAAAATAATACTTCCGAAACCGCGCAAAATTTGGTATACTATATTCTGTATTGGATCAAGAAGGGATGTTGGCATGGACGCGGGTAAACAGATCGCCGCGCTGCGCGAAAAGCTGCGGTATCACAATGAAAAATATTACGATCAGGACGCGCCCGAAATATCGGACTATGAGTACGATATGCTGCAGCGCGAGCTGCGCGCGCTTGAGGCCGCGCATCCGGAATATGTGGACGCGGATTCCCCGACCCAGCGGGTCGGCGGCACGGCCTCCGGCCGGTTCGCCAAGGTGACGCATGCCTACCCGCTCGAGAGCCTGCAGGATGTATTCTCGTTCGACGAGCTTTCCGAATTCTATGACCGCGTCGAGGGCGCAGTGGGGCAGGCGGAATATGTGGTCGAGTATAAGATCGACGGCCTTTCAGTCGCGCTCGAGTATGTGGACGGGGTGTTCGTCCGCGGCGCGACGCGCGGCGACGGGCAGGTCGGCGAGGACGTGACCGCCAACCTGAAAACAGTCAGGGATATCCCGCGCAAGCTGAAAAACGCGCCGCCGCACCTGATCGTGCGCGGTGAGGTATATATGAAAAAGTCCGTGTTTGACGCACTCAACCGCGAGCTCGAGCTGCATGAAAAGCCGCTGCTCGCCAACCCGCGCAACGCGGCGGCGGGTTCGCTGCGGCAAAAGGACAGCGGTGTCACCAGGCAGCGCAAGCTCTCCATTTTCTGTTTTAACATCCAGAACAGCGACGAGTTGCCGCTCGCGAGCCATACGGAGTCATTGGACTACCTGAAACGGCTTGGTTTTCCGGTCAGCCCGCGCTATCCGGTCTATACCGATCCGGAGGATGTGCGGAGCGAGATCGAAAGCATGGGTGAAACGCGCGGCGAGCTGGATTTTGATATCGACGGCGCGGTGGTCAAGGTTAATGCGTTCGTACAGCGCGAAACGTTGGGTTCGACCGCCAAATTCCCACGCTGGGCGGCGGCGTATAAGTATCCGCCTGAGGTCAAGCAGACGCTTCTCAAGGATATCATCATCTCGGTCGGACGGACGGGCGTTTTAACGCCTAACGCGGTGCTCGAACCGGTGCGGCTTGCGGGGACGACGGTTTCCCGCGCAACGTTGCACAACCGCGATTTTATTCGCCAGCTTGACGTGCGGGTAGGAGACACGGTATCCGTGCGCAAGGCGGGCGAGATCATCCCCGAGATTGTCGGCGTGGACACGGACAAGCGCCCCGCGGACGCGCAGCCCTACGAAATGCCGCGCTTCTGTCCGGTGTGCGGCGCGCCGGTGTTCGACGACGAGGAGGAGGCCGCGATCCGTTGCACGGGCGCGTCCTGCCCAGCGCAGCTTTTGCGCAACCTGATGCACTTTGCCTCGCGCGACGCGATGGATATCGACGGCTGCGGCGAGGGCAACCTGCAAAAGCTGATCGACGCGGGACTGGTACGCTCCGCCGCCGACCTGTATGACCTGACGGTCGAGCAGCTCCTGCCGCTCGGCAAAAAGGTGGATACCTGGGCCAATAATCTGATTAGCGGTATCGAAGCCAGCAAGACGCGCGATCTGTCGCGGCTGCTGTTTGCGTTTGGCATAAGGCATGTGGGCCAGAAAGCGGGCAAAGTGCTCAGCGACCATTTCGGTAGCTTGGACGCGCTGCTCGCGGCTCCGGTCGAGGAGATGACCGAGATCCGTGACATTGGCCAGGCCACCGCGGAGAGCATCGCGGCATGGCGCGAGCTTGACCAGTCCAAGGAGCTGATCGAAAAGCTGCGTGTGCATGGGGTCAACTTCACCGGAGAAAAGACCGCGAAAAGCGATCTGCTTGCGGGCAAGACCATCGTCGCGACCGGCAGCCTGACGCTCTACACCCGCAAGGAGATCAACGACCTGATCGAAGCCCTCGGCGGCAAGGCGGCGGGTTCGGTCTCCAAAAAGACGAGCTATGTCGTTGCGGGGGAGAACGCGGGCAGCAAGCTGCAGAAAGCGGCCGAACTGGGCATTCCCGTGCTGACCGAGCAGGAATTCAAGCAAATGATAGAAAATGAAAATACAACACAGCAGGAGGAACTTTGACATGGCAATTTCGCGAAAAGAAATTGAACACATCGCGTCCCTTGCGCGTCTGGACTCGTCGGAGGGCATTTTTGACCGGCTGGCGGACGACATGCAGGGCATCGTCGGCATGGTGGACAAACTGGCTGAGCTTGACCTCGGCGATATTACCGACGTGATCGACACCGAGCGCAAGAACGCGTTCCACGAGGATGCAGTCATCCAGGAGTATACACCGGACGAGCTGATCGAGCCGAACGCGCCGGATTTCCAGGCAGGCGGCGTAGCCGTACCGCGTGTGGTCGAGTAAAGGGAGGGACAGGAAAATATGGCACTTTATGAGAAAACAGCGGCCGAGCTGTCCGAACTGCTCGCGAAAAAGGAGGTTTCGGCGGTCGAGCTGGCGAAGGATGTGTTCGCCCGCACCGCAGCGGTTGAGGACAGGGTACAGGGCTATGTGACCGTCACTGAGGAGGCCGCGCTCGCGCAGGCCGAGGCAGTGGATAAGAAGCGCGCCGCCGGCGAGGAACTGTCCGCTTTGGCGGGCATTCCGATCGCGGTCAAGGACAACATCTGCACCAAGGGTACGCTGACCACCTGCGCTTCCAAGATCCTGTATAACTTCAAGCCGCCGTATAACGCAACCGTGGTGGAAAAGCTGGCCGCGCATGATGTGGTTGTGACCGGCAAGGCGAATATGGACGAATTTGCGATGGGCTCCTCGTGCGAGAACTCCGCCACGCACCCGACGCACAACCCGCACGACCTGACCCGCGTGCCGGGCGGCTCGTCCGGCGGCTCGGCGGCGGTGGTCGCCGCAGGCGAGGCCCCGCTGTCGCTCGGTTCGGATACCGGCGGCTCGATCCGCCAGCCCGCGTCGTTCTGCGGCGTGGTCGGCCTCAAGCCGACCTATGGCGCGGTATCCCGTTACGGCCTGATCGCGTTCGCGTCCTCGCTCGACCAGATCGGCCCGTTCGCCCGTTCTGTCGAGGACGCGGCGATGCTGCTCGACGCGGTCACCGGCCATGACCCGCTGCATGACTCGACCTCGGTCAAGGCTCCGTTCGAGGGCAGCGTACGCGCAAACCTGAACGCGGATATCAAGGGCATGAAGATCGGTCTGCCCAAGGAATACTTCGGCGCGGGCATTTCGGACGAGGTGCGCGCGAGCGTACTCGCCGCGGCTGAAGCCTATAAGGGCCTCGGCGCAGAAGTGTTTGAAATTTCCCTGCCGCTGGTCGAGTACGCGCTGCCGGTGTACTACATCCTGTCGTCCGCGGAGGCGTCCTCCAACCTGGCGCGCTTTGACGGCGTCAAGTACGGTTACCGTACCCCGAACGCGGGCGACGACCTGATCGCGCTGTACACCAAATCCCGCTCCGAGGGCTTTGGCGCGGAGGTGCAGCGCCGCATCATGCTTGGCACCTATGTGCTTTCGTCCGGCTATTACGACGCATACTACAAAAAGGCGCGCGCTGCGCAGCGCAAGATCAAAGAGGAATTCGCAAATGCGTTTGAGAAGTGCGATGTCATCCTGACTCCGGTCGCGCCGACCACGGCCTACGGCTTGGGCGCCAAGACCAGCAATCCGCTGGAAATGTATGCGGGGGATGTTTGTACGGTATCGGTCAACATCGCGGGTCTGCCGGGACTTGTGCAGCCCTGCGGATTTGACGCGAACAAGCTGCCGATCGGAATGCAGCTCATCGGCCCGCGTTTTGGCGAGCAGAAGCTACTGAACGCCGGCCTTGCGTTTGAGCAGGCGTCGGGGCTTAGAAATATCATCGCGGCGCTGTAAGGGAGGAAACGACAAATGAAATATCAAGCTGTCATCGGCCTTGAGGTGCATGCGGAACTTTCCACTAAGAGCAAGATCTACTGCTCCTGCTCGACCTCGTTCGGCGCGCCGATCAATACTCACACCTGTCCGGTCTGCACCGGTATGCCGGGCGCGCTGCCTGTGCTCAACAAGCAGGTTGTGCACTATGCGGCCAAGATGGGCAAGGCGACCGGCTGCACGGTCAACCAGCTCTGCAAAGCCGACCGCAAGAATTATTTTTATCCTGACCTGCCCAAGGCCTACCAGATTTCGCAGTTCGATGTGCCGATCTGCGAAAACGGCGAGGTGTTCTTCTATGTGGACGGAGAAAAGAAGTCCTGCCGCCTTGAGCGCATCCATTTTGAGGAGGACGCGGGCAAGCTGCTGCATGACGAGATCGACGGTACGGTTGTGGACTTCAACCGCTGCGGTGTGCCGCTGATCGAGATGGTCACAAAGCCCGACCTGCATTCCTCGGCCGAGGCCAAGGAGTTCCTCGAAATGATCAAAACCACGCTGTCCTACCTTGATATCTGCGACTGCAAGATGGAGGAAGGCTCGATCCGTTGCGACGTGAACGTGTCCATCCGGCCGGAGGGCTCGGAGGAGCTGGGGACGCGCGTGGAGATGAAGAACATCAACACCTTCTCGGGCGCGGTGCGCGCGATCGATTATGAAATTGCCCGCCAGATCGAGGTCGTGGAAAATGGCGGCGAGATCCAGCAGGAAACCCGCCGGTGGGACGACGTCAAGCTCAAAAACACGGTCATGCGCACCAAGGAGGACGCGCAGGACTACCGCTACTTCCCAGACCCCGACCTGATCGCGGTCGAAATTTCGGACGAATGGATGCGCCAGATCGAAAGCGAGATTCCCGAACTGCCGATTTCGCGCTATGAGCGTTACCTGAACGAATATGGCATGACCGCGATGGAGGCGCGCCTGATCTCGGACAGCTTTGCCAAGGCAGAGCTGCTCGACGCGGCGGCCAGGCAGGTCAAGCCCAAGGCTGCGGCAAACTGGATTTTGTCCGACATTTCCAAATACCTTAATGACAAGGGCGTGGAGTTGCCGGACACCAAGCTGACCGCGGATAAGCTGGTCGATCTGGTAAAGCTGATCGAAGCGGGGACGATTTCGGGCAACGCGGGCAAAAAGGTGCTGCCGAGCATGTTTGAAACCGACGAAACAGTGGAAGCCATCGTCGGGCGCATGGGACTCAAGCAGGTATCGGACGAGGGCGCTATCCTCGCCATCGTGCAGGACGTGATCGCCAAAAATGAAAAAGCGGTCGCGGACTTCAAAGCGGGCAAGAACGTCACCGGCTTTCTTGTAGGCCAGTGCATGAAAGCCTCCAAGGGTCAGGGCAACCCGCAGATCATCAATAAGCTGATCGCGCAGGAGCTGGCGAAGCTTTGATAAAAAAGATGTTTGTTGTAGCTCCCTCAAATAAAATAGGCTAAATCCCTCAGAAAAAACAGACAAGACCTGAGGCAATGATTCAATTTGGATTGTTGCCTCAGGTCTTTTTTATTGTTCTTGCTATGCGGGAAAGTCATCAATCAAGACGATATTTGTTTAAAATATTTGTTGGTGAAAACAGGAATATAAAATGAAAATATGAAAAATAAAGATGTTTTTTTGAGAAAAATGTTGCGTAAGAAAAAGGTGTTTCTCACCTCCCCAAAATGTGGTTAAATGCCTTTCTTCTCCTATGGGGGATGGATAAAAACGGTTTCTTGGAATACGGGGTAATGTGGGTGGTTGTCTGTTTTACTTGGGGTAAATGGTCAGTTTGATAAATAGGAAGAACAGATGCTGCGATTTACAGCATTCTTTTTGCGCCTGTCGTCAGAAATAGAACAGGTTCTCGAATTTTTTGTACAGCGCGATGAACTGGATCAGGGTGAGCTTGGGTGTTGGGTTAAACGGGCCTGTCACGGTCAGGCTGATCGTGTTTCGGGATACGCCGGCACGCACGGTCAACGCGGCCTGTAACAGGCCCCATAAAACAACGCACTCCCGTCAGGATAGCTCAGCTATACTGTTTTTCACGGCCTTTGTCAACCGCGCTATTGTATCGGACGGGGGAAGCGGTTATAATAGAGACAGGCCATATTCTACAGAAAAAGGAGGAATTGTCTTTGCGTTTGGAGGAAACCCTGCGGACGCTGTGCGCAATGCCGGCGGTCAGTGGGTTTGAAATGCAGGCGGCGCAGGCTGTGGCGGCGTTGTTCCAACCATACTGTGATACGGTAGAAACAGACCGCAGCGGCAATGTGCTGGCTTATAGAAAATGCGGGAAAAAGCATGCAAAAACCGTTTTGCTGGATGCGCATCTGGATCAGATCGGCTTTGTAGTGACCGAAGTGCTGGAGGGCGGCTTTCTGCGTTTCGCTCCGGTCGGTGGCGTCGACCCGCGGATGCTGCTCGCGGGGGAGGTGACGGTCCTCGCGGACGAACCGCTGTACGGCGTGGTGGCCTGTATGCCACCGCATTTGCTCAAGGCGGGTGAACAGGATAAGGCGGTGACGGTCGATCAAATGCTAATCGACACGGGCCTGACGGATGCGAAAGACCGGATCAGGATCGGTACGCCGATCGCATTCGCCCAGAAGCCGGTGCGGCTGCTCGGCGGGCAGCTTTGCAGCAAATGTCTGGACGACCGCGCGGGTGTAGCCGCAATCCTGCTGGCCGTGGAGAAGCTGAAAAAGGTGAAAAAGCTGGGCTGCAATATCGCGGTGCTGATCAGCACGCAGGAGGAGGTCACCGGACTCGGCGCGCAGACCGGCGCGTTTGCCGTACAGCCGGAATATGCGATCGCGGTGGATGTGACGCATGGCAAAACGCCGGACGGCCCCGCAGACGGTGTGTTTGAGCTGGGCAGCGGCGTGGCGGTCGGCATGGGTCCGAACCTGCACCGAGGGCTGACAAAGCGGCTGATCAAGGCGGCCAAGGCCAATGACATCGGCTATTCGCTTGAGGTGATGGAGGGCAACACCGGCACGAACGCCTGGACTATGCAGACCGTGGCGTGCGGGATTGCGACCGCGCTGCTCTCGATTCCGGAGAAATATATGCATACGCCGGTCGAAGTTGTGAAGCTGTCCGATGTAGAGGCGGCAGCTGATTTGATCGCCGCGTTTCTGCGTGAGTTTGATGGGGAGGCCGAGGAATGACCGAGCTGCTGAAAACGCTGTGCGCGCTGCCGGGGCCGTCCGGCTGTGAGGACGCTGTGCGCGCGTTCGTGCTGAAAAAGGCAAAGCCGTACGCGGACGCGCTGCGGACGGATGCGATCGGTAATGTGATGGTATTCCGCAAAGGGAGAAAAACCCTTGAACGTCCGGTTGTCGTGTGCGCGCACATGGACGAGGTCGGCGTGATCGTCAAAAAGATCACGGACGATGGTATGATTAAATTCGGCTTTGTCGGCGGGGTGGACCCGCGCGTCGTGATCGGGCGTCCGGTGCGCTTCGGGGAAGTGACAGGCGTCATCGGTATCAAGGCGGTGCATCTGACGACCGCTGCCGAGCGCCGGACCATGCCCAAGGCCAAGGATCTGTATATCGACATTGGTGCGTCCAGCCGCGCGGTGGCGGAGGAGCGGGTGTCGCTGGGGGACTATGGTGTGTTCGACTCCCCAGTGGTCGAGTTTGGCGATGGGCTGATCAAGGCAAAGGCGATCGATGACCGCGTGGGTTGCGCGGCCCTGCTCAAGCTGCTGGAGGAGCAGCCGCCTATCGATACCTGGTTCTGCTTTACCGTGCAGGAGGAGGTAGGACTGCGCGGCGCGGCAAGCATGGCCTATGCACTGGATCCGGACTTTGCGCTGGTGCTGGAAGGCACGACCGCCGCCGACTTGGCGGAGGTGACGGATGGGAAAGCGGTCTGCCATGTGCGCGGCGGCGTCGTGCTGCCGCTCATGGATGGCGCGACGATTTACGATGCGGGTCTGTTTGAGCTGCTGCGCGATGCGTGTGCAAAGCGCGGCATCGCCTGGCAGACCAAGACGCGTGTTTCCGGCGGGACGGATGCCGGACGCATTCACAAAAGCAAGGCAGGGGTGCGCGTCTGCGCGGCCGCCGCGCCGGTGCGGTATATCCATTCGCCGTCCTCTGTGGCGGCGGTATCGGACTGCGAGGCGGTGCTGGCCGCTGCGCGGGCATTTCTGGAAGACCTGAGAGGGGACGACGAATGAGCAAGGTTTTTGATTTATGGAATACGGTCGGCGGCGCGTTCGGCCCGTCAGGCCGCGAGGACGCGGTGCGCGAAGCCATCGCCGCCATCGCGGGGGAATATATTGACGATATCACCACGGATGCGCTCGGCAATCTGATCTGCCGCAAAAAAGGCGCGGGCAAAAAGCTGCTGTTTGCCGCGCATATGGATTCGATCGGTGTGGTGGCGACCTATATCGACGAAAAAGGATTTATCCGGTTTGCACAGGTCGGCGGGCTGTTCAAGGGCGACCTGATCAATATTCAGGTCCGGTTTGCGGGCGGCACGCGCGGCGTGATTTCCTATGAGGAAAAAACGCCGTTCAAGGATATTACACTGGACAACCTCTTCATTGATATTGGTGCGGCGGATCGGGCGGATGCAGAGAGACAGGTGCAGATCGGCGACTTCGCGGTGTTCGACGCGCCGCGCTTTGAACAGAACGGGGTGCTGTGCGGTCCGTACTTGGATAATCGCATCGGCTGCGTGACCCTGTTGCTCGCGATGGAGCGTCTGGCCCAGCAGGAAATCGAAAACGACCTGTATTTTGCGTTCACCGCGCAGGAGGAGGTTGGCCTGCGCGGCGCGGGCGCGGCGGCGTTCGCGGTGGAACCAGATATCGCCGTTGCAGTCGATGTGACGGACACAGGCGACCTGCCCGAGCGGAAAACGCCCATGGCGGTCGATATGGGCAGGGGACCGGCGGTCAAGGTCATGGACCGGTCGGTGATCTGCACGCCGGAGGTCTGCGCGGCGCTCGAACGGGCGGCCGCAGCCTGCGGTATCGACGTCCAGCGGGAGATACTGCAGTTCGGCGGCACGGACACGGCCGCGCTGCAAAAGACGCGTGCCGGCGTGCAGGCGGGCGCGGTATCCATCCCGACGCGGTATATCCACTCGCCGAGCGAGATGTGCGCGGTGTCCGACGTAGAGGCGGCTGCAAGACTGCTGGAAAAATTTGTGCTGCAGCAAAAATAAACGGCAATTCCGCCGTGTAAAAGGAACCGCAGGGGATCCGGCTGTATCGAGCCGGATCCCCTGCTTTTTCGCCCATCGTTCGGTTATTAGGCTGCGCTCTGCCCATAACCGGCAGGGCGGATCGGGTTTTCGACAGGAAACAGCAGCCCTCCATTCGGCAAATATTGTACAGGGTATGTGATAAGATAGACCCCGAACGGAGGTGGAGCATGGTCGTCTATCTGGATGTCCTGTTTGGGGTCAACGCACTGATGGATTATACGACGCTGCTCGCCGCGGCCAGGCTGGGCGGGGTATCCGTCAAACGGAGGCGGCTACTGGGGGCGGCAGCGGTAGGCGGCACCTATTCGGCTGCGGCGATGCTGTTCCCCGCACTGGCGCTGGCTCCGTTGCGGATTTTGTCCGGAATCGGCCTGTGCGCCGCGGCCTTTGCTGGACAGCGCGCTTTCGCGCGCCTGTGCGCGCTGTACTTTGTCGTCGCAGCCTCTTTTGCGGGGCTTGCGGCGGCGCTTGGCGCGGCGTCCGGCCGGCAGCTTTTGACAGGGGCGGGATACTATGCCGCTGTTCCGCTGCGCGTTCTGGTTTTAGCCGCCGCAGCCGGTTACGCGGTCAGCGGGATATTTCTGCGTGGAGATGCGCTGCATGGGCCGGTTCGGCGGGAGGTGGAGACGCTGCGGATCTGCTTTGGGGGAAAGGCGTGCGAGTTGCGCGTCCTGCATGATACCGGAAACGGGCTGTTTGAACCGGTTTCGGGAAAACCGGTGGTCGTGATGGATCGAGCGGCCGCTGTGGAACTGCTGGGAGAGGCAGGGCGGCCGCTACGGGATGGCACAATGGCTGCCTCGGAGGCGCTTGCCAGACTCCCGCCCAGGCTGGCAGGCCGGTTTGGGCTGCTGCCGTACCGCGCGGTGGGCACGGAGAGCGGCCTGCTGCTGTATTTCCGTCCAGACAGCGTGTACCGTGCAGATGGGAAACCGCTGGACTGCGTCTGTGCGGTTGGGCCGGATCAGATCGGACAGGGTGCGTATGACGGATTGATCGGTGTATGAAAGGGAGAGAAGCATGATATTCCAATGGATCATCAGAAAGCTGAAGAGCCTGTTTGCAAAGCAGCCGGTTTACTACATCGGCGGCAGCGAGGTGTTGCCCCCGCCGCTTTCTGCAGAGGAGGAGGCCGATGCGGTGTTGGCCTGCCAATCCGGAGACGAGCAGGCCAGAAATACGCTGATCGAACACAACCTGCGGCTTGTCGTGTTTTTGGCGCGCAAATTTGAATCCAGCGGCGTGGGGACGGAGGATCTGATCTCGATCGGGACAATCGGGCTGATCAAGGCGGTCAGCACCTACCGGAGCGATAAAAACGTCAAGCTGGCAACCTATGCGTCCCGCTGCATTGAGAATGAGATATTGATGTATCTCCGCAAAATCGCGGGCCGCCGGACAGAGGTTTCGTTTGATGAGCCGCTTTCCTCGGACTGGGATGGAAACGAGTTGCTGCTGTCGGATATTCTGGGTACCGAGCCGGACAGCGTGATGCGGCCGCTGGAGGACGATGTAGACCGCACGCTGCTGCTGCGCGCGCTGGAACGCCTGCCAGCGCGGGAGCGACAGATCATCTCCATGCGGTTTGGCATCAATATGCCGGAAGCCATGACGCAGAAGGAGGTCGCGGACCTGCTCGGCATTTCGCAGAGCTACATATCAAGACTGGAAAAACGGATTATCGCGCGGATGCGGAAAGACATTCTGAAATGGGTCTGATGCGGGTACTCGACTTCCCATTTATTCGAAATTGGACAATGCGTGGCGCATATAAATAAAAGCGGGAGGGTCGCCGCAGGGCGGCGTCTCAATATATACGGATGGGAGGCGGCATATGAATCTGAAAGTGCGGCTCAGGAACCCGATATTCTGGATACAGCTTCTGCTGGGAATATTCGCCACGGCGTTGGCCTATGCAGGGCTGACAGCCTCGGATATGACGACATGGGGCGCGGTATGGGAGGTGCTGAAAGGAGCGTTCACCAATCCCTACTGCCTGTTTCTGATGGCGTCCAATATTTGGGCGGCGCTCAACGACCCGACAACCGCGGGGATAACGGACAGCGCGCGGGCGAAAAGCTATGAAAAACCGTCATAGGGCGGTGGTAAAAAAGCAGGCGGTCGTTAGGGGCGTGTTCATAAGGATGTTCATGCTACGGAAAATCGGCATGATATGCTATCGGCATATCACGCCGATTCCTTTTTGTCGATTGCATGGGAAAGTCCAATTTCACCAATAAAATTATAGTGAATATCAATTTGCTGAGTACGGTGGCCGCTGGACTTATCCGGCGCATGAACGATGATTTTTTCCACAAGAGCATGGAGAAGTTCTGGAAACAGCTTGTCCGGAACAGTGTATTTCTTCACCAACTTGATGAAGCTGTCCATGTTTACGTTTTGCTGCTCGCAGGCTTCTACGGTCTGCTGTAGTTCTTTGACGCTCATCTGTAAGTGGGCCTGCTCCTGCTCATAATCAGCAGACATTTTTGAAAAGCGTTCATCGGTCAGTTTGCCGCTGATGTTGTCCTCATACAATCGCTTGATGATGCCGTCGATTTCCGCAATACGCCGTTCCTGCTGCTCCAGCGTCCGCTTGGCCTGAGCCTGCTCCTGCATCTGCGCTTCCATCCGGTTGGACATGGCCTGCCGGATGAAACCATCGGTATCCTCGCGGGCAAAGGCGATGACTGCCCGCAGGTTTTCCAGTACAAGCTGTTCCAGCACAATCGCCCGGATAAAGTGGGCCGTACATTTGCCTCTCTGCTGCTTGTAAGCGCCGCAGGTGTAACTGTCCTTCTCTCGCGCCAAGGATTTTGTGCGGTTGAGATTGAGGGTATGGCCGCAGTCGGCGCAATATAACAGGCCGGAGAACATGCCCATATCGCCCATGCGGGTGGGCCTGCGCCGGTTTTCCCGGTTCTTCTGCACGATCTCCCATGTCTCCTGTGATACAAGGGCTTCATGGGTATTTTCAAAGAGCACCTGCTTTTCTTCGGGATTTTGGATTTTCTTCTTGCTTTTATAGGATTTTCTGGTGGTCTTGAAATTTACCGTGTGGCCGAGGTAATCTTTGTTGCGCAGAATTTTTTCAATCGTGCTGCTATACCAATGGCAAGGTCGTATCGGGTCATAATTTTTGGTTCGTCCCGTCCGCTCAAATTCCAGCGTTCCCGGTGTGATGATTTCCATTTCCCGCAGATGGCGTGCGATTTTACCGGGGCCGTTGCCCTCGGCGGCAAGTTGGAAAATCAAGCGGATAACCGGAGCCGTTTCCGGGTCTACACTCAAATTACCATCCCTATCCCGCAAATAGCCGTAAGGCGCTTGCGTGGAAAGCCGTTTGCCGCTCATGCCTTTTGCCTTGAATACAGCCCTGATTTTCTTGCTGGTGTCCTTCGCATACCATTCGTTGATGATGTTGCGGAACGGAGTGAAATCGTTGTCCTCGCGTTCGCTGTCTACACCGTCATTGACGGCGATAAACCGCACGTCAAATTCCGGGAAGCGGATTTCGGTATACATTCCCACCTCAAGATAGTTGCGTCCGAAACGGGACATATCCTTGACAATAACCATATTCACAAGGCCGCTTTCGATATCGGAAATCATCTCCTGAAAGCAGGGTCGGTTGAAGTTCGCACCAGAATAACCATCATCCTTATAGATTTTATATTGAATAATATTATGGTCTTTTGCGTACTTTTTCAGGATTTCAATTTGATGGGCGATGCTGTTGCTGTCGCCCTCGCTGTCGTCATCACGGGAGAGACGAACATAGAGAGCCGCCCATTTTTTTGCTCCAAAGTTCATGCTGAAAGTTTGTTTATCAGACTGCCTTTTCATTGCAGACCTCCATTCCGGCAGTCACCGCAATTGGTCTTTTATGACACTATTATTATACCAAAAATCAATAAATAATGCAAATTTTCAATGAATCCGCTTTATTTTATCACTTTTGGTTTCTGTGTCGATCAGACGCCGGATATGGTCGGCTGCGGTGCTGCCAGTCTGTTTGAAATGCGAGGTCACGATGTATGTAGTACCGTCAATCATTCTTTTTCTCTGTGGCGGCTTTACCTGGGTACGGCCTGCCATGAAAAAACACCTCCTTAATGCGTCCCGACTTGGGACCGATTTTCAAATGATACGACAAAAACCGCGCCGTACTATCCAGCGCGGTTTTCCTTATGCCTTAAAAGGAATCAAAAGCAATTCAGACGGCGGCTGGCCGAGCCGCTCCATAGGTCTGTACCTCCCTCCATTCCCGTGGCGGGGCGTCCTGCGCTGTGACGCATAGCCGACGCAAGTATCATTATCATCCATACAGGGTCATGGCCCGCAGTTTTGACCTGTGGCTGCTTTACAGCGTGGCGTTGTTCGCTCCTGCCTATCCGGGCAATTATGGCGCACCTGCTGTCTGGCTCTCCTGCATGGGAATGTATCTGGAACGCTTTATTCAGTTATCAAGTATTCCCTCTGACTATTATTACTGAGAAATGAGATAAAATTAAAAATTTTCGACAAATGAAAGCAAAGATTCTAAAAATAAACTTCTTTTCGAGGCTATTCTTAAAAATACAGAATAGAAAAAATTGTACCAGGCTAATTCGCTCTATTCATTATCCCACAATGAATTTACAGCCGGACAGCTATCAGGCCGGCTAAACCAGGATATTCAATATACAGCGCCGCCGGAGGGGCGCTGTACAAGCAAGTATGGCATTTGTGACAAAAATGCCGCTTGTCAGGGGCGAGCCCCTGAAACCCCACCCGCAGCAGCGGGGCGTTATCCCGCGCGCGGAGGGTATCCCGCCGTCCGTCCACCGTCAAGGCCGGGCGTCCGCTGCGCAGCCGCCCGCGAGCCGCCCCATCAAGGGGCGGGCCTTGACTGCGGATTTCCGGCGGGATTAAAGGCCGCCAAGGGGATAACGCCCCCACTGGGCGCGCATTGCGCGCCCAGTGGTTATTCTGGTACTCCAGCAGGCCGTCGCCCAAGACGCAGGCAGAAAAAATGAGTCCCGACTCGGGACACATTAAGGCCGCCGAAAGCAGGAAAAGTCAATATACGAACAGCCTGTGAAAGAGATAAAAGGACTCCCGTGTGATATCCACACGGGAGTCCTTCTTTCAGGTGCTTACGCAATAAGAGATCGCTTATGCCATATCACGATACAGGAACGACACGATTTGGCCGCGGGTGCAGGCTGCATCCGGGCTGAACGTGGTCGCGCTCGTGCCTGCGGTAATATTCTCCGCAACCGCCCACTGGACAGCCGCCGCATAGTAAGCGTCTGCCGCTACGTCGGTAAACGGACTGCTGCCGGAAACGGCCGGGGAGCCGTTCGCACGGTGCAGGAAAGATACGGTCTGGCCGCGGGTAACGGTTGCGTTCGGGCTGAACGTAGTCGCGCTGGTGCCGCTTGTGATGCCCTTTTCAACCGCCCACAGAACCGCGTCATAGTAATACGCATCCGCACTTACATCGGTGAACGGGTTTGCACCGGCCGCCTTGGGCGAGCCGTTTGCACGCCACAGGAAAGATACCATCTGCGCACGGGTGCAGGACGCATCCGGGCCGAAAGTAGTCGCGGTGATACCGCTGGTAATACCCTGCTCGACCGCCCACTTGACCGCGTCATAGTAGTATGCGCTGGACGCTACATCGGTAAAGGCCATCGAACCGGGTTCCGGCTGCTCGCTCACCTTGGCAAACGTCGCTTTAACCGTCACCTTGCCGGACGGCATGGTAAAGGTGTACTTGGTGTCGCTCTCACGCTCCACGCTGATTTCGTCGCCGTCCTTATCAGTTACCGTCAGCTCGTCCAGCTCATAGCCGGCATCGGGCTTGACAGTAATGGTAACGGTCTTGCCCTTGGATGCACTCTTCGGGGAGACGCTCACACTACCGTTGGAAGTGGAGGAGACAGAAACCGAATAGCGGCTGCTGGAGCTACTGGAACCGCCACCGCCGCCGGAAGAACCACCGCCGGAAGAGGAATTGCTTGAATCCCAGCTTGCAGAAACGGTAGTATCCTGCGTAAAGGTTGTATTTACATCAATCTGACCGATTCCGCTCGCGTACCAGCCCTCGAAAGTATAGCCCTCTCTTGTGACAGTCGGCAACGCCTTCAGCTTGCCTTCGTTGTTTGTCGTCAGTGTTCTGCTATTGGTATCGCCATCCGAGAAGGTGCCGCCCGCTGGGTCAAAGGTGATGGTAAACGACGTAACCGGACTGGTAGCCGAACCATCTTCTCCGAGTACGACCTGTGCGCCTTCCAGTTTTTTGTTGATTTCTCCAACGATCTGCTCAGGAGTGAAGTTGTTCATTCCTGACACGTTGTTCTTAATATTTTCAATAGTACTTTTGTCCACCTTAATCAGCGGCCCATTCGGCTTACCGGTGACGTTGTTCAACGTGATTTCGGGCAACGTGGTTACGCCGGTTCCTACGCCGTACTCAATTCCATTATCTACGGTCGTATTTGCAACTTCTGCTTCTGCACCGTTGACCAGAATCGAGCTGTATACTCCATTGGTTACGGTAACACTGTCCAGCTTACTTTTCTCAATGCAATACAGCTGTACACCGTACTTACAGTTTTCAGCATCCACCGTTACATTCTTCAGGGTAAAGCTATCTGCGCCGGACTGCGGGGTGCCGCCTGCCGGGTCTCCCGTCGCCTGTGCGACAATCAGAGCACCTGCGGGTTTTTCTGCCGTTGCATTCCCGGTATAGGCAATCGTATGACCGGCACCGTCCAGCGTCACATTGGCTTCGTCAATCACAATGGACTGCGTAAGCTCTGCATCCTGTAACAGGGTGATGGTTTGACCTGCCTGCACAGCGGCAACGGCTGCTTCCAAAGAGGTATATGGTGCATCGCCCACCATAACGGTCACTTCGGCTGCGCTTCCATCCTGCGTCATGCCCAATTCGTAACCATTGGTATTACCAGAAGCCAGTGCAATGTTATTTTCACTGACCTTCATCCGGCTGCTCGTTCCGCCCATAAAAATACCGGAGGAAAAATCTGCGGTTTCGTTGTTTGCTGTCGCAATGTTTTTCAGCGTATTGCCTTTCAGAGTAACGTCAGTGCCTTCCAGATAAATACCGGTATACGCAGTACCGTCAATCGTGTTCCCCTGAATCGTTGCATTGGAAATCGAATTGAAATACATACCATATTTCAGATTTTCCATCTTACAATTCTGGACATTCACATATCCGCCTGTTTGTGGCTGGCGTGGAAGCGTCAGAATACCAACAATACCGGAATTTACTGCATCCGCAGAACCAACAAATGTACAGTTAAGAATTTGAATCGGCGATTCGTTTGTGCCATTTGCTTCAATGCAGATTGCACTTTCGTCCTTCATTCCCTGTTCCAGACCAGCCATTTTCAAGTTCTGAATAGTGACACCAGCAGACTGAATCACAAAAACAGATTCATAGTTACCGTAGCTCGGATCAGCTGTATCCGGTACCTTATCAAAGGAACGGATAATCGTATGGTTATCACCGTCAATCGTAATTGCTTTATTAATTACAATATTATTTGCATTTCCGGCAGCAATTTGAATGTCCTGCTTCAGCACAATGGTATCGTTTGCTTTTGCTGCCGTAATCGCACCTTCAAGCGTTGCATAATAAGTTTCGCCAATTTTCGCCACCTTGCTGTTTTTGATAGCGATACCGCCGTTGTTTTGGGCGGTTTCTGACAGCTCAACGGTATTGTTTTTCATTGTTACCGGAAGTGCCGAAGTGCTTTCGCTCAACTCATTTACATAGATACCTGAAATAAACGGTACAGAATTGTAGGATGTCATCGCAATATTCGTCAAATTATTATTGCTGACAGTTATCCCTGTACTGCTTGCCGGTACATCCATATAAATGCCCGTATAGCTTGTGGTATCAAGCATGTTGTCGGAAATGACAGACTGGCTGCCAATCGAGTTAAAGTACATGCCATACTTGACGTACTGGAACTCACAGTCACTCACATGAACTACCGGAGAATAACCGGTTGCTCCTATGATACCGGCAGTTCCATAGGAATTATCCTCATTCTGTGTTCCTATGAACTTGCACTCCGTAATAGTAACACTTTCATTGGTCGCAATATAAATCGCGGCTTCGTCCTTCATTCCGTTCTCCAGGCCGGACATGGTCAGGTTTTTAATCGTGACATTCCCGGCATTGATCTGGAAAACGGCTTCGTAGTTGCCGTAGCCCGAATCGCCTTGGGTAGTATCAAAAGTTTTTATCAACTTATGCCCATTACCATTAATTGTGATTTCGCTGTTAATCACGATATTGTTTTCCGGGCCTGCTGGAATCGTAATATCACCACTAAGCGTGATTTCAGATGATGCATCGTCATCAGCATTTGTGATTGCACTCTTGAGTTCCGCTAATGTGTCGATACCTTCATTGCCTGTATCTTCCGTTGTATCTTCAACGTCAGTGGCATCTTCGGAGTCGGCCTCTACATTATTGGTACCACCCTGAGCATCTTCGTTTTTTTCGACCGTTTCTTCATCTGGTGCCTGTGGCTGCTCTGTGCCCGCAGGCGTTGTTGTTTCCTGTGGTTCTGTGCTGGTCGTCACAGTGGATGTTTCTTCTGTCTCATCCACAGCAGACGCAGCGGGAACCATTGTCAGCACCATGGACGCAGCCAAAAATGCCGACAACATTTGCTTTTTCATGTGGTTTCCCTCCTTATTTTTTGACGTAAATAGCAGAAAATGTGGAAATCACCCCCTATCGTTTTGGATAATTGTACGTTTTCAAAGTGTTATTTGGAACTACAAATTTGCATGGAATCCATTGAAAAAGTAAGGAATATAGAGTATAATTGCCATAGGTGCTTACCGGCCAAAAATTTGGAAATGTACACATTCCCAAATTTTTGGCCGCTTTATTTAACCCCCTTTTTCAAACTTCACAGCCTTATAATAAAAAGTCCCTTCCGGCATATTGCAGGCTTTCGCTGCCAGCCGGAGAGGGATTTTCTTTTCCCGCCATGCCTTATGTACCTCGCGGAAGTTATCGGGCAGGGGCAGGGCTGGCCTGCCAAACTTGACGCCGCGCGCCTTGGCGGCGGCGATGCCCTCGGCCTGCCGCTGCCGGATGTTTTCGCGCTCATTTTCCGCGACAAAGGACAACACCTGCAATACAATATCGCTGAGGAATGTCCCCATCAGGTCTTTGCCGCGCCGGGTATCGAGCAGGGGCATGTCCATCACGACGATATCCACGCCCTTTTCCTTAGTCAAAATGCGCCATTGTTCCAGAATTTCTTTATAATTCCTCCCCAGACGGTCGATGCTCTTGATATAGAGCAGGTCGTCTTTTTTCATGCGCCGCGCGAGCCTTTTATATTGCGGCCGCTTGAAGTCCTTTCCGCTCTGCTTGTCGATGTAAATATTTCGTTTCGGGATGCAAAGTTCCTGCATGGCGATAAGCTGCCGCTCCTCGTTCTGGTCACGGCTGCTGACGCGGATATATGCGTATTGTTCTCCGATTTTATATACCTCCCTGCGTTTAATTTCCATAGACTGCTACCTTGCTTGTTAGTGTAACGCATATTGGATTCCTCTGCTTTCACGGGATTTAATCAGTCCCAACTTGGGACTGATTTCTTTCTGCCTGCGTTTTGGGCGCAGGCTTTCCGTAGTTTCCCAGAATAAACGCAGGGCGCGCATTGCCGCGCCCTGTGAGGGTGTTATCCCCTTGGCGGCCTCTAATCCCGCCGGAGGCCCGCAGTCAAGGCCCGCCCCATCAAAAGGGCTGCTCGCGGGCGGTTGCGCAGCAAACGCCCGGCCTTGACGGCGGACGGACGGCGGGATACCCTCCGCGCATGGGGTAACGCCCTGTTGCTGCGGGTGGGGTTTCAGGGGCATACCCCTGACAAGCGGCGTTTGTGACACAAATGCCATACTTGCGCGGACAGCGACGCCGCGAGGCGTCGCTGCCTGTTGTGTGACTGGATTTGGCTGGCCTGATAACTGACTGTCCCGCTGTAAATCCGTTTCGGGATGGATAGATAGATGGATAGATTTCATTAACTCAGTATAATTCTTATTCGTATAATTACATTCGGTTTTCCCGTATTCTTGACTTCCTGTTTTCCGCGGTGCAGAGGTATCGTTTTGAGCCGTCAAGACTTCCGTTTCTGTGCAGTTTTGATTACGGCTGCCGGTGGGATGATGGGGCGGCTCTGGATGCCCTTGCGCGGTAAACTGCCTGACATAAATTTTGGACGGTTTGCCCTGTCCCTGACGGATACGTTCTATTAAGCCGACGCCTTTTTTGTTATCCAGCTCATTCAGCAGCTTTAATGTCTTGTCCTTTTTGCAGTTGAGATGCTCCGCGATATCCGTGACAGTGTAATAGATAAATACGCGTCCCTGCTCGTCATACCAGCCATTACGGGCGGATAAACACATACGGTCCAGCATCAGGCTATATAGCAGTTTGGCGTCTGTGGACAGGCCGCGAAACTGCGGGGCGGTAAACAGCAACCGGGGGACGCGCAGAAAGCGGAAACTCTCCGACTGTTCGTCGTAGTAATAATCAAAGCTCATTTCTCTCATAGACTTTCCTCCTCGTATAATAAGTTTTAAGGTTAATGAAATCATGTATCAGTAGGCTTAGAGATGCCCGTGATACAATAGCTGTAGAACAGCAGAGTCAAGTTCTTGGTCCTCCTTGTAGATAAGAAAAACGGCACTATCCGTCGGATAGTGCCGTTTTCTGGCGCTTATTCTCTTGTCATAAAGACTCTTGTACGGTGATTGCCTCTTTTTTGCGCTTTTTCTGCCCTTTTTGTTATTCCTTATGCGTATCCGCCTTTGGACCGCCTGCTTTTTCCTGTCAAAGTGGGGCAAAGCCGAAATAGCTGAGCAGGCCGTTGTAGATCCCCTGGGCAAAGCCGTAAGGGTCGTCGCGCAGCTTTTGGGCGTCCTCGGCGTTGCTGAGATAGGCAAGCTCGACCAGGATCGCGGGCATGGAGGTGCGCCGCAGTACGAACAGGCTGGGATTCAGCCGGACGCCATTATCCTTGGTACCGACGCGCTCGACAATGCCGATCAGGACATGCTGTGCAAGCCAATAGGGCTGCGTATTTTGCTGAAAAACATAGACCTCCGTACCGTTGATGGCCGGATTGACGTTGGAATTGCAGTGGATGCTGATAAAATAATCGGCGGGCCAGCTGTTTGCCATGCGCACGCGCGCGGCAAGGCTGCTGGCATTACTGGTGCCAAGTATTTCGTCAGGGGAATTGCGGCTCAGGCGCACCTCGAAGCGAGGGTCAGCGCGGAGCAGGTCGGCCAGATATACGCCAACGATAAAATTGACGTCCTGCTCGCGCAGGCCGTTGCCCTCCGCTCCGGTATTGGGGCCGCTGGGATTATGTCCCTGGTCTATAAAAATGCGAATAGCCAATTGATCACACTCCTTCGGTTCAGTTTATTCCGGTACAGTGGCCGCCGGTGACGGAAAAGAAAGAATGCCGCCGGATTCCTTGACGGGGATCCGGTAAAAATGCTATGCTGTAGAGGGCAGGAAAGGTTTGGATAGCAGGGAGTCCGTTTTTTCATAAACAAAGGGATATTGCGGATCCGGAAGACAAAATTATGACCATACCCGCAGGAGCGGGATGAAGGAGCCTTACAAAATGATGACAGAACTTGATCAGAGCTATGTGGACCGCATCATACCGGAGCGGGCTGCGGAGGCGAACAAGAATGACTTTGGCCGCGTGCTGTGCGTCTGCGGCTGTGCGGGATATACCGGAGCGGCTTATTTTGCCGCGCAGGGAGCGGTGCGCATGGGAAGCGGCGTGGTGACGCTGGCGACACCGGAGCGCGCTTGGCCCGTGCTCGCGGTGAAGCTCAATGAACCGGTTGTTCGGCCGATGCCGTGCGGTGCGGATGGGATGCTGTCGCGCGAGGCACTGCCGGCGTTGCTGTCGCTCGCGGAAAAGGCAGACGCGTTGCTGATCGGCTGCGGTCTGGGGCGGTCTTACGCGGTCGCGGAAATTGTCGTGACATTGATCGAAAATGCAAAATGTCAGATTGTTTTGGACGCGGATGGTATAAATGCGCTGACCGCGCATAAGGATATACTGCGGCAGGCGGCACAGCCGGTCATCCTTACGCCGCACGCGGGGGAATTCGCCCGTCTGTCCGGCCTGGAAAATCCGCAGCAGGGCGAGCTGACGCTGTTCGCCCGTAAGATGGGCTGCATACTGCTGTACAAGGGACACCGCACGCTGATCGCGGCGCCGGATGGCAGACTGTACCGGAACCATTCGGGGAATCCCGGCATGGCGAAAGGGGGCAGCGGGGATGTGCTTGCGGGGATGCTGGTCTCCCTGTGCGGACAAGGGCTGGATCCTGTGGACGCCGCCTGTGCGGCGGCTTGGCTGCATGGACGCGCCGGGGACATGGCGGCCAACGCGCGCTCTGAGTACGGCATGACGCCGGGCGATTTGCTGCACTTCCTGCCCGATTTGCTCAAACGGTATAATACGAGGGAGTGGTGATCTGAAACAAAGGCTATGTGCGGCCGCGCTGGCCCTGTGCCTGCTTTCCGGCTGCGGCGCGCCCGCGGCGGACGGGGAAAGTGTGCGCGAATATTTCAGCGCGCTGACGGGATTTGAGGCGCATATCAAAGTTTTATCCGATTTAGAGGATTCTGTGCTGGAATATGAGATGGATTATAATTATAATAAAGAAGATGCGGACACATTCACGATCACCGCGCCGGAATCCCTGGCGGGGATCGGAGGGCGCATTGCCGGAACGGACAACGGGGCGTTTTCTCTGCAGTACGATGGCATGGTGCTGGACGACGCGATGCCGCAGCGCACCGGGCTGACGCCTGCGGACGGGCTGTTCTGCCTGCTGTCCGATCTGCGTAACAGCGAGCCGGAGCAGCAATGGACAGAACAGTCTTCGGGGACCGAGTTGCTTGTTCTCCGGTATGCGGAGGACGGTACGGATGGCAAAATAGAAAAACAGGTATGGCTGACCGAAAACGGACGGCAGCTCGTCTGCGCGGAGCTGTATGCGGACGGAAAACGGGTGCTGACAATCCAGGTCATGTCGTATCAGGAAACATAAATTAGGGGATGAGCAAAGAATGGAACCGAGCAAGCACCGCACCTGGGCGGAAGTAGACTTGGGTGCGATCGAACATAATTACCGTGTAATCTGTGCGCAGGCAAAATCGCCGGTGCTGTGTGTGGTAAAAGCGGATGCGTATGGGCATGGCGCGGTGCAGATCGCGACGCGTTTACAGGAGATCGGCGCGCCGTATTTCGCCGCCGCGACCGTGCCGGAGGCGGTGGAGCTGCGCGAAAACGGTATCCACAAGCCAATTTTGATTCTGGGATATGTGGATGAGGCCGATATGGATACCATTGCCCGCTGCCATATCACGGCGCCGGTCTATGATACCGAAACCGCGCGCCTGTTGTCAGAGGCCGCCGTGCGCACGGGGGAGAGGATCGCGGTACACTACAAGCTGGATACCGGCATGACGCGCCTGGGTTTTTCAGCATGGGACACGGAGCGGACAATAGAGCAGATTTTGTGGTGTTCCGATCTGGCTGGGCTGGATTCCGAGGGGATTTTTACACACTTTGCGGTTTCCGACGTACCGGAAGGCAGAGCGTACACGGCGCTCCAATATCAGCGGTTTGAGGCGGTGTGCGACGGCCTGCGGCAGGCCGGACTCGACCTGCCTCTGCGGCATTGCGCCAACAGCGGCGCAATCCAGAGTTATGAGCAGATGCACTGCAGCATGACGCGGGCGGGCATCATCCTGTATGGATACCGGCCGGATGTCTCTGTGCCGCCGGTGCTCGATCTCAGGCCGGCCATGACGGTCAAGGCACGCGTGGTGCAGGTTCGCGATATCCCTGCGCATACGACGGTCAGCTATGGCCGCACCTTTGAAACAGATGGTCCGGCACGCATTGCGGTCGTTTCGATCGGCTATGCGGATGGATTCCTGCGCACCGGCTCCGGAAAGGCGCGGGT
Source organism: Agathobaculum faecis (assembly GCF_014287995.1). Classification (NCBI taxonomy): domain Bacteria; kingdom Bacillati; phylum Bacillota; class Clostridia; order Eubacteriales; family Butyricicoccaceae; genus Agathobaculum; species Agathobaculum faecis. Next base: position 86,467 of record NZ_JACOPL010000001.1, read on the forward strand.
GGTCATCAATGGACGGAGTACGCCCGTGCTTGGACGCATCTGCATGGATATGTGTATGGCACGCGTCCCAGAGGGAGAAAGCGTGCAGCGCGGGGACGAGGTTATCGTATGGGGCGCAGATACCTGGACGGCGGAGGACGCAGCGGCGGCTGCTGGCACGATCTCCTACGAGGTGGTGTGCAGCATCAGCCGACGGGTACCGCGTTTTTACAGGGGCTGACAATCCGCCTGTGGTTCGCATAGGATGAATCGGGGAAAATTCCCTGACCTTATGCCATAGTTTTTTACACGACTGTTATATTTTCTTGTGGCGTGGGGAAAATAGGTTTGCGGACAAACCGCAAATCTATTTCATCGGAGAGTGAACCAAAGTGGATACCAGCATCAAACGGGGAGATATTTACTATGCCGATCTCAGCCCGGTGGTCGGCAGCGAACAGGGGGGCATCCGTCCAGTACTTATTGTCCAGAATAATGTGGGCAATCGGTACAGCCCGACGGTGATTGCCGCCGCTATCACATCGCAGGTCAACAAGGCCAAGATGCCGACCCACATCACGCTTGGTGCGCCCAACTACGGACTGACCAAGGATTCCATCATCCTGACCGAACAGATCCGGACGCTGGATAAAAAGCGCCTGCGCGAAAAGATGGGCTCGCTCGATGAAAATGCGATGCGCCATGTGGATGAGGCTCTGGCCGTCAGCTTCGGCTTGGGATCTGTACAGGGCTGAACGTCATATTTGCAGGCAAAAGCGCGTATCCTATTATTGGATACGCGCTTTTTTACGGGAGGAGGGGGAGCGGCGGTGCAGGCAGAGGTTCGGTTCCGCGGCAGTGCGGTAGGCAGGCTGGAATGGCTGCCCGACGCTTACGGAGTACGGATTGATTTGGACTGTGCGATTCCCTGCGACCTGCTGCTGCGCTGCTATGCAGCGGCGGATGGGGCAAGGCCGCTGCTGGTCGGCCTACCGGAACCGGTCGGAGGACGGCTGCGGCTGACGCGGCATTTATCCAGAGAAACACTGAAAACGGCCGGGTATGCGAACCAGCAGCCATCCGACTTTTATCTCTCTGCCGGAGAGGAAGAGGAGGTCGGCCGGCAGTCCGTGTCTCAACAGGACGCTTCAGAACAGGCGCCGCCTCCGGACGCACGGCAGACAGAAAGGCAGTTATGGACAGGGGATGTGGTGTTGGATAGCCTGGTGGAGCGCGGCGAGCTGAAAGCGGAGGCTGCGGAGGGGACGCTCTGCCTGCGTTGTCCCTTTGCGCCGGACCGGCCGTTCCTGCTGGCGCCGGCATTCGTGCTTTGCACGGTGGAAAACGGGGAAGCGGTGCTTCGCTGGACGAAAAAGGACGCAGCCGGAAAGGCTGCGTCCGAAGAGATCACTTGACGATCGTTTTGGCTTCCATGTAGTAGCGCTTTTCGTGCGCCTCTCCCATGGAGAAAGTTTTGCGGGGAAGCACACCGTCGAAAATAACGCCGCGGAACAAATCGTTTTTGGCAATATCGGGCAGGATAAAGCCAAGATTGCCGGGCTTTTCGGCGAGGGCGGCCACAACATCCGCGCCGTGGATGTAGTCAATCTTGGCCGAGGGATGCGCGCCCAGATATGCGTCAAGGCCGGTCTGGATGGTCGCGACAGGGATGGACCATTTGGGATTCTCGACAACGAATACGCCGGAGCGGTTTTCCGCGCGGAAAGGATAATAATGTGCGGCGGCATCTGCCGGCGCCTGCTCGGCGACATAGGCCTTGCAGCCTTGGGATTCGTAAAATGCCGTGAGACTGCCGAACAGTTCGTTAGTCTCCACACCGAACAGGATGCGGTGGATCGGTTCGATAATCAGGCTTTCGTCGTGGATATTGACCACTTCGACCAGGGCGTAACGCGCGGGGTGGTTCTGCTGCTCCTCGGCGGACAGGCTTTTTTTTGTTTCCTCCCAGTATGCCTTCGCGGTCGCCATGGAGTGGTTGCCGTCGCCGACCGCATAGGGAAGGAGGGCTTGGGCGTCCGTGCAGCCATACTTTTGGTTGAATGCGGCTCGGTCGCAGAGTGCTTCAAGCCCAGCCTCGACCGTGTCGGTTTCCACGCCCTTGGGAATGAACCAGCCGGTGATATGGCCGCCGTTCTGCATCAGATCGGTGTCGTAAATTCTGTCAAAAGAAGCGGTTTTCTCAAAGAGCGGTTCGATAATCGTGCGGTCGGGATCGTCGATCAGGATCATGATGTGCGGCAGCTCCATGCAGGCTCCCTGGCGCACCTTGAGACGCGGCGGGATGCGCTCGACAACGGTTTTTTCCGTGGGACGGATCAGGGAAGCAGAGCCGGGCGTGTATTCATACGCCTCAAGATCCATGGCAAGCACGATTCCGCGCCGCGGGCAGGCGCCGCCAGACCAGCGTTCGGTCAGGATAATGCCGGCGGGAAGCGTTTGCAGCGTTCCCTCCTCAATGTAGCGGCGCATAGTCTTATGAATGGTTTCGGTGCGCGCTGCAACGTCCACCTCTTCCAGATAGACTTCCGGCAGGGTCAGACGCAGCGTGGAGGGGGCGTCTCCAACGATGCGGTCGGTCTCCGCCCAATATTCGGGCTGCGAGGTATATTGATCACAGGCGATGACCGCCCATTTGGAAAGGTCGGTCCCTTTTGGGGGCAGCATGATTTCGGGAATACGGGTGCAACGGTTTGCCATGTTTTGTCGTTCCTCCTCACAAAATGTTGGAATGATTCCAGTATAGCAGAAAAACGGTGCGCAAGCACGTTTTTTTGCAAATTTATTCCGGAGTTTTGCAAATCGATAAAGAAGGTTTCGCATAATGGATAAATCCGTGTGGATCTGGAAAGCAAAACAGGATAAACTGTACAAACAGCCGGCACGGCGGATACCCTATTGACAAGGTAGGGATATGTGGTAAACTAAAATAAATAAGCAAAGGCTAACTGCAAAAGGGAGGCCTGCGGCAAATGCAAATGGACGGGGCGGAAGCCCCGATTGTAAGATAGGATGATCGAAAGATGAGTTGTCATACCGGAAACTGCAAAGGATGCCAGGGCTGCGGCGGCTGCGGAAACGGTTTATCCCTGTTTCGGGAGGAACTGGAACTGCTGCGCTGCTTTGCGCAGAGCCCGTTTCTACCGGTCGCGTGCGCGGCAGGGGCGGCAGAGCCGGTCTACCTGGAAAACGGGCGGGACAAGGCGGGGAACTATGCGGCGGCGATCGCATTGCTGCAGCGAAAGGGGCTGATACGGGTGGATTATGACATCCCCTTAAAAAATTTTGCTTATGACGGGTATGAGACATATCCCTGCAAGGGCAGCATGGCGCTGACGGCAAACGGGATACGGGTGCTGGAGGTACTCGAAACACAGGGGGTTACGGGGGAAGCGCTGTGAAAATAAACGCTGACAGACGCGCTTTGACCACGATACCGGACTGCGGGGCGCGCTTGCGGAAAATGGAGGAAAGACAAGGATTTGCTTGACGAAAGCACCAAGATACCGTACAATGGTGTTGAAATATTTGTTAGGATTTACAATCCACAGGAGGAAAACGGCTCATGTTGAAATTCAAAGCGATTGGTGTCTCTGAAGGCCTTGCACACGCGAAAGCGCTCGTGATCAAAGAGGCGGATTTAACGGTCGTAAAAAACAGTATTACGGATGCTGCCGCTGAGCAGAAACGGGTAATCGATGCCGTGGAGCATGCGAAAAAGCAGATAGAGCTTCTGCGGGATGAGGCGGAGAAGAATATCGGCGCGGCCGAGGCGGAAATCTTTGACGCGCATCTGCTCATGCTGGACGACCCTGATTTTGTGGAAGGCATCACCAATCTGATCGCAGATGAAATGGTTTGCGCAGAATATGCCTGCTTTGTCAACTGCGAGAATTTCCAGGCCATGTTCAGGGCGATGGACGATGAATATATGCAGGCGCGCGCGGCGGATATCGGCGATATCTCCCAGCGCATCCTGAAAAACCTGAAGGGGATCGCAGACAACGCGATCGACTCGATCTCCGAGCCGTGCATCATTATTGCCAACGATCTGACTCCGTCGGATACGGCAAAGATCGGCTCCAAGCCCGTGGTGGGCTTCGTTACGCGTATCGGCGGACGGACCAGCCATTCCGCGATTATGGCGCGCTCCATGGGCATCCCTGCCGTAGCCGGTGCCGGCGAGAAGGCGGATGAAATAAAGGATGGAGAGGAGCTTTTGCTGGACGGTGCGACGGGCGAGATCGTCGTGTCGCCCGATGCGGAAACACTGTCCCAGTTTGAACAGAAGAAAACGGCGGAGGATGAGCGCCGGGCAATGCTGGTGCAGTTTAAGAACCGACCGGGCGAAACGAGCGATGGCCGCCGTGTGATCGTGGAAGGGAATATCGGCACACCGGAGGATGCGGTGCGCGTTGCCGAGCTGGGCGGCGAGGGCGTCGGCCTGTTCCGTTCGGAGTTCCTGTTTATGGACCGCGACGACTTGCCGAGCGAGGAGGAGCAGTTTGAAGCCTACAAAAAGGCTTGCGAGACGATGGCGGGCAAGCCGGTCATCATCCGCACTTTGGATATTGGCGGCGATAAGGAAGTTCCCGCGCTGAACCTGGAAAAAGAGCAGAATCCGTTTTTGGGCTACCGCGCGATTCGCATCTGCCTGAACCAGACCGATCTGTTTGTGACCCAGCTCCGCGCACTGTTGCGCGCCGCGCAATACGGCGACCTGCGCATCATGTTCCCTATGATCTCCTCCATTGAGGAGATACGCAACGCCAAGCAGGTACTCCAGCAGGCCAAGGACCTGTTGGATGCGGAGGGCGTCGCCTATAATCCGAATGTCAAGGTCGGCATCATGGTTGAAATTCCGGTAGCGGCCGTTTGTGCGGATATGCTAGCAAAAGAAGTGGATTTCTTCTCCATCGGCACAAACGACCTGATCCAGTATTCCTGCGCGGTGGACCGCATAAATGAAAAAATATCCTACCTGTACCGCCCCCTGCATCCGGGCGTGCTGCGGCTGATTCATATGACTGCGAAAGCGGCAAATGAAAACGGCATCGAGGTGGGGGTCTGCGGCGAGATGGCCGGTACGCCGGGGATGGCGCCCGTTCTCTGCGGACTCGGCGTGACCAACCTTTCGATGTCGGCATCGGCGATGCTGGCGGCGAAAGCCGATCTTGCGGCGCATTCCTTTGCGGAATGCAAGGAATTTGCCGAGCGCCTGCTGTGCGCCGCGAGCGCTACGGAAGCGGAGCAACTATTTGCCGAGTGGCGCGCTTGATAAAATAAACAAAGAGCGCTGTTTCCTTCACCAAAGGAAACAGCGCTCTTATTATTTTCAGGACTTAGCCCTGGTTAGCCAGATTCTGCTCGTAGGATTCGATCATCTTCTTGACCATCTGGCCGCCGATCGAGCCCGCCTGGCGGGAGGTCAGGTCGCCGTTGTAGCCCTGCTTCAGGTTGACGCCAACCTCTGCTGCCGCTTCCATCTTAAAGCGGTCCATTGCAGCGCGGGCTTCCGGTACCATACCCTGATTAGAACCATTTTTTGTGTTAGTCATGATTGTTCTCTCCTTTTCGATTTCGTTTTTTTGTTTAGTGGGTTTTGCTGATAGTATCTTGTGCGGCAAAACGCATGATATGACTTGAAATTGCTGCTCTTCATGGAAAAAGCTGAGTGATTTGAACGAAAAAACGGAAAAAAAGTTTTAATGTGCGAATTATCCGTTTGCGTTTTGCCATGCCGTTCCTATGAATATGTGTGAAACGCGGCACTGGATACCGGTGTGGCGGCAAAATGCAGCAGGCTCGACGGCGTATCCATAGCAGCCGGTTAGGTCTGCAGTAATGGAAAAACGGGACAGAAAAAGATTGTTTGTTGGGGAGAATGTGTTTCCATCTATATATCGACGCCGCGGAATAAGGGGCTTTCGATTGCGAGGAGGTCGTCGATCGCAATAACAGTGCCATCCATCAATAGAATCTTTCTTTCATGCTCGTTAAACCTTTTGATTGTACCGGATACTGTGGCGTAAGCGCCGCCCTCTTTTTTTCTGTCTGGGATGAAATAGGTGACGGCGATATGCGGATGCTGACCGGAACGCTCCCGCAGGAGCCGTAGCCGCCTATCGATCACGGCTTTTTCGTTTTCGTCCAGATCAATCTTCCGGTCGGTGAGCCGTGCTGTCTCCTTTAGCGTATCGCCATGCCCTGTCAGCGCGGCGAACGGGGCGAACTGCGCGGCACGGTCCAGCATCGGCATGGAGGGATGCTTTAAAGACCTGTGATGCGGCCGTTTGAGGATATCGTCATACCGGCGGATTTTGTCCGCCTGCCCATAACGGTTTACGCCTTTCACGCCCGATGCCCTCCGATCTGGCAGTTGCGCTCCCTCGCGGTAGCGGATTCCTGTAGGCTGGTGCCTTTCAGAATCGCGTTTTTGCCATGTTTGCTTTTGATGGATAACACAGCCTGCTGCATTTTCCTTTCCCGCGCTAACAGGGCGTCCTGCTGCCGGCGCTGCTGCGACAATACGTTATAATCGGTGAAAAGATCGAGCTGCTCGAAAGTCGGCTGGTGTATCGCCGCATCTTCTTCAAGCACATGGTTTGCGGACAGGTAGATCCGCCGTATGGTAAGCGTTTTGTTTACAATGCGGTCGTACAGTTCCAGAACGGCATTGGAGATAAGATGCGCGGAGAAGGTATGCCGGTCCAGGTTGGCGGTTCCGTGCGCATGCTTGGGGATTGTACGTCCATAGCGGTCTGCGGTGACTGCACCGTGATACGCCCGACGCGTTTCAGGATGGGTCAGGTTTTCCCGATCATATCCGACGGTCAGGACGATCTGGTCGATGACGAGCCTGCGTCCGACCAGGTCGAGCGCGAGCAGATCTGCCATTTCCTGCACCACCAGCCTGGCCTGTGAAAAGCTGTAGGGGGATTTCAATACCTGCCCCGAAGAAATGCTTTTCGAGGAGGGGCGGTACCTTTTGATATCCGCGATGGTGCAGGGCTCCCAGCCCCATGCGTGGTCGATCAGCAGCTCCGCATTGATGCCGAACATCTGATAGAGCAGGTCTTCGTTATAATAATCATTCGGCTTGCCGAGGGAGCAGCGCGCGATATCGCCCATAGTGTATATCCCGTGCTGCGCCAGCTTTCTGGCGTAGCCCCGCCCCACACGCCAGAAATCGGTCAGAGGCTGATGCCGCCATAGCAGGCGACGGTAAGTGATTTCATTCAGGCGCGCAATGCGCACTCCCTTGCTGTCCGGCCGGATATGCTTTGCGACGATATCCATGGCGACCTTGGACAGATAAAGGTTGGTTCCGATTCCAGCGGTCACAGTAATACCGGTCGTCTGCAGCACATCGCGGGCGATCATCGACGCAAGCTCACGCGCGGAAAGCCCGTAATAGGGCAGGTAGTCTGTCGCGTCGATAAATACCTCGTCTATGGAATAAACATGGATATCTTCGGGTGCGATATATTTCAGATAGAGCTGGTAGATTCGGGCGCTCCATTCAATATAGTGCGCCATTTGAGGCGGCGCTGTGATAAACCCAACCGCCAGTGACGGGGAGGCCTTCAGTACGGTATCGTCGCAGGATTCACCGGCCAGGATATGGTTGGGCGCGTTTTGCCTCCGGTTGCGGTTGACCTCCCCGACCCGCTGCAGCACTTCAAACAGGCGCGCCCTGCCGGCGATCCCATAAGCCTTGAGGGAAGGGGATACCGCAAGGCAGATCGTTTTTGCCGTCCGGCTGGCGTCCGCTACGACGAGATTGGTTGTCAGCGGGTCAAGGCCACGCTCCACACATTCGACCGCGGCGTAAAATGATTTCAAGTCGATCGCGATATAGGTGCGCTCTTGGGGGGTATCTGTCGACATATTCTCACCTCACAGGCAAAGGGGGATGGGGATAAAAAGGCGGCTGCGCTCCCAGCGCGCTAAAGCGGTGTGATCCGGACGCGGAAGGAGATGCTGCGCGGCGTTGGGATATCGTCGAACTGAACGGTGTAGGTGGAAGCTTCCCGATCGATGGCAAGGATGGCGCCGTCGCCAAAAATAGGATGCGAGATCCGCTGTCCCGCTGAAAAAGAAGGGCCGGCCGCCAAGGCGCTGAGCTGACGCTGGTGAAAGCGGATATGGTCCGAGGCTTCGGCCACAAGGCTTTCCGGAAGCTCGGCGGTATATTGTAGCAGCAGGCGGTCGATATCGAAAACGAAGCGGGAGGGGATGCGGGAGGAGCCGTCTATGTTGCGGCCTGCATTGTCCGATAGGAACAGCCCGCCTTCTGCGCGGGTCATGGCGACAAAAGCGAGGCGCCGCTCCTCCTCCATGGCCGGCAGGGTTTTCGTTTTGACAGAGGGGAACACGCCCTCGCAAAGCGAACAGAGGAAAACATACGGGAATTCCAGCCCCTTTGCCGTATGGACGGTCATCATTTTAACGGCATTGCGCCGCTCTGACGTATCGCTGTTGGAAAAAAGCGCGACATGGGAAAGATAATCCTCCAAAGTACATTCTTCGCCGCAGGCGGCTTCATATTCATAGATGGACTGCTTCAGCTCCGCCAAATTATCCAGCCGGTCCTGATTGCCCTCCGTCCGCAGCATTTCCTCATAGCCGCTCCGGTTGAGCAGAATGCCGAGAACCTCGGAGACAGGCTTGCCGGCATATCTGGCCGCGGTTCCCTCAATCAACTGGATGAACGGGCGCGCTTTCGTGTTTCGGAACAGTTCGTCTTCCAAACAACGATGCAGCGCTTCGTACAGCGAGCAGCCGTTTTGTTCCGCATAGAGCTTCAGGAAGCGCATCCGCTTTTCACCGAGGTTTCGTTTGGGGGTATTGACAATACGCTGGAAAGAAAGGTCGTCCCGATAGGCCGTCATGCGGAGGTAAGAGAGTGCGTCCTTGATCTCTTTCCGGTCAAAAAACTGCGCGCCGCTGTATATGACATAGGGAAGCTTGCGCCTGCGAAAGACTTCTTCCAAGGTTCGCGTTACATAATGCGCACGGTAAAGGATTGTAATATCCTGATAAGGGACGCCCTGCTGCTCCAGCTCCGCGATTTTTGCGGCGATCCATTCCGCCTCCTGCTCCGCGGATTCCGCATGGTGAAAAAACACCGGACCGCTATCCGGCAAAGTCGAGAGGAGTTCCTTTTTGATGCGGTGGACATTTTTGGAGATCAGGGAATTGGCTGCCCGCAGGATTTGCGGGGAGGAACGGTAGTTCTGCATCATCATGATGGTTTTGCAGTTCGGAAACGCTTTGTCAAAATCCAGCAGGTATTTTACATTGGCGCCGCGCCAGGTATAGATCGTCTGATCGGGGTCCCCGACGATGAACAGGTTCCTGTGATAGCCGCAGAGTACGCACATCAGCTTATACTGCAGCTCGTCGATATCCTGGAATTCATCGATCATTATATATTCCAAGCGCCTTTGCCATTTCAGACGGATGCCGGCGTCCTGCTCAAAAAGATACAGCGTAAATTTGATCAGATCGTTATAATCTAGGCCAAAGCACCTTTTTTCCTGATACAGATAGCCGTAAAAAATGATATCCTCCACAGCGGCGGCAGAGAGATATTTCTCGCGCAGCCCCTCCAGCGGCATGGCCAGCATATCCTGGTAATAGTCCGGCTCCTGAAACAGCTTGCGTATTTCGATCATATCCCGCGCCCTGCTGAACGTCATATGGCGCAGGGTGAGGTTTCGTTCCTCATAAACGGTTTGCAGCATGGTGTCGATATCCGAATTATCCAGCACGAGGAAGCGCTTGGGATACTGCACGGCATGGCTGTCCTCCTGCAAAACGGATACGCAAAAGCTGTGAAAGGTGCAGATATAGCCTGCGTCGCTATCTCCGGTAAGCTGGCGGATTCGCTGACGCATTTCACCCGCTGATTTATTCGTAAAGGTAACGCACAGAATATTGCCGGGCAGGATGCCAGCTTCGTTTACCAGATAGGCAAACCGGTGCGCGAGCGCGCGTGTCTTTCCGGAGCCGGCGCCCGCAACGACGCGGATCAGGCCCTCGGTCGTTGTGACCGCCTCACGCTGCGCGGCGTTTAAGTTTTTCAGGACATCCTGCATAGCGACCCCACCTTTTTTCTGTTGCGTGTGCGGGCGTCCGGCGGCTTCCGCACCCGCTGTTTACAGTATAGCATAAAGATTTGAGACATGCAAACATTTGTTCGTGTTTTTGGCCGATGATCGCGTGGCCCGCTTTGCGAGAGGATTCGGCTTGTCCGAACACCGTGTTTTTGCTATAATAATTTTATAATACAACGAATTACAGCAAATGAGGAAATTATGAAACGAATTGTCGTCGGAATTCTGGCACATGTGGATGCCGGTAAAACCACGCTGGCCGAAGCGATGTTGTACCGGGCGGGTGTGCTGCGCAGGCTTGGCAGAGTGGACCACAGGGATGCTTTTCTCGATACGGCCGCGCTGGAACGGGAGCGCGGTATCACGATTTTTTCCAAGCAGGCGGTTTTTGATCTGGCGGGAACCTCTGTCACCCTGCTGGATACGCCGGGACATGTGGATTTCTCTGCGGAGATGGAGCGCACGCTTCAGGTGCTCGACTATGCGGTTCTGGTGATCAGCGGTACGGACGGCGTACAGGCGCATACCCATACGCTTTGGCGACTGCTTGCGCGGCATCAGATCCCTGTAGTGGTTTTTGTCAACAAGATGGACCTCGCTAGTACGGAGCGGGCGGGACTGCTCGCCGAACTGAAAAAGCAGCTGGGGGAGGGCTGCGTTGATTTCAACGGAAACGCCGTGCGGCAGGCGTTTGAAGAAAGCCTGGCGGTATGCGATGAAACGCTGCTGGAGCGGTATCTGGACGGACAGGCCGTGCGGGATAAGGATATTGCCGCACTGATTCGGACAAGAACGGTTTTCCCATGCTATTTCGGCTCCGCACTGCATCTACAGGGTGTGGAGGACCTGCTGGACGGATTGGACCGCTATACGGACATGCCGGCGGATGGCGCGGCTTTTGGAGCGAGGGTGTTCAAAGTCGCGCGGGATGAGCAGGGAAACCGGCTGACCTATCTCAAGCTGACCGGCGGTACGCTGCGTGTGCGCGAGGTGGTCAGCGGCAGCGAGGACGGCGGCTGGCAGGAAAAAGTCAACCAGCTTCGGATCTATTCCGGCATGAAGTACCGGACGGTGGAAACAGCGGAATGCGGTATGGTTTGCGCGGCGACAGGGCTGACGCATACCATGCCGGGCATGGGGCTGGGGAGCGTGGCGGGCGCGCTATCACCGGCGCTGGAACCAGTGCTGACCTATCGGATGCGGCTGCCGGATGGCTGCGACCCGCATGTGATGCTGCAAAACATGCGGCTGCTGGAGGAGGAAGACCCGCAGCTTCGGGTATCGTGGAATGAAGCGTCTGCGGAGATCCACCTGCAGCTTATGGGCGAGGTTCAACTGGAAATACTGGCACGGCTGATTGAGGAACGCTTTGGGGCGGCCGTGCAGTTTGACACGGGCAGGATTGTTTATAAAGAGACGATCGCTTCGCCGGCTGTTGGTATCGGTCATTTTGAGCCGCTGCGCCACTATGCGGAGGTGCATTTGCTGCTCGAGCCGGGCGAGCGGGGCAGCGGCCTTGTGTTTGCTTCCGCCTGCCCGACCGATGTGTTGGACCTGAACTGGCAGCGGCTCATCCTGACCCATCTGGGAGAGAAGACGCATATCGGTGTGTTGACCGGCGCGCCGGTCACGGATATGAAGATCACACTGCTCACCGGTCGGGCGCACGTTAAGCATACCGAGGGCGGAGATTTTAGGGAAGCGACCTACCGCGCGGTGCGGCAGGGCTTGATGCAGGCGGACAGCATTCTTTTGGAGCCGTATTATGCTTTTCGACTTGAGGTGCCGGAAAGCTGTATCGGGCGGGCGATGAGCGATATTCAGCGGTTGGATGGTTCGTTTGAGATACCGGAAAGCAAAGACGGCCGCGCGGTACTGACCGGAAAGGCGCCAGTGTCCACCCTACGCGATTACTGGACTGAGGTTGCGGCGTATACGCGCGGTGAGGGGCGGCTTTCCTGCGAGCTGTCCGGCTACGAGCCGTGCCATAATGCGGCGGAAGTGATCGCGGCGGCGGCATACGACGCCGCGCATGACGTGGAAAACACACCGGATTCGGTTTTTTGCTCGCATGGCGCGGGGCATGTCGTCAAATGGGACGAAGTACCCGCGCAGGCGCATCTGGACAGCGGCCTCCGGCTGGGCGGCGGAAAAGAACAGACGGATACGCCGCCGGCACGGCAGACACGCTCCCGAGCAGGTTCGGGCCTGGAGGAGGACGCGGAGCTTCGCGCGTTGTTTGAACGCACCTATGGCCCGATCAAGGACCGGGGGTTCGAGGCGTTCCAGCAAAGCCGCAGGAAAAGCGCTACGCTCGAGCAGCTGTATGTGACCCGCATCCGCGCGGAGGATTACCTGCTGGTGGACGGCTACAACATCATATTCTCCTGGGACGAGCTGCACGACATCGCGGCGGGGGACATCAACGCCGCGCGGGAAGCGCTGCTCAACCTGCTCAGCGATTATCAAAGCGTGCGCAAGTGCCATTTGATCGTGGTGTTTGACGCGTATAAGGTTAAGGGCGGCGTCGGCTCGGTCGAGAAGCTACATGGCCTGGATGTCGTTTACACCAAGGAGGCGGAGACTGCGGATATGTATATTGAGCAGGCATCCTATGACTTGTCCCGCAAGCATCGGGTTCGGGTCGCGACCTCGGACGGTATGGAGCAGATGATTATTCTGGGGCATGGGGCGGAACGCATGTCTGCGACCGAGCTGAAATGGGAAGTGCAGCAGGCAAGCGAGCATATTCAAAGCGTTTTGCGGGAGATGAAAAACCGGTGAACGGGTAGCTCTGCGCTTTACTGCTTGAATTCATAGTAATTCTGTGGAATAATAGTGGAAAGAGGGGAATGCCATATGAAGATTTCTACAAAAGGCAGGTATGCGCTGCGCCTGATGATCGACCTTGCGCAGCATGACGCAGGGGGCTTTATCCCGCTGCGGGATATTTCCAGGCGCCAGGAGATATCGGCAAAATATCTGGAGCAGATTGTTGTGCAGCTTTCGCGGGCGGGCTTTGTCCGGTCGATCCGCGGTGCGCAGGGTGGGTACCAGCTTTCCCGACCGCCGGCGGAATATACGGTCGGCGATATCCTGCGCATCACGGAGGGGTCGCTCGCTCCGGTCGCGTGTTTGGAGAGCGAGCCGGTCGAATGTTCGCGCGCGGGCGACTGTATCACATTGAATTTTTGGCGCGGCTTATTTGATACGATCAATCAGTATGTCGATTCCGTGACGCTCGAGGATTTGATCCACAGGGGACAGTCGCTGGATTTTTCCATTTGAAAAGCCGCAGGCTTAGGCCTGCGGCTTTTATTTGCTTACGCGCGGTGCAAAAGCTTTTTTACGCCGAGAAGCAACTCCTTGCAGTTGAGCAGGAATACGAAACCGAACAGAAGCAGCTGCCAGACGATCCAGAGCGGCGGCTCCGTGAGCATGAGCGCGGTCTGGACGGCGAGCAGGAGTACGGTGCCTCCCAGACGCCTGACATTCCAGTGGATCGGCATGAACCGGCGGCTGTCAATCGCGCGATAGAGGAACAGGCCGATATAGCTGACCATGGACGCGGTGGCGGCGCCCATGCCGCCGTACCGCGGGATCAGCAGCACGTTGAGCAGAATATTAACGACCGCGGAAAACGCGGTGGAAAGGAAAGAGGGGACCGTGCGTTTTTCCAAAAGATAGACGCTTTTCTGGAAGCTGGAAAGACAGTTGAACCCCGCGCCGACCGCCAGCAGGGGAATAAACATCCAGCCTATAAAGTAGCTGGGAACAGCGAGGATCATCATAGCCAGCTTGGCGCACATGATGCCGCCCGAAGCGATAATGAAAACGATTGAACTGTAGGTGTTTCCAACGTTGGAAAAGAAGCGGATCTGCTCCGGACGGGAATTGTCATTGACCATGGAGAGCTGCCAAGCGTCGACAAATATGGACGCTACCAGCGCGATCAGCGTGGGGACGCGGTAGGCGACCGAGTAGATGCCGCTGACCGCGGTGCTCTGCATGCTGGCCAGAAAGGTCTGCCCGAAAAAGCCGACAATATAAACAAAAATCGCATCGGGTACAAGGGGCAGGGAATAGGCGAGCATGCCCCGCCAGAGGTGGAAATTGATCTGCAGCGGCTTGATATATTTCCACAGTCCGGCAATCAGGAACAGGCAGATCGTGGAGAGAGCGTCCGCGCAGATAATGGAAAATACATAGCCGAATATGTTCCACTCAAATACCTTCAGGTAGAGGATGTTGAGCAGAATGGTCATCAGCGTGCGGAAGATGCCGTCGACCGCATAGAGGCGGACAAAGCCGAGCGCGCGGATGAACTGGCTGCATACATTCTGCGTGCAGGAGGTCAGCACATACAGGTAAATCAGCCATTGGTAATCCAACAGGGAACCGCTTGTGCCGAAAGAGGTTTTATAATGAATCAGGCTGAGCGCGGGGTGGAACGGCAGGGAGATCAGGAAGCCGCAGAGTAAGGTAAGCAGCCCGATGGTAAACACCTCGGGCTTGCTCTGCCTGCGTTCCAGCCCATAGCGGATGACCGCCTGCCCGATGGACAGGGACACGACCGGATAAAGGATGCTTGTGGTTTTGACGATCAGGTCCGCCACGCCCATTTCGTCCTGCGTGAGGATACCCGTGTAAAAACGGAGCATCAGAATCACAAGGATTTTGGAACTGAATGTGCCGACCGCAAAAATAAACGTGTTGCTTAAAAGGCGCTTATACTGATTCATTGGACACCCTTTCTCAGACGAGCGGCATGGATACGGTCAAAAAGACGGTCGACAAGCCACACGGCAAGCAGGCCGCAAAGGATACCGATCAACAGGCCGGCGAGCACATCGGTCGGATAGTGTACACAGGCGTAAAGACGGGAAAAACCGATCAGCGCAGCGACCACATAAGCGGCAGCGCCGGCTTTTCGGTGGAAAAAGCAGAGCGCTGTTGCGGCGGCAAACGAGGACAGCGTGTGGCCGGAGGGGAACGACCACTGATCGCCCGGGTCGAGCAGCGCGGTCAGCTCCGGATGCGTGACAAAGGGACGCGGCCGCATGACCCATTCCTTCAGAAAAACATTGCCCACCAGCAGGCCGATCAACAGGGCCGCGAGCATCGCGGCCCCCGCGCGTCGGGTCTTCCTAAAAAAGAGCAGGATGACCGCCAGCGCAATCCACAGTGCGCCGCCGTTGCCCAGGGTGGAGAATACGGTCCAGACTGCGTCGGACACACCGCCGCGCCAATGCTGGAAAAGCTGCAGCAGGATTTCATAATCAAACGTATGGACAATATCCCAGAAAACTTCCACAGCGGAACTCCTCTCAGTGGAATTTGCGGCGGAGGGGCGAACACGTGGGTGCTCCCTTCGCCAGATGCAGGTTTTTTGAAAATCGTATTTGCTATACCAGTAACTATACCAGATAAAGCGCTGCTTAGCAAGATTTATCAAAATGTAGCGAATGGCACAAAGAAAAATCTGAAAAAGCACTTGACAAAGCCGCAGGGCAGAGAGTAATATAGTCACATAATGAAAAAAGTGATGAACGGGTAAAGTAACCGCGTCCCTGTCCGCAGAGAGTTGCCGGCCGGTGTAAGGCAGCGTCAGAAAACGGTGAAACTCGCCCGGGAGCTGTCCGCTGAAAGCCTTTGGCCGGTAGGCTGGAACGGAGGCCCTCCGTTACAGGGGCGGCGTATTGTTAGATGCGCGCTGAGTGGTCGCAGGAATGCGGCAACAAGAGTGGTACCGCGGAGCTTTCGCTTCGTCTCTTAATTTTGGATTAAGGGACGAAGTTTTTTTTGTCCCTGTACACCCTGAAACAAGAAAGTGAGGACAAGAAAATGGGCAGAACAATTCGAATATTTGACACAACACTGCGCGACGGTGAGCAGTCCCCCGGCTGTAGCATGAACCTGAACGAAAAGATCGAGGTAGCCAAGCAGCTCGAAATGCTCAAGGTCGATATCATAGAGGCCGGCTTTGCCGCCGCCTCCCCGGGCGACGCGGCCGCGATCGCGGCGATCGCAGATATCGTTCGCGGCTCAACGATCTGTTCGCTGGCACGCTGCAACGAAAAGGACATCGATGCGGCGTGGAATTCCATCCGCCGCGCAGAGAACGCCCGCATCCATACGTTTTTGGCCACCTCTCCGGTGCATATGCAGTATAAGCTTAAAATGACGCCGGACGAAGTGGTGGAATCGGTTGCGCACAATGTTGCCTATGCGAAAAAATACTGCGACGATATCGAGTTCTCCGCAGAGGACGCCTGCCGCTCGGATCTGGATTTCCTGTGCCGCGTGTTTGAAACCGCAATCAAGGCAGGAGCGACCACGATTAATATTCCGGATACGGTCGGATATATGATTCCAGAGGAGTATGCGGCGCGGATCCGCTACCTGCGCGAGCATACGCCGGGCATTGAAAATATTGTACTCTCCTGCCACATGCACAACGATCTGGGTATGGCGGTCGCAAATTCGCTGGCCGGCGTGGAAGCGGGCATCGACCAGATCGAATGCACAATCAACGGCATTGGAGAGCGCGCGGGCAACGCTTCCATGGAGGAATGCGTTATGGCGCTCAAAACGCGCGCGGATATTTTCGGCATCGCCTGCAGCATTGATACGACGCAGATCTACCGCGCCAGTCGCATGATCCAGACCATCACGGGCGTTTCCGTGGCGCCGACCAAGCCGATCGTCGGTGCGAACGCGTTTGCGCACGAGGCAGGTATCCATCAGCACGGTGTGATGGAAAACAAGGAGACTTACGAAATTATGACGCCGGAGTCGGTCGGCATCCCGAAGAACGCAATCGTGCTGGGCAAGCATTCCGGCCGCCATGCGTTCGAGGAGCGGCTGCGTGAGCTGGGCTATACGCTGGATCAGGAAAAGCTCAACAAGACGTTTGAAAAGTTCAAAGCTCTGGCGGACAAGAAAAAGGTCATCAAGGACCGCGACCTGGAAGCGCTGGTCGGCGCGGTGCCGGTTTCCGGTGAGGAGCGTTACACGCTGGACCGCTTTGTCATCAACTCGGGCAACACCATCACTTCGACCGCGGTCATCCGCGTCAAGAAGGGCGACGAAACCTTCGAACGCGCGGCCGTGTCGGACGGCCCGATCAACGCGGCGTTCCGCGCAATCAATAAGATCGTTGACAAGGATGTGGAGCTGGAGGATTACTCGCTGCGCTCCATGACCGATGGTGAGGACGCGCAGGCGGAAGCGATCGCCAAGATCAGCGTTGACGGGGGAGAGATCGTTACCGGCCGCGGCGTTTCGACCGACGTGATCGAGGCATCTATCAAGGCCTACATCAATGGCATCAATAAGTACTTTATCGATTAAAACAGGGGGGAAGCACTGTTATGGGCATGACGATGACACAGAAAATACTCGCAAAGCATGCGGGGCTGGAAAGCGTGGAAGCCGGGCAGTTGATCGAGGCGAACGTTGACCTGACGCTTGCCAACGATATCACCGGTCCGGTCGCGATCCGTGAAATGGAGAAAGCCGGCTTTGACAAGGTGTTTGACCGCACCAGGATCGCGCTGGTGATGGACCACTTCGTGCCGAATAAGGATATCAAGTCCGCGGAGCAATGCCTGGAATGCCGAGAGTTTGCCAAAAAACATCAGATTGTCAACTTCTATGACGTGGGCGCGATGGGCATTGAGCATGCGCTGTTGCCGGAAAAAGGGCTCACCGCCCCGGGCGAGCTGATTATCGGCGCGGACAGCCACACCTGCACTTATGGCGCGCTGGGCGCGTTCTCGACCGGCGTGGGTTCGACCGACCTTGCCGCCGGCATGGCGACGGGCAAGGCTTGGTTCAAGGTGCCGGGCGCGATCCGGTTTGTACTCAAGGGCAAGCTTAGCCCGTGGGTGTCCGGCAAGGACGTGATCCTGCACATCATCGGCCAGATCGGCGTGGATGGCGCGCTGTATCAGTCCATGGAGTTCGTGGGCGAGGGCGTGGCCTCCTTGTCCATGGACGACCGCTTCACCATTTGCAATATGGCGATCGAGGCGGGTGCGAAGAACGGAATCTTCCCCGTGGATGAAAAGACCATGGCGTACATCCAGGGGCGCGTGGACCGTGAGGTCACGGTGTTCGAGGCTGATCCGGACGCGGTATATGAGAGGGAGATCGAGATCGACCTGTCTGCCCTCAAGCCCACGGTCGCGTGTCCGCACCTGCCCGAGAACACCAAGACCATCAACGAACTGGGTCATATCGAGGTGCAGCAGTCGGTCATCGGCTCGTGTACCAACGGCCGCATCGACGATATGCGCGCCGTAGCAGCCATTCTCAAGGGCCGCAAGGTGCATCCGAGCGTGCGTACCATCGTCATCCCTGCCACACAGGAGGTTTATCTCCAGTGCATCGAGGAGGGGCTGACCAAAATCTTCATCCAGGCGGGCGCAATCGTTTCCACCCCGACCTGCGGCCCATGCTTGGGCGGCCATATGGGCATCCTGGCGCACGGCGAACGGTCGGTTTCGACCACCAACCGCAATTTCGTCGGCCGCATGGGACATATCACTTCGGAGATCTATCTGGCAAGTCCGGCCGTTGCGGCGGCGAGTGCGGTCGCAGGCTATATTTGCGCGCCCGACGAGCTGAAGTAAGGGAGGAAACAATACCATGAATGCAAAAGGCAGAGTTTTCAAATATGGGGATAACGTCGATACCGACGTCATCATCCCCGCGCGCTACCTGAACATCGCGGACGCCAAGGAGCTGGCAACTCACGCGATGGAGGATATCGACGCGGATTTCGTCAAAAAGATGCAGCCGGGTGATATCGTCGTGGCAACGCGCAACTTCGGCTGCGGCTCTTCGCGTGAGCATGCGCCTCTTGTCCTCAAGGAAAACGGCGTGTCCTGCGTGATCGCGGCCTCGTTCGCGCGCATTTTCTACCGCAACGCCATCAACATCGGCCTTCCCATCCTCGAGTGTGAGGCGGCGGCGAACGGCATCGATGCGGGCGACACGGTTTCGGTCGATTTCGACACCGGCGTGATTACCAATGAAACCAAGGGCGAGACCTATCAGGCGGCGGCTTTCCCGCCGTTCATCCAGAGCATCATCCAGGCGGGCGGCCTTTTGAAGTCGCTCAAAGAGAGAGGGGAGTAAGTCCGATGGAATACAATATCGCAGTCGTCAAGGGCGACGGTATTGGTCCGGAGATCGTGACCGAAGCCATGCAGGTGCTCGACAAGGTGGGCGAGCGGTTCGGCCACACCTTCCACTATCAGGAGGTGCTCGCGGGCGGCTGTTCGATCGACGCGAACGGCATCCCGCTGACTGAGGAGACCATCGAGATATGCAAAAACGCGGACTCCGTGCTGCTCGGCGCGGTCGGCGGCCCTAAGTGGGACGAAGTACCCTCGGAAAAACGCCCGGAGAAAGCGCTGCTCGGCCTGCGTTCGGCGCTCGGCCTGTTCGTCAACCTGCGTCCGGCGCAGATGCACAAGGCGCTGTCCGACGCGTGTCCGATCAAGCCCGAGATCATCGGCGACGGCTTTGACATCCTGGTCTGCCGCGAGCTGACCGGCGACGTATACTTCGGCCGGCATTACCGCCGCGAGAGCGACAAGGGCTGGGGCGAGACCGGCGCGGATGATATGAACTACTCGGTCTACGAGGTCGAGCGCATCGGCCGCCGCGCGTTCGAGATGGCGATGAAGCGGAATAAGAAGGTCTGCTCGGTCGATAAGGCGAACGTGCTCGAAACCAGCCGCGTCTGGCGCGAAACCATGCACCGCATCAAGGACGAGTACCCCGAGGTAGCATATTCGGATATGTATGTGGACAACTGCGCGATGCAGCTTGTCCGCAATCCCAGCCAGTTCGACGTGATCGTGACCGGCAACCTGTTCGGCGATATCCTGTCGGACGAGGCATCCATGATCACCGGCTCGATCGGCATGCTGCCCTCCGCCTCGATGAACGAGAGCGGCAAGGGCATGTACGAGCCGATTCACGGCTCCGCGCCGGATATCGCCGGCAAAGGCATCGCCAACCCGATCGCGACCATCCTGTCCTGTGCGATGATGCTGCGCTACTCTTTCGGCCTCATGGCCGAGGCAGACGCGGTTGAGAACGCGGTCGAGGCCGTGCTGGACGCGGGCCATCGCACAGCGGATATCGCCGCGCCGGGGGAAAAAGCGCTCTCCACCAGCGAGATGGGGGCGCTCATCCGCGCACAACTTTGATTGTTGACAGAGAGGAACGCCGGCCGTGGGCCGGCGTTCCTTTTTTTCGCTTCCTTTCATAAAATGGATGGGAGGTGAATGAATTTGGAGCAGGTTTCGCAATATATCAAGGCGGATTATGCCATTCTGGTGGCAGTCCTGTATTGCTTGGGGCGCGCTTTCAAGGCAATCAGAAAATTCCCCAATCAATTTATTCCACTTGCCCTTACCGGCTGCGGCATCATGCTGGCCTGTCTGTCGGCTGTTTCCCGCTACGGGGAGTATGCAAACTGGGCAGCCGCTCTGTTCGATGGTATGGTGCAGGGAATCCTCTGCACCGGAATGTCCGTTTACCTCAATGAAGTGATCTCGCACTGCGGCCTAGGCGGCTGTTCGTGCCGGAAAGACAAAAAAGATTGAAAAACACCAAAAGTCAGGCGCTTTGCCTGGCTTTTTACATCAATTTTCCGAATCATCCAGTTTTATACCTTGCAGGCTTGAGATTTTGAAACAACTGCGCTATAATAAAATAGATTTGGAATGTGTATTATGCAGCAATGATGTGAAAATATGGGAGACAAAGAGATGAAAACCGCTTCAATTCTGGGCGTGCATTTTCATGCCGTAACGTTGCAGCAGGCGGTGGAGTTGGCCATGAGCCGGATCCGCGCGCGGCAAAAGGGGTATGTGGTGACGCCAAATCCGGAAATAGTGGATCTTTGCCGAAAGGACAGCGATTTTATGAGGGTGGTGAATCATGCCGCCCTGGTATTGCCGGATGGCATCGGCATCATCTATGCCGCAAAAATCCTGGGCGAGGAGCTGTGCGGCAAGGTCGCCGGCATAGATTTTGCCGAAAGCCTTGCCGCTGCCATGGCAAAGGAAGGAATGCGCCTTTACCTGCTCGGCGCAAAGCCGGGCGTGGCAGAAAAGGCGGGCAGAAACCTCTGCGTAAAATACCCCGGGCTGGTCCTTGCAGGAACGCACGACGGCTATTTTTCCGATGAACAGGAAGCGGTCGAGGCCATCAATGCCTGTGGCGGCGCGGACGCTGTGTTCGTATGCCTGGGGGCGCCGAAGCAGGAGAAGTTCATTTCCGCGCATATCGACGAAATCCATGCCACTCTGTACTGCGGCTTGGGCGGCTCGCTCGATGTTTTCGCAGGCGAAGCAAAGCGCGCGCCGGATATTTTTATCCGGCTGGGGCTGGAATGGTTTTACCGCCTGCTCAAGCAGCCCAGCCGGATCGGCCGTATGATGAAGCTGCCCAAATTCCTGCTTATCGTGTTTCGGGAGCGCCTTTTGGGACGGAAAGGAAAATAAAAAATGAAAGTGAAACTGTTGGCGCACACGCCCGAACCGGAAAAGCTGGTGGCGGCGGCGGCCAAGAACTGCTATTCCTTCACAGATGTCGACAGCGTGCTGGACGGATTGACAGAGGAAAAAACCCAAAGTTTTGTCCATATGCTTTCAGAGATCGGGCATGAAAGCCCGATCGAGCATGTGTCGTTTACATTTGCGATCGAGGGCGTGTCGCGTTCGCTGCTCGCGCAGATCACGCGGCACCGCATGGCCTCGTTTTCCGTACAGTCCCAGCGGTATGTGAGGGAACGCGGGTTTGAGTATGTCGTGCCGCCGGAGATCGATAAAATCCCAGCGGCGCGGGAACAATTTATTCGGGCGATGGAGGATGACCAGCGCACCTACGAGGCGCTGACCGCCGCGCTGATGGAGGGCTACGTTGAGGAGCTGCTCGCGCAGGGCGTTCCGGAGAAGCAGGCGCGCAGCCAGGCGGAAAAGCACGCGATCGAGGACGCTCGATATGTGCTGCCGAATGCCTGTGCTACCCGCATTGTGATGACTGCCAATGCACGCAGCCTGAAAAACTTTTTTAAGCTGCGCTGCTGCAACCGCGCGCAGTGGGAGATCCGCGCGCTTGCAGAGGAAATGTACCGCGTGGTATACGCGGTCGCGCCGACGCTGTTCGCGCACTGCGGGCCTGCGTGCGTGGACGGCGCCTGCACCGAGGGTAAAATGTCCTGCGGGAAGGCGGGTGCAGTACGCGCATATTATCAAAAGCTGCGAGAGACAGCGGGACAATAAGGAAAAGGATATTTTTTATGTTACCATTTTGCGAAATCACACTGAAGGACAAGCGGGCGGTCGAGGCCTGCGGCGCCCATTACAATTACCATCTGTGCGAGCGTTGCTTTGTCGACCTGTTTATGTGGCGTAGTCATTATGGCACGCAGATCTGCTTCCGCGACGGTTTTTTGCTGGTCAAGATGACGCCGCTTGACGGCGGGCATGACTGTTACTTGGCGCCGATTGGAGAGGGAGATCTGGGCGGCGCGCTAGACGCGCTGGAAGCCGACGCCGCGGAGCGGGGAATCCCGTTCCAGCTGGTATCCATAGCGGAGCCTATGATCGAACGGATCGAAGCTGTCCGGCCGGAAAAGTATTCTTTCTCCCACGATAATGAGGATGGGGATGACTACATTTACCTTGCAGAAAAGCTGCGCACCCTGTCCGGAAAAAAGCTGCAGTCTAAGCGCAATCTGGTCAACCGGTTTAAAACCGCGTATGAGGGCAGATGGAGCTATGAGGATATGACGCCGGAAAACGTCAAGGATGCGTTTGGATACCATATCCGTTGGTGCAATCAGAACGGCTGTGCGCAGAATCGGGACTTTCAGGGGGAAACCTGCGCGATTGTGCAGGCGCTGCACAACTTCTCCGCGCTTGCGCTCAAAGGCGGGCTGCTGCGTCTGGATGGCGAAGTGATCGCTTTCACGTTTGGATGCCGGGCAACGCCGGATATGTATGTGGTACAGATCGAAAAGGCCGACCATACGATTCCGGGCGCTTACCAAATGATCAACCAGCAGTTCGTTTTGCGGAACTGCGATGATGTGGAATACGTCAACAGAGAGGAAGACCTCGGTATAGAGGGGCTTCGGAAAGCCAAAAAATCCTATTATCCGGTGATGCGCGGCGTGAAATACACGGCCGTGCCAAAGGAGCGTGCGGAATGATCCGCTTTGCTGGACCGGAGGATGCCGGCGCGGTTCGAGCGCTTTGGGAGCGTTGCTTTCCGGACGAGGGAGGCTTCAATCCGTATTTTTTCGCCCATTTTTTCGATATCGGGAAAACGCTGCTCTCGGTTGAGGGAAGCACGCTGTGCGCGATGGTGCAAATGCTGCCGTACCGTCTGGACTGCGGGGGCGATGTGTCCGAAGCGACCTATATTTACGGGGCATGCACCCATCCGGACTATCGCCGGCAGGGACATATGGCGCGGCTTCTGGAGCATTCCTTTGCGCTTGACCGCGCGGCGGGACGAACTGCCTCCACGCTTATCCCTGCGGAGGAGTGGCTGTTCGGCTTTTACCGGCCGTTTGGCTATGAGCCGTTTTTTCGCATAGCGCGCCACGAGATCGTGAAAAAGACGCGGGGGAGCGTTCCGCAGCGTCTTTCCGAACAGGATATCCCACAGCTCGCGGCGCTGTATGACCGGCTTGCCGCACCCTGCCGTATCGCGCGCAGCCCATCCTGCTGGGCGGGGCAGATAGCGCTGTTCGACGCTTTGGGAAAGGGCGTGTACGGCTGGCGGGAGGCTGGTAAGCTGGCTGCCTATGCGTTCTGCTGGGAGGATACCGCACAGGAAGCATTCGGCATGACGCCGGAGCGGGAGCAGGGCTTGCTGGAGGTATTGCGGAAAGATGCGTTCACCTATACGGCATGCGGTCGGGAAACGGCCCTGGGCTGTATCAAATGGCATGTGCCCAGGGCGGTTTCCTGCGGCTATATGAATTTAATGCTCAATTGAAAGGTGTGTGACAACAATGGTATATGTGTTGCTGGCAGAAGGCTTTGAAGAACTGGAAGCGCTGTCGCCGGTCGATCTCCTGCGCCGTTCGAGTGTGGAGGTAAAGCTGGTGGGCGTGACCGGTAAAATCGTACACGGTTCTCACGGTATCGGCGTGGAAACCGAGCTTTCCATGGACGAAGCGGATTGGGATGCGGCGGAAGCGGTGATACTGCCGGGCGGAATGCCGGGTACGGCCAACCTGTATGCGGACAAGCGTGTGACGGATGCCGTGCGGAAGTGCTATGACGATGGCAAATTCGTCGCGGCGATCTGCGCCGCGCCCTCGGTCATTCTGGGCGGCATGGGGCTGCTGCAGGGGCGCAGGGCGACCTGCTACCCCGGCATGGAGGATGGAATGAAAGGTGCGACCGCAGTTCGGCAGACCTGTGTGCGGGATGGAAAAATCATCACGGCGTGCGGCGTGGGCGGCGCGTTGGATTTTGCCTGTACGCTCGTCTCCGCGCTCTGCGGTGAAGCGGAGGCCCGCCGTGTGGCGGATTCCGCGCTGTATGCGTTTGGAAAATAAACCGGAGCTACGCCGCTTTTTCCTGAAGCAGCGGATGGAGCAGCCGCGGGCGGAAAAAGCCGCGGCCGATCGGAGTATCTCCGAGCGGCTGCTGGCCAGTACGGTTTTTGCCCGCGCACAATGCGTGTTCTGTTATGTATCCACGCCGGATGAGATCGATACGCATGGTATCCTGCGTCAGGCGCTTGCCGAGGGGAAAAACGTTTGCGTGCCGCGCTGCCTCCGCGCGGGGGAGATGCGGGCGTACCATATCGCGTCGTTGGACAGCCTGCGGACGGGACGCTTCGGCATTCTGGAGCCGGATGCGTCTGCGCGGGAGGTGCCGCCGGAGCGTATCGACCTGATTGTCGCACCGGCGCTGGCCTGCGACCGTGCGGGGTACCGCCTGGGCTACGGCGGCGGATATTACGACCGCTTTATGATACGGACGCCGGCCATTCGGGCTGCCTTGTGCGCGGAGGGGCGTTTGTTGGAACGGTTGCCGCGCACGGCGTTCGATCAGCGCTGCGGCTGGATTTTTACCGAAAGGCGGGTGCTGCACACGGATGAAAAACAATAAGATCGCGCTGCTGCCCGGCCTGTCATTGTTTCTGTGCTTTTGCCTGCTGACCGGCATGGGGCGGCTGGCAGGACGGCTCGGCGGCGGCGCGCCGCTGACCGCGCTGTCGGAGGCAGCGGCTTTTCTGCTGCCGATGGTTTTGGCGGTCGTCTCTCTGCGCGACCAGAAGGCGGTCCGCCAGCGCCTGCGGCCCAGGCGGCTCCCCAAAGGGGCGCTCGGCGTAACGGTTAAGCTCGGCGTAACGGTGGCGGTGCTGTCGCTTTTTCTGAACCTGCTGATATACCAGATCGCCGGCCTTGCCGGAGCGGATCTGACTGCAACCGCGCTGGACACACCGCAGACCGGCATGACGCTGCCAGGGAAGCTGCTGGTGATCGTAGCGCTGAGCGCGACCGTGGAGGAGATGTATCTGCGCGGCGCGCTGATGGCCGCGCAGGAGCAAAGCGTCGGCACCGGCGCGTGCCTGGTGTTCAGCGGCTTTGCGTTTGCGATGCTGCACGGCAGCCTGATGAATTTTTTCGGCCCGCTGCTGGCGGGTATCGCCTATGCGTATCTGACGTATGCGTTCGGAAGCGTTTGGCCGGCCGTGCTTGCGCACGCGGTCAATAATCTGTATTATGTTTTTGTCCTTTGGATCACGGATACTTATGCCGCCTTTGGCATTTGGAATCATTTCGCGGCGATCAATGCGATCGTATTGCTGCTGTTTTTGTATCTGACGCTGCGCGGGGCGGAAGGACTGCTGGCAAAGGGGTATATCCCGCACCTGGAAAAGGGTGCGGGGCTGTACGACCTGTTCCTGCTCGTGCGCAATCCCGGTGTTATAGCTTTTATCGTGGCGTTTCTCGTCAAAGTAGTGCTGCACTGGATCTGAAAAAACCTTGAGAAATGGATGAGGTGAAAACATGGAAAACATGGAGAATCAGCAAACCCAACCGGTACAGCAAACGCGCCGCCGGAGCAGGCGGCGCAAGAACAGCGGGTGTGCGGGCACGGTTGTGTATGTAATCGCCGTGCTGGGCATTTCGATCGTCCTGTCGCTGGTGGCGATTTTTGTTGCAAACGACGTGTTTGCGTTTGTCAAGGACGACGCGGTAAAAGAAATAACCGTTGCGGAGAATACGGACGTTCTCTCCCTTGCCAAACAGCTTGACGATGAGGGCGTGATTAATTACGGCACGATTTTCAAGCTGTATGTCCGTCTGAAAGGGGATAACGAGAGCGTTTTGGCCGGCGCCTACGCGCTCAATCCCAATATGGATTACGGGCAGATCATCGACACGCTGGCAAATTCCACCAGCACGGAGACGATCCAGATAACCGTGCCGGAAGGCTATTCGACCATGCAGATCAAGCAGCTGTTGCTTGATGAGCACGTCTGCACGGAGGAAGCGATCGACGAAGCGCTCAACGATTACGAGTTCAAGCATGAGTTTTTACAGGAGGAAAAGCCGGCGAAGCAGGGCTGGCTGGAGGGGTATGTATTCCCCGACACCTATGAGATATACAAGGGGAACTCCACGGTCGTTTCCAGTCTCAACAAGATGCTCAACAACTTTGATGAAAAGTATGACGATGAGATCCAGGCAGGGGCCGAGAACCTTGGCATGTCGATGCACGATATCGTAACGGTTGCGTCCCTGATCGAACGCGAGGCGCAGCAGGACGGGGAGCGTGCGACGATCGCGGGTGTTATTTATAACCGTCTGAACAATCCGGATTCGTTCCCCTACCTGCAGGTGGACGCCTCGGTGCTGTATGGCTTGGGACGGACGAGCGGAAAGCTGAGCGAGGAGGATCTGCAGTCCGATACGCCATATAACCTGTATACCAAGCAGGGCTTGCCCCCCGGACCGATCTGCAATCCCGGCTACGCTTCGCTGTACGCGGCAAGCCATCCCGAGCAGCATAACTATTTCTACTATGTCGCCATGCCGGATGGCAGCCATCTGTTTGCCAACAGCTATGCGGAGCATGAGGCGAATATCGCCGCCTCCAACGCGGCGCAGGCTGCGGCCGCCAGCGCGGAGGGAAGCGGTGAATAAGCGGCCGGAGCTGCTCGCGCCGGCAGGGGATATGGAAAAGCTGCGCTTTGCCATTGCGTATGGAGCGGACGCCGTGTATTGCGCCGGACAGCAATTCGGCATGCGGGCCGCTGCCGCCAATTTTGACGAAGAAGCGCTTCGTTCCGGCATCGCTTATGCGCATGGGAGGCACGTCAAGTGCTATGTAACGGTTAATATCATGCCCTCCAACCGCGACCTGCTCGCCCTTCCATCCTATCTGGAGCTGTTGGAGGATGCGGGAGCGGACGCGCTGATCGTGGCGGACGTGGGCGTGCTTCGGCTGGCACGGAAATACGCGCCTCATGTGCCGCTGCATATCAGCACCCAGACCAGCATCCTGAACCATGAGGCGGCGAATTTCTGGGCGGATCTTGGGGCAGAGCGGATTGTGCTGGCGCGTGAGCTTTCCTTGGACGAGATCGCGGAAATACGGGAAAAGACCCCTAAAACGCTGGAAATCGAAGCGTTTGTCCATGGCGCGATGTGTATATCCTATTCGGGCCGCTGCCTGATTTCGCAATATATGACAGGGCGGGACGCCAACCGCGGCGCGTGCGCGCAGCCGTGCCGGTGGAATTACGCGCTGATGGAGGAAAAACGGCCGGGGGAATATTTTCCGGTCGAGGAGGACGCGCGCGGCACCTATCTGTATAACTCCAAGGATATGTGCATGATCGGGCATATTCCAGAGCTGATCCGCGCGGGGGTGGATTCATTTAAGATCGAGGGACGCAACAAAACGGCTTACTACGCCGCCTGCGTGACCGGGGCTTACCGCGCGGCGATCGACGCGTACCGCGCCTCTCCGGAGACATTCGTGCTGCCGGAGTTCTGCACGGAGGAGGTCAATAAAGTAAGCCATCGGGAATATTACACCGGCTTTTACTTCGGAAGTGGGGAGAACGGCCAGCATTATGGCGACAGCCAGTATATCCGCGATTACGAGGTCGTAGGGATGCCAGTCTGCTGCGGTGCGGACGGACAGGCGGTGTTTGCGCTGAAAAACCGCTTTTTCCGAGGGGAGGAGCTGGAGCTGCTGCAGCCCGGCAGGGAACCGCATGTGTTCCGCGCGGAAAACGCGGTAAATGAAGAGGGGGAAGCGCTGGCGCTTTTCAATGTCCCACAGATGAAAGTGCAGTTTGCGTTCCCATTCCCAGTGAGTGAATACGCGATTCTCAGAAAGAAAAAGGAACGGCCGAATTAGGCCGTTCCTTTTCGTTTGTCTCGATTCAGTTGTGCGGCGCCCAGTCCAGACTCCGGCTCACCGCTTTATTCCAGCCGTCCAGCAACCGGACGCGCTCCTGCGTCTCCATATGGGGGGCATACAGCGTGTCACAGCGCCAGAGCCGTTTCAGTTCCTGCCGGTCTTTCCAAACACCGGTAGCAAGCCCAGCCAGATAGCATGCGCCGAGCGCGGTCGTTTCACGGATGACCGGCCGCCGGATGGTACAGTTCGAGATATCCGCCTGGAACTGCATCAGGAAACTGTCCCTGCTCGCGCCGCCGTCAACAGAAAGGGAGGCGAGAGGGACGCCGGTATCGCGCGCCATTGCGTCAAGCAGGTCGTTAACCTGATAAGCGATGGATTCCTGCGCGGCGCGGATAATATGCTCACGGCTGGTGCCGCGCGTCAGGCCGATCAGGCAGCCACGCGCGTACATGTCCCAATGCGGCGCGCCGAGGCCGGTGAACGCGGGAACAAGGTATACGCCGCCGGTATCCGGCACCTTCTTGGCGTAGTATTCCGCATCGCGGCTTTCGGAGAAAAAGCGCATTTCATCGCGCAGCCATTGGATCACCGCGCCGCCGATAAATACGCTGCCCTCCAGAGCATACTGGGTTTTTCCCGCAATATGGATGCCGATTGTGGTTAGCAGGCCGTTTTTGCTTTCGCAAACCTGTTCCCCTGTATTCATCAGCAGAAAGCAGCCTGTCCCGTAAGTGTTTTTCGCATCCCCCGCGTCAAAGCAGGTCTGGCCAAACAGCGCAGCCTGCTGGTCGCCTGCAATGCCGGCGATCGGCACGTCGCCGCCGGGAAGGGAGACATAGCCGTAAATTTCGCTGGAGGAGCACACGCGCGGCAGCATGGCGCGCGGGATGTCGAGTGCGCGGAGCAGGGTGTCGTCCCAGTCCAGCTTATGGATATCAAAGATCATGGTGCGGGCGGCGTTGGTCATGTCAGTGATATGCGCTTTCCCGCCGGTCAGCTTCCATACCAGCCAGGAATCCACCGTGCCGAACAGAATCTCGCCGCGCGCGGCTTTTTCCCGCGCGCCTTCGACATGGTCCAGAATCCACTTGATTTTTGTTCCGGAAAAATAAGCGTCCAGCACGAGTCCGGTTGTATTGCGTATGTGATCGGTCAGCCCCTGCCGCACGAGGCTGTCCACAATATCGGCGGTACGCCGGCACTGCCATACAATTGCGTTATAGACAGGACGGCCGGTGGCCTTGTCCCACAGGATCGTTGTTTCGCGCTGATTGGTGATGCCGATCGCGGCAACATCAGCGGGAGAAACGTCTGCCGCAGCGAGAGCCTCCAGCATAGCGGCGTATTGCGTTGACCAGATTTCCATGGGGTCCTCCTCGACCCAGCCCTCGCGGGGATAGTGCTGTGACAGTTCGTGCTGCCGGATGGAAAGGATGTTTTGTTCGTTGTCGAATAAAATTGCGCGCGAGCTGGTTGTCCCCTGATCGAGTGCCAATACATAGTTTGCCATTGGATCGCCGCCTCTCTTTTTCCTGCTATTATCATACCCCGCGGCCCCTGCTGCTGTCAATATTCCGCAAATGCGCGAAAACACATTGCAAAAGTGGGCAAAATATGATATTATTACAATCGAGTATAGCCTTTTAGCACAAACCTGTCACAAAGTAAATTCTAATTTGTAAGGGAAGTTTTCTATATGAGCGAAAATCAGAAGCAAACCATTTTTTCTGGTGTCCAGCCGTCCGGCAAACTGACGCTGGGCAATTACCTGGGCGCGATCCGCAACTTTCCGCTGCTGCAGGAGGATTATAACTGCATCTACTGCGTGGTTGACATGCATGCGATCACGGTGCGTCAGGATCCGGCAGCGCTGCGGCGCCAGACGTTGGAGGTGCTTGCGCAGTATATCGCCTGTGGCCTTGATCCGGAAAAGAGCGTCCTGTTTATCCAGAGCCATGTGCCGGCGCACGCTGAGCTGGCTTGGGTGCTCAACTGCTTTACCATGTTTGGAGAGGCTTCCCGCATGACGCAGTTCAAAGATAAGTCCGCCAAGCATTCGGATAATGTGAATGTCGGCCTGTTTACCTATCCGGTTTTGATGGCGGCGGACATCCTGCTGTACCAGACCAATATTGTGCCGGTCGGCGTGGACCAGAGTCAGCATATCGAGATCTGCCGCGATATTGCAAACCGCTTTAACGGGGTTTTTCCGGATACTTTCACGATTCCGGAGGGACGCTATCCGAAGGCGGGCGAGGGCGCGAAGATCATGAGCCTGTCCGATCCGGAAAAGAAAATGAGCAAGTCGGATGAAAATGAAAACGGGTATATCCTGCTGATGGATCAGCCGGATGTGATCATGCGCAAGTTCAAGCGCGCGGTGACCGATTCGGACGCCCGCATCGTCATGGACCCGCAGGGCAAGCCCGGCATTTCCAACCTGCTGCAGATTTACGCGCTTGCGACTGGCAAGACGGTTGCCGAGGCGGAAGCGGAATTTGCGGGCAAGGGCTATGGGGAGTTCAAGCCGGCGGTGGGCGAGGTGGTCGTCGAGTTGCTGCGCCCAATCCGCGAAAAGACGGAGGATCTGCTGCGCAACAAGGATTACCTGCAGCAGGTATATACCGAGGGCGCGCAGAAAGCGTCCTACCTGGCGCGGAAAACGCTGGACAAGGTTTACCGGAAGCTGGGGTTTGTCAAGCGCTGAACATCTGCTTTTGAGAGGAACAAAAAATGCCTGAATATATCGTGATCGGTATGGTTGTCGCCGCGTTTGCCGCGGCGGGCGTGCTGTCGTATTTCTTTACGCCGCCGGTCAAAAAGTTCGCGCACAAGGTCGGCGCGATCGACGTTCCCAAGGATAACCGCCGCATGCACAAGGAACCCATACCGCGGCTGGGCGGGTTGGCCATTTTCGGCGGCTTCCTCTGCTCGATTCTGATTTTCGGACAACTGGACAAAACCATGCTGTGCGTACTGCTGGGAGCGATCATCATTGTTTCGCTGGGCATTTTTGACGATGTCCTGGCGCTTGGCGCAAAGCTCAAATTCGTTGTGCAGATTGTCGCGGCGGCGATACCTGTATGCGTAGGGGATCTGCAGATCAAGCTGTTCACCAATTTGAACCCGTTTTCCGACGAAGCGTACTTCCACTTGGGGATTTTTGCAATTCCGGTGACGATCCTCTGGATTGTAGGCATTACCAACGCCGTGAACCTGATCGACGGCCTGGACGGACTGGCGGTCGGCGTTTCATCCATTGCTGCGATCACCATGCTGGCGGTCGCGTTGCTGACGGAGAACATGATGATCGCTGTCACAATGGCGGCGCTCGCAGGCGCATGCGTCGGCTTTATGCCGTATAACCTGAACCCCGCAAAGATATTTATGGGGGATACTGGCTCGACCTTCCTTGGTTATATGCTGGCAACGGTATCCATCATGGGCCTGTTCAAATTTTATGCGGTCATTTCGTTCGCTGTTCCGTTCCTGATACTGGGGCTGCCGATTTTTGACACGGCCAATGCGATCATCCGCCGCGTGGCGGCGGGGCGCAGCCCGATGAGTCCGGACCGCGGCCATGTCCATCACAAGCTGATCGATATGGGCTTTAACCAGAAGCAGGCGGTCGCGATCCTGTACGCGATCAGCGCGACCCTTGGCCTGACAGCGGTCGTATTGACCTCGTCGGGGGAAGTAAAGGCCATTATCCTGCTGCTGGCGGTATTGGTCGCAATTATCGTCGGCGCATGCGTCATCTACGGCGCGGAACACTGGGGCAGGCATCCGCACGATGGAACCCCAGAGGCAGAAGACAGGGATGATGGGGACGCACAAAAGGAGAAAACAGACGATGAACAAAATTAAAGTGATGACTGTGTTCGGCACGCGGCCGGAGGCGATCAAAATGGCGCCGCTGGTGCATGCACTGAAAAAGAATGCCCATACCGAGCCGATCGTCTGCGTCACCGCGCAGCACCGCGAGATGCTGGATCAGGTGCTGGATATTTTTCAGATCAAGCCGGATTATGACCTTAACATCATGCAGCCGCGGCAGACGCTGGCACTGATTACAGAGAAAAGCCTGCATGGGTTGGATGATGTGTTCGAGCAGGCGCAGCCCGATATGGTGCTGGTGCATGGAGACACCTCGACGACGTTCGCAGGCGCGCTTGCCGCGTTTTATCATAAAATACCGGTCGGGCATGTAGAGGCCGGCCTGCGCACCTATGACAAGTACTCTCCGTTCCCGGAGGAGATGAACCGCAAGCTGACCGGCCAGATCGCGACGCTGCATTTTGCGCCGACCCCGCGCAATCGGGATAATCTGGCGCGCGAAAGCATCACGGATGGGGTTTCGGTGGTCGGCAATACTGTCGTCGATGCGATCCACATGACGGTCCGGCCGGATTTTGCTTTCCGCGACGAGCAGCTGAAAACGCTTGATTTTCAGAATAACCGCGTGGTGCTGGTCACCGCGCACCGGCGGGAGAATTATGGCGAGCCGATGGAAAATATCTGTCGCGCGATCGCCGCGCTGTCGGAGGCCTATCCGGATGTGCATTTCGTGTATCCGGTTCACCTCAGTCCGTATGTGCGTGAAACGGCGGAGAAGTTTCTGGGTGGGAACGGCCGCGTCCATCTGATCCATCCGCTCGCGGTGGATGAGATGCACAACCTGATGGCACGCTGCTATCTAATTATGACGGATTCCGGAGGCCTGCAGGAAGAGGCCCCCAGTCTTGGCAAGCCGGTGCTGGTGCTGCGCCGCGAAACCGAGCGGCCCGAGGCTATCGAGGCCGGCACAGTCAAGCTGGCTGGGGTGGAGCAGGAGAACATCGTCCGTCTGGCGCGCGAGCTGCTGGACGACGCGCAGGCTTATGGAGCAATGGCGCATGCGGTCAACCCATATGGCGACGGCCAGACCTCTGAACGCATCGTACAGGCGATTGAGCATTATTTCGGCCTGCGGGAAGGCGGCCCCGCGCCGTTTACACCGTGAAAATGAAGAAAAAGCTGTCCGCCCCTCTGATTGCGGCCATTGGCGCCGGCGTATTTGTCGCTCTGCTGGCGCTGGCATATCTGTTTGCTTCCGGCCTGCTGCATGAACGGGATACCGGCATCGTGTTGTCCGATGGTACGCAAAACGCGCCGGTCGTCAGCTCGGGAAGCCAGATGCTGACTGCGCAGAGCGTCGCGGATATCGAGATCGGCCCTGTGAATGCGCAAAAGGTCGTTGCGTCCTTGGTACGTCCGACCGCCTATAGCTGCAGCATACAAAATACGCTGTACTATGCGGGCGGTTCGTCCACGCTGTCCTGCCGCCAATATGTCAAGGATGGCGTGGTGCGGACTGATACCCTGCAGGCGTCGGGGAGCGTGGAAAGTACCCTGCTGCGCAGGGGCGATACGGTTTATGCCTGGGAGAACGGTGCTTCCAGCGCTTATGAGGGAAACTGGGGCGATTTTACGGACGACGCGGCTGCCATGCTGCCCACCTACGAGGACGTATTGGGGGAAGAGGTGCGGCTTTTGGACGCGGGGCGGCAGGACATGGACTATGAGCCGTGTATCCGTGTGGAATTTGAGCAGGGAGGCTACCGCTGTGTATATTACATATCAGCAGCCTCCGGCCTGCTGAAAGCAGCGTCGTTTTACAGCGGCGATACGCTGGTCCGTCAGGTGACGGTCAGCGAACTGAAAACCGAAGCGCCGGAGGACCAGGTTTTTGATTTGCCGGATGGGCGCTCGGCGTTGGGAGAGAATCACTGAAAATGTCTGAATATTTACCAATATCGGAAGAAATACGCGCGCTCGGCCGTCAGGCTGAGCGCGAAATCATGCCGTGCTTTTCTCGTATCGAAGAGATCTGCGACCGGAATACGGAAAAGGTGCTGGCGGCGTTTACGAAAAACCGCGTGTCGGATAACCTTTTTGCCGGCACGACCGGCTATGGATATGACGATCACGGGCGTGACACCCTGGACCGCATTTATGCCGATATCTTCGGGACGGAGGCCGCGCTGGTGCGCATCGGCTTTGTCAACGGCACGCACGCGCTTTCCTGCGCGATGTTTTCCGCAGTCAAAACAGGGGACACGGTGCTTTCAGTCACCGGTCCGGCGTATGACACGCTGCAAAACACAATCACCGGGGATTACTGCGGCAGCATGAAGCACTATGGTATCGGTTACAAGCAGGTGGACCTCAAGGACGGCGCGCCCGATCTGCCAGCGATTGCCGCAGCCGTGCGAGACCAAGCGGTCAAACTAGTGTTCATCCAGCGCAGCCGCGGCTATGCCGTACGTAAAACGCTGTCCTGCGAGGAGATCGGAGAAATCTGCCGGACGGTGCGTGCCGCAGGCTCCGAAGCCGCGATTATGGTGGATAACTGCTACGGCGAATTTGTGGAGGAGACTGAGCCGACCCAGGTTGGCGCGGATCTGATTGCGGGTTCGCTGATTAAAAACCCGGGCGGGGGTCTTGCGCCCACCGGCGGTTACATCGCAGGCCGCTCGGATCTGGTGGAGAATGCCTCCTATAAGCTGACCGCGCCCGGTATCGGCGGGGAGTGCGGCTGCACCATAGGACAGAACCGTTTGCTGTATCAGGGGCTGTTCATGGCGCCGCATATCACGGCGCAAGCGCTGAAAACGGCCATTTTCTGCGCCAAGGTCATGGAGCTGATGGGATACGAGGTCAGCCCGAAAGCGGAAGAGACGCGGTATGACATCATCCAGACGATTGCGTTCGGCGCGCCGGAGCCGCTGCGCCGGTTCTGCGAAGGGATTCAGGCGGGCGCGCCGGTCGATTCCTTTGTGACACCGGAGCCGTGGGCCATGCCGGGCTATGACGATCCGGTCATCATGGCGGCGGGCGCTTTCGTGCAGGGCGCTTCCATTGAATTGTCGGCGGATGCTCCGATGCGGGAGCCGTATGTGTGCTATTTACAGGGCGGCCTGACCTACGCTTCAGGCAAAGCCGGTATTTTGCTCGCGGCTGAGCGTATCAGCAATGCCAAATCGTGAAAGTGGAGGAAGAGCGGCGGGACCGCTCTTTTTTCACGGGTATGGTTGCGCGAAAAGCGGTTTCGTGGTACAATATTTGGGTTGAGAGGGCAGAGGTTTGCAGCTATGACGATTCTTGGTATCGACCCTGGCTACGGTACGATCGGCTATGGGGTCGTGCGGTTTGAAAACTTCAAGTTCACGCCCGTGCAGTACGGCGCGGCAACAACAAAGGCCGGCATGCCGATGCATCTGCGTCTGTGTGAGATTTATGAGGATATCAGCACGTTGGTCGATACGTTTCATCCGGACGAGGTTGCGATTGAAGAGCTGTTTTTCTCCAAAAACATTACGACCGGCATCCAGGTCGCGCAGGCAAGAGGCGTGATCCTGCTTGCGCTCGCCCAAAAGGGCCTGCATCCGGTTTCGTATACGCCGAACCAGGTCAAAATGGCGGTGGTCGGCTATGGCAACGCAGAAAAAAAGCAGATGATGGAAATGACGAAAAGCATCCTGCATCTGACAAAGCTTCCGCGGCCGGATGACGCGGCGGATGCGCTCGCGCTTGCGATCTGCCACGGCCATTCCAGAAATGCAATACGGTATGAGGGTATTTGATGTTTTATTATGTAGAGGGTACGGTCGCGCTGCTCAAGCAAGGGCTTGCCGTAATCGACTGCGGCGGTGTGGGATATGCATGTCACGCTTCGCAGAACACGATCGGCAAGCTGAAAATCGGCGCCCGCGCGCGTTTGTTGACATATCTGAATGTCCGCGAGGATATTTTTGAATTATACGGGTTTATTGACGAGGAGGAGCAGTCCTGCTTCGAAATGATGATCGGCGTATCCGGCGTGGGGCCGAAAGCCGCTCTTTCCATTCTGTCGGTCGCGCCGCCGGACCGGCTTGCGCTGTCCATCATCACAGGGGATGAAAAAATGCTGATGCAGGCGCCAGGCATCGGCAAAAAAATCGCGCAGCGCATTGTTTTGGAGCTGCGGGACAAGATGAGCAAGGAACAGTTGGAGACTGCGTCCAGCGTATCGCCTGTTGCCATGGCCGCGGCGTCCGGCGGGGTCAACCATACGCAGGAGGCTGTTGCGGCGCTCATGGTGCTTGGGTACAGCCAAACGGAAGCGCTTCAGGCGATGGAGGGGATGGACGCCGCGCAGATGGAAGCGGAGGAGATCATCCGCCAATGCCTGAAAAAGCTGGTCAAACAGTAAAGGGGTGTCGCTTTGAGCATTGAATTTTCCGGCGGCATGGCCGACGATGAACGCATTATTTCCACCAGGCAGTTGGCGGAGGATGAAACCGAAAATTCCCTGCGGCCGAAATCCATGGCGGATTATGTCGGCCAGGCAAAGGTAAAGGAAAACCTCGGTGTTTACATCGAAGCTGCAAAGCAGCGGGGAGAGGCGCTGGACCATACCCTGCTGTACGGCCCGCCGGGCTTGGGAAAAACCACGCTGGCCGGCATTATTGCAAATGAGATGGGGGTCAATATCCGCGTCACCAGCGGCCCTGCGATCGAAAAAGCAGGAGATTTGGCGGCTTTATTGACAAACCTTTCGGAAAATGATATTTTGTTTATCGATGAGATCCACCGTTTAGACCGTGCGGTCGAAGAGATCCTCTACCCGGCGATGGAGGACTACGCGCTCGATATCATTATTGGCAAGGGGCCTTCCGCGCGTTCAATCCGGCTCGACCTGCCGCGTTTCACCCTGATCGGGGCGACGACGCGCGCCGGACAGATGACCAGCCCGCTGCGTGACCGCTTCGGCGTGATGCTCCGTTTGGAACTTTATTCCGCGGAGGAGCTTTGTCATATCGTGGAACGCTCGGCAAGCATACTGAATGTGCCGTGCGAGCACGAGGGCGCTTTGGAAATCGCGCGCCGCAGCCGCGGCACGCCGCGTATTGCCAACCGCCTGCTGCGCCGTGTGCGCGATTTCGCGCAGGTGCGCGGCACGGGCACGATCGACAAGGCCAGCGCGGACATGGCGCTGCGCGCGCAGGAGATCGATGAGTTGGGGCTGGACGCGGTTGACCGGCGCATGCTCAAAAGCATCATGCTCAATTACGGCGGCGGTCCGGTCGGACTGGAAACGCTGGCCGCGACCATTGGTGAAGAAGCCATTACATTGGAGGATGTATACGAGCCGTATCTGATGCAGATCGGCTTTCTCAGCCGCACGCCGCGCGGGCGGTGTGTAACGATGCAGGCTTATCGGCACATGAATATGGAACCGGCGGACGGGCAGCAAATGCTGTGACGGCGCTGTTATCAATAAGAAAGTTAGGTGTTTGATATTGGGTAGATATTTTGGGACGGACGGTGTCCGCGGTGTGGCAAATTCCGAACTGGACGCGCTGCTTGCATTCAAAATCGGCGCGGCGGCGGCGTTTGTGCTGACGCAGGAAGCGACCCACAGCGGAAAAGCCAAGCTGCTGATCGGCAAGGATACGCGCATCTCCTCGGATATGCTGGAAAACGCGCTGGTGGCGGGCATCTGCTCAGTCGGCGCGGATGTGGAGCTGCTGGGCGTTATCCCAACACCGGCAGTAGCTTTTTTGACGATCAAGCATAAAGCGGATGCCGGCATCGTGATCTCGGCAAGCCATAACTCGTTTGAATATAACGGCATCAAGATATTTGCGGGCAACGGCTACAAGCTGCCGGACGAAACTGAGGCCAAAATCGAAGACCTGATCGACGACTTTGAATCCATCCCCAAAATGACCCATGAAAAGCTGGGCCGCGTGCTGAAAAGTGCGATCGATCCGGTGGTGGAGTACACCGACCACCTTGCGGAAACGATCAAGGGCGACTTGTCCGGCCTGCACGTCGCGGTGGACTGCGCAAACGGCGCATCCTCTACCACGGTCGAGCGGTTGATGCGTTTGGTCGAGTGCAGGGCGGAGATACGGTTTTACGAGCCGGATGGAATCAATATCAACGCGGGCTGCGGCTCGACTCATCTGGAACAGCTCAAGGAGCGCGTCCGGAAAGGCAGCTTTGATTTGGGCGTCGCGTTCGATGGCGACGCGGACCGCTGCCTGATCGTGGACGAAACTGGCGAGGAGCTGGACGGGGACCGCATCATGGCCGTATGCGCCGCCCATATGAAAAAGGAAGGCAAGCTGCGCGGTGGGGCGTTTGTCGCCACCGTGCTGTCCAACATGGGTCTGCACGCCTATGCTCAAAAAAACGACATGCGGATCGAATGCTCCAATGTGGGAGACCGGTATGTGCTGGAAATGATGTTGAACAAGGGATATATCCTTGGCGGCGAGCAGTCCGGCCATGTTATCTTCCTGGAATATGCCTCAACCGGAGATGGGGAGCTGACCGCGCTGCAGTTCATGTCCATTCTGAAAAGCAGTGGCAAAAAATGCTCGGAGATCGCCGCGGAGGTCGTGCCGTGGCCGCAGGTCATGATTAACGTCAAGGTGCCGAATGATAAAAAGGCCGCCCTGCAGGAGCTGCCGGAGGTCAAGGCTTCGATCGACGAGGCGGGCGCGGCTCTGGGGGAAAACGGCCGGATTTTGGTACGTCCCTCCGGTACAGAGGCTTTGGTGCGCGTTATGGTCGAAGGAAAGGACAGCAATCAGGTCGATACTTTGGCAAAAAGGGTTGCCAAAGTGATAGAGTCTGTCGTATAATAAGAAAGAGCCAACATAAGGTGGATGTGGTTTTCGCATCCACCTTGTTTTGTGAAAGAGAGGGGTGAAAAGCAGCGGTACAACAGAATAGCAAGTCAAGCGCCAGAACTGCGATGCAGCCGGTATCGCAGTTGACGAGGGAAGGGTTAATCGAAGTTTTCGGCGGATGCCCTTCGGCCATGAGTGGGTTGGTCGTGAGCAGACTGTTAAATCGCGCGGGCGACTGCGCGGACAGAGCAGATTCTGCATAACGCACTATTTTTATACCCAAAATTAAAAAACTGCCATCCTTTCTATTGGAGGAATTTATTCTTATGTGTGGAATCGTTGGATTTACGGGCCGCGAAAACGCGCTGCCCATTCTGATTAAGGGATTATACAGCCTCGAGTACCGTGGGTATGATTCCGCCGGCATCGCCGCCTTTACGCGGGACGGCCTGCGTGTTGTGAAAACACAGGGCCGCATCGCGAGCCTGGAAGAGAAAATCCAGTCCGAGGGCGGCTTGTCCTGCACCTGCGGCATCGGCCATACCCGCTGGGCGACGCATGGGGAGCCGTCCGACCGCAATTCCCATCCCCATCTGGGCGGTCGGGACGGTCAGGGCAAGGTCGCGGTCGTCCATAACGGGATCATAGAAAACTATAAGGAACTGCGGGAGCGACTGGAGGCGCATGGGTACACGTTCTGTTCCGAGACGGATACGGAGACCGTCGCGCACCTGGTCGACTACCTGCATACCGGCAAGCAGGAGGACTTGGCGAAGACCGTGCTCGCCGCAGTACAGCGCATCCGCGGCTCCTACGCACTGGGCGTGGTTTCTATGGACAATCCGGAGGAGATCGTCGCCGCGCGGCGGGATAACCCGCTGATTATCGGGCTCGGCCAAGGGGAAAATATGATTGCCTCGGATCTCACGGCGATTATCGGCCGGACCCGCGATTACATCATTCTGGACGACAATGAGGTGGCGATTATCCGGCCGGACAGCGTGGCTGTGATGAACGAGTTCGGCGACGTAGTGGAGAAAGCGGTCCAAACTGTCACTTGGGATATGTCGGCCGCGGAAAAGGGCGGCTACCAGCATTTCATGCTGAAAGAGATCATGGAGCAGCCGAAAGCGGTCGCGGATACAGTCAACCCGCGAATTCAGAACAATGCTGTTGTATTTGAGGAAAACGGCCTGACCGATGAACGGCTGCGCGAAATCGAAAATATTCATATCGTAGGCTGCGGTTCCGCCTTGCACGCGGGCATGGTCGGCAAACGTGTGATCGAGGCAATGTGCCGCATCCACTGTACGGCGGAGGTAGCCAGTGAGTTCCGGTATGAAAACCCGATCATCGGGAAAAAGGATCTCTGCATCGTAATCAGCCAGTCGGGCGAAACCGCCGATACGCTGGCGGCGATGCGGCTGGCCAAGCAGGCGGGCGCGTTCACGGTCGCGATCGTCAATGTGGTATCCTCGACCATCGCGCGCGAGGCGGACGGAGTGCTGTATACCTGGGCGGGGCCGGAGATATCGGTTGCGACCACAAAAGCATATTCCTCACAGCTTTCCGCCCTGTACCTGATCTCCGTGAAAATCGCACGCACGAGGGGCCTGATCTCGATCGGGGATGAGCGCGCGCTTTGCGCCGAGCTGCAGCGCTTGCCGGCCTGCATTGAGAAAGCGTTGGAAAGCCAGCAGGATATGCAGCGCATCTCCACGCGGTACGCCAACCGGCCGAGCGTGTTTTTCCTGGGGCGCGGCCTGGACTATGCTGCGGCGCTCGAGGCCTCGCTCAAGCTCAAGGAAATATCGTATATCCATTCCGAGGCATATGCGGCGGGAGAGCTCAAACACGGTACGATCTCGCTGATCGAGGAGGGGACACTGGTGGTGGCGTTGGCAACGCAGCCTGCGCTGTTTGAAAAAACCGTCTCCAACATCCGAGAGGTAGTTTCCCGCGGCGCGGTCGTCGTATTAGTCACCACGGACGACTTCACAGGGGATGAATCGGTCTGTCAGCATATTATCCGGCTGCCGAAATGTCTTTATGAATTTTCCGCGTCTCTTTCGATTATTCCCATGCAGCTTTTGGCATACTATATTGCGGTGGAGCGCAACTGCGACGTGGATAAACCGCGCAATCTCGCCAAGTCGGTGACTGTCGAATAATGAAAAATATTGTTTATTGTTCAATCGGCACAAAAAAATAAATCTGTTTTTGCCATCAAAACAGTAGTTTTCACAAAAATTCCTTGACATTATCTTTTTTTTCGCATATAATAAATCTTGACATGAGACACGGTATAGAAAATATTCCATTGCAGCCGTTATCCGATGAAGCGTTGTGCCGGCTGGCGCAGCAGGGCGGCGGCGATGCGGCGGAAGCTTTGGTAAAAAGGTATTCCAGACTGGTAAAGACCTGTGCGCGCCCGTATTTTTTAGTGGGTGCGGATGAAGAGGATCTGCTTCAGGAGGGGATGCTCGGTTTGATGAAAGCGATCCGCGAATATGATGAAGGAAAAGGCGTGCCGTTCAGCGCGTTTGCGAAGATCTGCGTTATGCGGAAAATTTTTTCCGCGGTGCGGTCTGCCGCCGCAATGAAGCACGACCCGCTCAATCGTTCCATGTCAATCGATCGACCTCTGTTTGAAGACCTTGCGGAATCGCACACCCGGGTTACGGCACCGATTGGTGACCCTGAATCGCTGGTGATCGGCAATGAGGAGAGGGAAGAACTGGTCCGTCGGCTCTACTCGCTTCTGTCTGAATTCGAGGCAAAGGTTTTAACATTGTTTTTGGATGGCCTGTCGTTTGAGGAAATGTCCAAAACGCTGCGTAAACCGATCAAGTCTGTGGATAATGCCATCCAGCGCATCAAGCGGAAATCGGCAAATATCAAACCCCAATAGGCGATTGCAGGCATGCGGCCTGTACGCATAAATTTCAGGTTCCCGAGGGAACGGTATCAAAGAGAGGTAAAAACCATGTACGAAGACAAGACTTTAGTATGCAAGGAATGCGGTCAGGAATTTGTGTTTACTGCCGGCGAGCAGGAATTCTATGCAGAGCGCGGTTTCCAGAACGAGCCGCAGCGCTGCAAGGCCTGCCGTGACGCCCGAAAGAACGCGGCTCGTGGCCCGCGCGAATATTTCACCGCTACCTGTGCTGCTTGCGGCGGAGAGGCTCGTGTTCCGTTCGAACCCAAGTCCGACCGTCCGGTATATTGCAGCGAATGCTTCGCCAAAATGCGCGAGCAGGGCTGATAAGTGAACGGAAAATGTCCGGCTAACGCCGGACATTTTTTGGTTTTACGAAGAGCAGCTCAGGGGACGGGCCGCTGCGGTGACGGATGGTTGGAAAGGAGAAAACGGCCGCGCGGTCGGCAGGGGGCGTTTATGGTAAAAAGGGCGCGTATTTTTTTGTTGATTTCTGATAAAACGCGATAAGGTGATTGAAATTTGTATATTTTTGCGGTATACTAAAGACAACAAAAAACAAACAGGAGGTCCATCATGGCGGCTATCACGAAAAAGACCACGATTGGCGAGGTGCTGAACCGCAATCTGGAAACGGCAAAGTTCTTTATGGAAATCGGTATGCATTGCTTGGGCTGCCCGGCATCGCAGGGCGAAAGCATTGAGGAGGCCTGCATGGTGCATGGCACCAATGCGGACGAACTGGTTGCCAAGCTCAACGCATTCCTGGGCGAATAAGGATGAAAGACAAGGGCCGGCAAAGCATGCCGGCCCATTTTTTAGGTGAGAAATGGAACGGATGATTTTAACGCCCCGCTTGGCCTGCATCGCAGCGCTGATCCCTCGTGGGGCGCGGCTGGCAGATATCGGAACGGATCATGGAAAACTGCCGGTTTCTCTGCTGCTTTCCGGACGTGTCGCCGCCGCGATCGGGTCGGATATCCGGCAGGGGCCGCTGGATCATGCGGCCCGTAATGCCGCGGAGCATGGTGTGGCGCTGCCGCTGCGCCTTGCGGCGGGGCTGGAGGCCGTGCGGCCGGAGGAGTGCGACACGGTCAGCATCGCCGGCATGGGAGGCCAGACGATTGCAGATATCCTGGCGGCCGCGCCGTGGACGGGAGATGGCGAGCATCTGCTGCTTTTACAGCCAATGACGATGGTCTATGAGCTTCGGCAGTGGCTTTGGGCGCATGGCTATATGATCGAGTGTGAAACGGTCTGTCGGGAGGAACGCCGGTATTATGTTGTGCTTTCCGTGCGCGGCGGTGGACCAGTGCGCGTGGTCCCGCTTTCCAGCTGCGCGTTTTCTCCGGCGCTGCTGCAGGCGGCGGGTGCGCGCGACTATCTGGAAAAGCTGCTTCAGCGGGAAATACGCGCGCTGGAGGGTATGCAAAGCGGAAGCTCGGTTGACCGCGCCGTCCTTGACGGACAGCGTGAAATCGTTCGCGTGATCAAACAGGCATGGGAGGAATTGGCATGATTACGGTTCAGGATATTGTAACGCTGCTGGAAGGGCTGGCGCCGCCCGCGCTGGCGGAAAGCTGGGATAATGTGGGGCTGCTTTGTGGGGATCGGGCGCGCGAAGTGACCAATGTGCTTTGCTCTCTCGATATTACCGAACAGGTCGTTGCGGAGGCGACGGAACGCGGCGCACAGATGATCGTCGCGCATCATCCGGTGATCTTTACCTCGATCAGTCGGATAACCGAGGACGATGCGACTGGACGTATCCTGCGTGCCGCGATCCGGCATGAGATTGCCCTCGTTTGTATGCACACCAACGCGGACTGTGCGCAGGGAGGCGTTAACGACGCCCTGGCCGCTGCGCTGTTCCTCACCAACGTGGGGAATCTGGAAGCGGGGGAAAACGGGATGCTGGGACGTGTTGGCGACCTGCCAAAGGAAATGGGGCCGCGGGAGTTCGCGCTTTATGTCAAAGAGTGTCTGCGTGCGTGCGGCGTTCGCTTTTGTGATGGCGGCCGGCCGATCCGTCGGGTGGCGGTCGGCGGCGGAGCCTGTGGCAAAATGATGGATTTTGCAATCGCAAAGGGGGCGGACGCATTCGTGATCGGAGACTGCAGCTACGACCTGATGCA
This sequence comes from Agathobaculum faecis, assembly GCF_014287995.1. Classification (NCBI taxonomy): domain Bacteria; kingdom Bacillati; phylum Bacillota; class Clostridia; order Eubacteriales; family Butyricicoccaceae; genus Agathobaculum; species Agathobaculum faecis. Next base: position 130,759 of record NZ_JACOPL010000001.1, read on the forward strand.
GCGCGCGCAGACGCTTGGGCTGACGCTTGCGGACGCGGGTCATTTCTCAACCGAAAATCCGGTGACAGCGGCGTTCGCGGAGCAGATAGGCGGGGCGTTCCCCGCGTTGCGCGTCAGCGTTTCCGAGCGGCACGCGGACTGCATCCAATTTGTATAAGGAAGATCGATCATGCCATTAGATGCTATCTGCCTTGGGGCAGTAACGGAAGAATTGAATCATGTGCTCGCGGGCTGCCGTGTGGAAAAGGTGTACCAGCCCGATCGGGATGAGATCGTGCTGCAGACGAGAGGCCAGGGCGGCGCAAGGCGCTTGCTGGTGTCGACCGCCGCCGGCGCGCCGCGGGTGCATTTTATTGACGTCGCGCGGGAGAATCCGGCGGCGCCGCCCATGTTCTGCATGCTCCTGCGCAAGCATGTGCAGGGGGCAAAAATTGCGGCAGTCGTACAGCCGGCTGTGGAACGGATGCTGACTATCGAACTGGATACGACAGACGAAATGGGGGTGGCCTGCAAAAAACATCTGATCTGCGAGTTGATGGGGAAGCACTCCAACGTCATCCTGTGCGGGGAGGATAACCGTATCATTGACGCGATGCGCCGCGTGGACGGAGACCTTTCCGGTAAGCGGCAGGTATTGCCCGGCCTGTTTTACAGGTTGCCGCCGGCGCAGGAGAAGCATGACCCCTTTGCTCTGTCGGGAGTGGGGCTGTCGGCCTCCCTGCAATCCGCGGATGGAGAGATGGGGCTTGACCGGTATCTGCTCAGCCAACTGCTTGGATTTTCGCCGCTGCTGTGCCGCGAGCTATCCTATCGGGCGACGGGAGACACCGCGAAGCCGGTCGGCAAACTGACCGCAGAGGAGCAGCTTCGTCTGGCGCAGGTGTTTGAGGACTTGAAAAGCTATCTCACAGAAAAACGGTGGAAGCCGTTCTTGCTTACGAAGACAGAGGATCATGCGGTTTTTGACTTTTCCTTTCTGCCAATCACGCAATATGAAGGCCTGATGACAGTATCGCAGGAGCAAAGCTTCTCGGACCTGCTGGCCGCGTTTTTTGAGAAAAAAGGGAAAGCGGAGCGCATGGCGCGGCGCTCGGCCGATTTGCATAAGGCCGTCGTCAACGCGCGCGACCGCTTGGCAAGAAAGCTGGCTGCGCAGCAAAAGGAGCTGGACGCGACGCAAAACCGCGAACAGTATAAACGGCTGGGCGACCTAATCACGGCAAACCTGTACCAGCTTGAAAAGGGGATGAACAAGGCGGTGGTCGTGGACTATTACGACGAGGCCTGTCCCGAGGTGGAGGTCGCTTTGGATGTCCGATTGACGCCGCAGCAAAACGCGCAGAAGTATTTCAAGCTGTACAACAAAGCCAAGACTGCGGAGGAAGTGCTGACGCAGCAGCTCGCACAGGGCCGTGCAGATCTGGATTATCTGGAAAGCGTGCTGGTCGCGCTGGGTGAGGCGGAGAGTGAACGGGACCTTGCTCAGCTGCGGGAGGAGCTGACACAGGCGGGCGTCCTGTCCAGCAAGCAGGCGCGCAACAAAAAGCAACGCGTGAAGCCGGTGGCCGCAAAGCCGTTCCATTATCGCTCGAGCGACGGTTTTGATATCTTCGCGGGAAAAAACAACCTGCAAAACGATCTGTTGACGCTGAAGACTGCGTTTAAAAGCGATATCTGGTTCCACACACAGAAGATTCACGGCTCGCATGTGATTCTGGTGGCCGATGGGCGCGAACCAACCGATCGGGCTATGACGGAAGCGGCCATGATCGCGGCGTACCATTCCAAAGCGCGGCAGTCCTCGCTTGTGCCAGTAGATTACACGCCGGTACGGCAGGTCAAAAAGCCGGCGGGGGCCAAGCCGGGTATGGTGATCTATCATGTGTACCAAACAGCCTACGTCACGCCGGATGAGGCGGCGGTGGAAAGACTCCGCATCGAGTAAAAATGGAGAAGCAGGATGTGGTTTGATAAGATCCTATATGGATTGCCGTACCTTCATTTGAGATATCGGCTAAGGTATATTGTGAATGCGGAAAGAGGGAAGTATATGATTCTGTCCGGTAAGGAGATTGTAAAGCATATCGGCAAGGAAATTATTATCGAGCCATTCGATCCAAAGCGGGTCAATCCGAACAGCTATAACCTGTCGCTGGCGAACGAGCTGCTTGTTTATGATAACGATGTACTTGACATGAAAACCCCGAATACGGCGCACCGTATCGAGATACCGGAGGAAGGCCTGCTCTTACAGCCCAACCGCCTGTACCTGGGGCGCACAAACGAATATACGGTGACAGACCGGTATATCCCCATGCTGGAGGGACGGTCGTCGACCGGACGCTTGGGTCTGTTCATCCATGTTACCGCTGGTTTTGGAGACGTGGGGTTTGCGGGTTACTGGACATTGGAGATATTCTGCGTGCAGCCGATTCGGATTTATCCTAATGTGGAGATCTGTCAGATTTATTATCACGATATCGATGGAGAGTATGATCCGTATACCAGTGGAAAATATCAGAACAATACGGGGATTCAGCCGAGCCTGCTGTACCGCGACTTTGAAAAAAGTGATACCTGAAAGGAGGGGCGCATAGCGCCCCTCCTTTAATTTTCCATCAGCAACATTGCGCGGTATAACATTTCACAGGCGACCTGCCGGGTAATCGGTTCGCCGCTGTCCAGCATCGAAGCAAGAGGGGAGAGCACGTCCAACCGAGACATGCTGCTGACCGCGCTTTGCGCCCAGTCCATTTCTGCGGTATGCTCGGGGGCGATAACATATTCCGCGCCGTCGAGCGCCTCTCCCAGAAGATTTCGAATCACAACGCTTGCTTCCGCCAATGTGATGGGGTTCTGTCCCCGTATCTCGGCCAGGCCGCCGGCGGTCTGGTATCCGCTGACCAGCCCATTTGCGGCGGCTGTACTCACAAAGGGCTTTGCCCATAGAGAGAGGCCACGGTCGTCGGCAAAGTCGGTCTGCTGGGTCGGTTCAACCGGAAGCTTGGCGACCGCGGTTGCCATAGTGATGAATTCGCTGCGCGTCACGGTCTGGGCAGGACGGAAGAAGGAACAGCCGCCAATATTTTCGCCGGTCATAATACCATTTTCCGACAGGCAGATTGCGGCATAATGCGCGGGATTTCCCGTCATGTCGGAATAGGTGAGTCCAGCGCGGTTCTTTTTCACTGTGATCGTAACGTCGGCAGGCTCCGCCGTATTCCCATTGGCATCGACAACCGTATAGGAAAATTTATCCTTGCCCGCTTTTTTCGCAGGGGAATAAGATAGAATATTTCCTTCGATCGATGCAGTGCCGAGACGAGGCTGTTCGGTAAGCTGGTACAGAACAATATCATTATCAGAATCCGCAGCGGTCAGCTCTACCTCAATCGGTATCTCTACGCAAGTCTCTGCCTCGACGGCATAGGCTGCAGGGACGCCCGCAGCCGGCGTTTCCGATGTCAGGCCGGCTGCAAGCGCCACGCCGGAAAAGAGTACTGTGGCGGGCAGCAGCAGTACAGCGATCAATAATTTTCGATCCATAAAATCATACACCCTTTCCAGAATGTTCTGCATCCCGCAGTATGCACCGCTTTGAAGGGCTTTATGCATAAATTTTCCGGAATATTTGCAAGCGAAACCATAATCTTGCCGAAAGGCAGGAAATAGGGGGAAAATGCTTGCCGAAATTCGTGCTTTGTGGCATAATTTTTATATAAGGAATACAGGAACAGGGAAAGGAGAATGAGAATGGAAAACCATCAGCTTGTTCTGGTGCTGGACTTCGGCGGGCAGTATAACCAGTTGATCGCGCGGCGCGTGCGTGAACATCATGTATATTGTGAGGTCAAGCCCTACAAAACCCCGCTTGAGGAGATCAGGGCGATGCATCCAATCGGCATCATATTTACCGGTGGACCGAACAGCGTTTATGATGAAAAATCTCCGAAGTGCGATCCGGCGCTTTTTGAGTTGGGCATTCCGGTTTTAGGGATTTGCTACGGTTGCCAGCTTATGGCGCATACGCTGGGGGGCGAGGTAACTGCCGCGCAGGAGGATACAGCGCGCGAATATGGAAAAACGGATACATTTTATAATACGGGCTGCAAGCTGTTCAAGGGGCTTCCGGAGCAGGGAATATCCTGGATGAGCCACGGCGACTACATGGCGAAAGTACCGGAGGGCTTTTCGCTTGTCGCACATACCGAAATGTGTCCGACAGCAGCGATCGCGGATGAGGCGCGCGGCTTTTACGGCGTGCAGTACCATCCGGAGGTCAATCACACAGAAAACGGTACGTTGATGCTGAAAAATTTCCTTTATGAGGTGTGCGGCGCCAAAGGCGACTGGACGATGGAGGACTATAAGAATTCGTCGATCAAGTCGATTCGGGAAAAGGTCGGCGATGGCAAGGTCCTGCTGGCGCTGTCCGGCGGCGTGGATTCCTCCGTTGCGGCAGCTTTGCTGGCCGAAGCGGTCGGAAATCAGTTGACATGTGTTTTTGTCGACCATGGCCTTATGCGTAAGGATGAAGGAGACGAAGTCGAGGCCGCGTTTGCGAAATGGGACATCAACTTTATCCGTGTGGATGCGGAGAAGCGTTTCCTGGACAAGCTGGCCGGTATTTCCGATCCGGAAACAAAGCGCAAGATCATCGGTGAGGAATTTATCCGCGTTTTCGAGGAGGAAGGCAAAAAAATCGGCAAGGTCGATTATCTGGTCCAAGGAACGATTTACCCAGACGTGATTGAATCCGGTGCGGGTGACGCGGCGGTCATCAAGAGCCACCACAACGTCGGCGGCCTGCCGGATTTCGTGGACTTCAAGGAGATCATAGAGCCGCTGCGCCTGCTGTTTAAGGATGAAGTGCGCCAGCTTGGCCGCGAGCTTGATTTGCCGGAATACTTGGTCATGCGCCAGCCGTTCCCAGGCCCGGGCCTTGCGATTCGCGTCATTGGTGAGATCACCAGGGAGAAACTGGATATTCTGCGTGAGGCAGACTTTATTTTTCGCGATGAGGTTGCAAAGGCTGGTTTGGAGCATACGATGAACCAGTATTTTGCAGTATTGACCAATATGCGTTCGGTCGGCGTGATGGGCGACGGACGGACGTATGATTATACGGTCGCGCTGCGCTCGGTGACTACCACCGACTTTATGACAGCCGATTGGGCGCGGATTCCGTATGAGGTACTCGACCGTGTGAGTGTGCGGATTGTAAACGAGGTCGGCCATATCAACCGGATTGTGTATGATATTACGTCCAAGCCTCCAGCAACGATTGAGTGGGAATGATTTCAGAGGTCTGAAAAAGCCCGGAATGACTGGGTTTTCTAAGGCGTGATGCCCTCTGTGGCAACGATTTGGCAACATTTTTTCATTATTCATAAAAAGAGAGCTAACTGATTTTGATTAGTCAGTTAGCTTTCTTTTTATTATTGTCCTGTGCAACAAACGGCCCCTCTCATGGCCTATAAGTGAGATGGTCAAGCGAGATCCTGGGGCGGCACCTTCACATAGGTCTGAGCCTTGTCAAACTCCGGGTAGTGGTAGCGCCACTTGTCGTAATCCTCTTTGGAGATCTCACCTGCCTCCAACATGGCAGCGGCCTGCTGCCAAGAACAGAGCATTTCGTGCAGCCGGGCGGCGTCCTTGTTCTTTCGCACATCGACTTTCAGGCAGATTTCTCCATCCATCTCGCTGATCTTGAGTCCATAGTTGTCCTCCAGGGTAAACAGCGTGTGCATCAGCCCTACATAGGAGTCTATGTCAGGGACAGAAAGCGCATGGGGTGAGATATCCAGTACCTCAGCCAGGGCAGCGGTCAGGTCTGCCTTTGGGGTTCTTGATCCTGTTTCGTACTGTGCAAGGCGCACATCGGCAGACTTCTCCGGGAAGCTTAGCGCCATACCGAGATATTTCTGTGTCATCCCCCGCAGGAGACGGAAAAAGTGAATTCGTTCACCAATCGCCATATATTTAGCTCACATCTATGGTTATTCTTATAAGAAACATAGCATATTTGCTTAGCGTTGTCAAGATAATCTAAGCAAATTTATTTAATAATACTTTCTCAAAAAGGCTTGAACTAAGCGTATATGTATAGTGCCATAAGAGCACTAAGCGAATACGCTTAGATACCATAGCATATTAAATGACCCGCCAGATTTCTAGTTTCAAATCAGAGAAAAGAGGCGGACATTGGCAAGGAGGCATTTATGGAACGCAATAACCGCAGACAGCAGTCACCAACACTAAGGAAAGGAAGGTATTTATTATGGTAAACCAGATTTTTATGCGCGTCAATGAAGTGGCCGAGGAACTGGGGGTATCCGTTCCATACGCCTAAAAGCTTATCCGGCAGATGAATGAGGAACTGGCGAAAAACGGCTGCATCACGATTTCCGGGCGGATCGACCGCAAACTCTTCCACGAGAAGTTTTACGGCACGAGAACCGAGACGGCGAGAAAGGGGGAGTAATTATGGCAGCGTTTAAGAACAAGGACAACGGAACCTGGTATGTACAGTTCCGCTACACCGACTGGAAGAGTGAGCGCCAGCAGAATCTCAAAAGGGGCTTTGTCACCAAGCGGGAGGCGCTGGAATGGGAACGGGAGTTCCTGATGGAAAAGCAGGCCGATGTGAACATGACCTTTGAGAGCTTCGTTGCTCTCTATGAAAGGGATATTAAGCCCAAGCTGAAGCTCAACACCTGGCTCACCAAGGAGAGTATCATCAAAAAGAAGATTCTGCCCTACTTTGCCAAGCGGAAGCTGTCGGAGATCACTGCCAAGGACATTATGCGCTGGCAGAACGAGATTCGGGAAATGCGGGACTGTCACGCAAACCTCTGTCCAAAACCTACCTTAAGACCGTTCACAATCAGCTCAGCGCCATTTTCAATCATGCTGCACGGTTTTACGGCTTGAATATCAACCCGGCCCGGCAGGCGGACAACATGGGGCAGAAGAACGAAAGGAGATGCTGTTCTGGACCCGGGAGGAGTACACTAAGTTTTCCGAGGCCATGATGGATAAGCCGCTGTCCTTTTACGCCTTTGAAGTTCTGTACTGGTGCGGTGTCTGGGAGGGAGAACTGTTGGCCTTACCCCCGGCGGATTTCGACTTTGAGAAGCGCACCCTCACCATCAACAAGTCGTACCAGCGGATCAACAAGCAGGATGTCATCACCACTCCCAAGACGCCCAAGAGCAACCGGGTGATCCAGATGCCCCAGTTCCTCTGTGACGAGTTGCAGGACTACCTCAAGCAGTTCTACGGCGTGGAGCCGGATGTTTCCCATCAGCAAAAGCTATCTCCACCGGGAAATGGATTGTGGTTGTAAGCAAACCGGAGTAAAACGCATTCGCATCCACGATTTGAGACATAGCTACATCAGTTTGTTGATTGACATGGGCTTTACCACCCTGGCCATCGCGGAGCGTGTGGGGCATGAGAGTATCGACATCATCTACCACTACGCCCATCTTTTCCCCACCCGTCAGGTAGAAATGGCCGACAAGCTGGATTCACTAAAAAACGAGAAAGGAGCGTAAGAAAATGTCCAAGAAGAACTATGACAACCACAACCGCTGGAGAAACAAGACAGTGGTGTTCAGGGTATCAGCGGAGGAAGACCTCCATCTGGAAGCACTGGTGAAGCTCACCGGCTTGACTAAACAGGATTACATCATCCGACGACTGCTTTGCCGGAATGTGGTGGTCTAGGGTAACCCCAGGGTCTATAAAGCGCTGCGGGATCAGCTGGCCGCTGTGTTGGACGAGCTGCGCCGGATCGAGGCCGGGGAGGGCGTGAATGATGATCTGCTGGACACTATCCAGATGATCGCAACTATTATGAACGGAATGCAGGAGGACTTTGCCTATGACCGATGAAAAAAGAAAATGACTGCCCATGGCTCATCTGTTGGCGCAGATGATGTGGTCAGTCAATCTCTACAAATTCTAAGTTCACTATACCAGACCCAGAGGAAAAAAGCAATTCTTCCGAAAGAGATTTGGAGGAACTTTATCGGAAGATGCGCCGTATGAGCGACCCAGCTTACCTGCACACTGTAACCCTGGATGAGCTGATGGACAATGTGTTTGAGATAAAGTCCGCAGTGATTGAAAACCTGCTCTATACTGGAGCATATATCCTTGCCGAAGCACCCAAAATCGGCAAGTCCTTCCTGGTGGCCCAAATCGCCTACTATGTCAGCACTGGACAGAACTTGTGGGCTACAAGCCCCATCAGGGAACTGTCCTCTATCTTGCTCTGGAAGATGACGAGAGCCGCTTGCAACGCCGGATGTTTCGTATGTTCGGCGTAGAGGGGACAAGCTCCCTCCACTTCGCCACCCGCTAAAATGATTGGCGGTGGCCTGGATGAACAGCTGGAAAAGTTCGCTCTGGAACACAGCGATACCAAGCTGATTATCGTGGATACCCTGCAAAAAGTCAGGGAAGCGGTGAGCGACAGTTACAGCTACTCCAGCGACTATGAGGTAATCGGCAAGCTGAAACAATTTGCCGACCGATATGGCGTCTGTGTCCTGATTGTCCACCGCACCAGAAAGCAGCCTGCTGGAGACAGCTTTGAGATGATTTCTGGTACAACCGGCTTGCTGGGCTGTGCGGATGGGGCACTCTTGATGCAGAAGGAAAAGCGGACAGATAGCAAGGCTACTCTTGAGGTGGTGGGCAGAGACCAGCCGGATCAGCGGCTGTATCTGAGCAAAGACCAAGAGCGCCTGGTTTGGGGTCTCCGACCATGCAGAGAATGAGCTTTGGAAGCAGTCTCCTGACCCTGTGCTGGAAGCCGTGGCGAAGATTGTATCCTCCGCGAACCGCGAATGGAGGAAGGCAGTCCCACCGAGCTGGCCTAGGCGATTCAAACGGATATGGCGATAAACCGGCTCATCAAACATCTGAATGTGAATGCCAGACGGTTGCTGGAAGAGCATCAGGTGAAGTACGAGAACAAAACCAAGCACGCCGGACGGCGTATCCGGCTGACCTACATGGTGGTGGAAGCACCCGCGTTTGAAGTAATCGAGCAAAGCGCGACGCTCGCAACGGTCGCGACGGTGTTTTGAGGGGTACTCCCAGCACCGTTGCGATCGTCGCCACCGTCGCGGAACGAAAAAACTGGGGTGGTATTTTACCACCCCATCTTCCAGGAAGGTGCCCCATTTTAGGACACCCTAAAAGTACCATAGGATGTCGCGTTTCACGACACCCTATGCTCCGAAACGGGGCACCGGGTACAGATAAAAAAAGCGTTCGCAGAACGCGCAGCCACAGAATGAAATTCTGTGTTCAGAAGGGGCTTGGGGGCGCTGCCCTCAACAAGCAGACGGCAGGAAATGTGAGTGTGTATTCACACTTGCATTGCTTGCCGGTAGTGCGCACCCCTGAAAAAGCCTTGAAAATCAAGGGTTTGCGCTTCCTGGAAGTTTGTCCGCATAGCGGCCAGCCTGCAAGGTAAAATAATTTCATACTTTGCAGACAGGAGGCTACGAAATGGAATATTTCAAATTGACGGCGGAGCGGATCGCGGCCTATGGCCGCTATTTGAAGCAGGAGGAACGGACCCCGGCCACGCTGGAAAAATATCTGCGGGATGTGCGGGCTTTCTCACTCTGGCTGGATGGGGAGGCCGTTACCAGGGAGGCCGTGACCGGCTGGAAGGATCGGCTGCTGGCGGAGCGCCGCGCTCCCTCCACGGTGAACGCGGCCTTGTCCGCGCTCAACGGCCTGTTCCGTTTTCTCGGCTGGGAGGGCTGCCGGGCGCGGTTCGTCAAGGTACAGCGGCGGCTGTTCCGTGACCCGGCCCGCGAACTCACCCGCCCAGACTATGAGCGGCTAATCGCCACGGCGCGGGAGCTGGGCAAGGAACGGCTGGCGCTGGTGATGGAGACGATCTGCGCTACCGGCGTCCGGGTGTCCGAGGTTCGCTATCTCACCGTGGAAGCCGTTCAGCGGGGCCGGGCGGAAATCTCCCTGAAAGGGAAAGTCCGGGTGATCCTCATTCCCACCAAGCTGGCACGGAAGCTCTTGAAATACGCCAAGAAAAACAAAACCGCTTCCGGCGAGATTTTTCTCACGGGAAACGGCAAAAGTCTTTCAAGGCGGCAGATATGGGCGGAAATGAAACGGCTGTGCGTCAGGGCGGGGGTGGAGCCGTCCAGGGTGTTCCCCCATAATCTCCGGCATCTGTTCGCCACGGCCTACTACCGGGCCTACCGGGATATTGCAAAGCTGGCGGACGTGCTGGGGCACAGCTCCATTGAAACGACCCGTATCTATCTCCTGACCTCCGGCGCGGAGCACCAGCGCCAGCTTGACCGCTTGGGGCTGGTGTCGTAGGCGGAGTTAACATTCCGCCCCAAACAAAACGATTTTTCTACCTGCGGGACTACATATGCAAAATAATTATATCATTCCTGTCCTTGAAAAGCAAGGAAGTTCCTAACTTTTGGGCGTGAAAAAGCCAGCCGCAAAAAGAAGATTTTTTTGCGGCCTGGTTTCGTGCGTCCCCCGCTCTCCTTTCACGGGAGCAGGGGACGCTTATTTTTTGTGTTTGGCCTTTCCAATGGACACATGAGCACTAAAGCTGTGTGCGGAATGTTAATTCTGACTGCTGAGAGGTAATGGGTATGCCAGCGGAAAAGATACAGGAAAGGTCTGGCCTTTCCGAAAATACAGAACGCGACCATAGGCCCGGCCTGTGCCTGACGGACGAGCTGGAGCTGCGGTTCCTGGAAAACCTGCGGGAGCATGGGCGGGCAAAAGATACCATCAGCGTCTACCGCCGCAACCTCTCCAAGCTGCGGAAAAGTCTGCCGGAGGACAGCAATCTGACCCCCACCTTTCTTTCCAACTGGCAGTCCGAGTTATTGGATCAGGGTTATTCCCCCGGCACCGTGAATAGCTGCACCGCCACCGTCAACAGCCTTTTGGAGTTTGCCGGGCGGCGGGACCTACAAGCGGGGCAGCTTCCCTTAAACGAGGGAACACTTTTGCCGGAGCTGACCCGGAACGAATATCTCCGGCTGCTCCAGACGGCAAAGCTGCTGGGCAAACGCCAGACCTATCTGCTGGTGCTGATGTTCGGCACAATGGATCTGCCGCTTCATGCCTTGGCCAGTGTGACCGTGGAGGCCGTGCGGGAGGGCTGGGTATTTGCTCCACAGCGGCTGCGCGTCCCTCCCTGCCTGCGGGCGGAGCTGCTGGCCTATGCTGGGGAGCGGGGGATCGGGAGCGGCCCGGTGTTCTGTACCCGGTATGGCAAACTGATGGACAGGGGGAATATCAATGTCCGTCTCCAGTCCTTGTCCCGTGACGCGCGGGTATCGCCGGAAAAATGCAATCCCCGGTGCCTGCGGAAACTGTGCGTTGCCACACAAGAGGGCATCCGAGCCAGTTTGGAACTTCTGATCGAGCAAGCCTATGACCGGCTACTGGAAACGGAGGCTTTGACTGTGGGATGGAACGAAAGCGAGGTGATGGAACGATGACCTTTGAAATACCGCTTGTGGACGCTCTTTCTATTCAAGCGGACTGCATGTATTTATCTGATCTGCGCTATCTGGACAAATGGCAGCGGGTGCGGCTGGCCCGAATATTGGAGCAGTTGCCAGCCGATGCCGCTTCTCTGGAAGAATGGAATAATGCGCTGCAATATCTGGCACAGCAGCCACCGGAAGAAACGGCGGCGGCCGCACGGGAGCGGCTGATCCAATCATCATCCTCTCTTAATAGGGGAGGGACGAGCTTGGGGACACTTTGTCCCCAAGCCATGACAAAAGAAAAACAGGAGGACTTCACTACACGAAAAAGCGAATACTGTCATGCTTGCTGTGTGCAGTCATGGTTATTGGGATTTCTCAACGATTGCCTTGGCAGCCGGGCGCATGGTACTATCTGGCGGTACAGGAGGCTACCAACAGCCATGATTTCAACCGCGAGGGAGATGTGCATGAGCATTGGACCAAGCTGACCGCTGACCCAGATTGGACGAAGTATCAAACTGACAGATAGGACGGGAGACAAGGGTAAACCATACGAAGTTGGGGGCTTCGGCCTCGGCTTCTCCGAGCCTTTCGCTTCGGCGGAGGGTTCGGAGAAGCTCATAAAAAGAGAAAAGGAGCTGTTGCTTATTCACTATGCGGCAGAAACTTAATTTCCACCATAAAATACCGGAACGAGGGATGCCTATGGCTATGGCCTTGGGTTAGTATCTGAAAACTGTATAGCTCCCACAAAAGAGCCCGCAAAGGCCGTTCAGGTCTTTGCGGGCTTTCGTTATGTCGGGTTATGGAAAAGTTTTTGGAATACCCCCGTATTTTGCTGGTTTCTCCCGCAGCCCATAGCATCCCCCGTTCCCGCTGTTCTTTCGGCCTGCATCCTCTTTTTCTCTGTCACCGTTCCGACAAGCTCCCCTGCTTTGAGACAAAGTGTCCCGAAGCCCGCTGCCGCTCACAGATAAATCGACTGTAAAAGTGAATGGCGTAGATAGAGGAAAGCCTTATCTGAAATCTTTGACTACATCATAAGATCATTTCAGATAAGACTTTTCCATTGTATATAACTAGTATACTAGCGCATGATCAATCCATACAACATTGTGTGCAGCAATTCATGTGCTTTCTGCTCAGCATCGGGTACCGAATCCTCACGGATATAGACCCCCAGAAAATTTACAAACGCTCGAAACTGCGCAATAGCTTGATCAAGCGTCAGACGATCGGCCAGATTTTCTTTTTGCAGGATGGTGCGCAATGCATGATCGTTAAACTGGTCAAACTCCTGTCGGCATTTTGCAATCTGTTCGGCCAAATGGCTTTGCGGATATATCAGCACATCGTAAAACAACTGACGATGCATCGGATGCTTCTGAAAAAAATCTATGCGCATGGCAAAGTATTGGTCGATCGTCAGTGTGGAGAGATCAAGCTGCCCACGCAGGAAATTCGTCATTTCCTGAAACAAAAGAGATATGCAGTCAAGATACAGTGCATCCTTGTTTTCATAATAATGATATAGCAGTCCCTTGGAAATGTTTCCTCTGGTGCAAATCTGGTTGATACCGCTGCCGGCATATCCGTGCTCGGCAAATTCGGTAAACGCGTGCATGCGGATCATGCTGCGGCTGCGCCGGCTTCGTTCTGCCTGCTTCATAATCCATCACCTCTTGGTTACAGTATAGCAAAATTTCTATGATACAGCAATACAGGAATTGACTGTTTGGTCTGTTTGTTGTAATATAAAACAAACCAAACGGTTTATTTTATGATCTCAGACAGGGGTGATACATATGAAAAGGGCGATCGTGTCGGCTGTATTGTGTTCCACTATATTGGCAGGTACATCTGGTGCCACTGCATGGCCAGGATGGGCGCAGGACGCAAGGGATTGGGCACAATCGCTTGCGTTAAGCGAAGATATTCTGGATGCACCGGAGGCCGCTGTTACACGCGGACAGGCGGTGCAACTGCTATATGAGGTGGCAGGGCGGCCGAATGCACCGGCAGACACGCCATTTACCGACGTGCCGGAAACCTATGCCGATGCAACTGCATGGGCCGCTGAGCAGGGCTTTGTCGAAGGCCTTGGTGACGGAAAGTACCAGCCTGAAAGACCATTGACACGGCAGGAATTTGCCGCTATGCTGTACCGCAGCGCAGGTGGGCCAGCGGTCAGCGGCAGTGAGCTTTCCGCCTACACGGATGCGGCATCGGTTGCAGACTGGGCATGGGACGCGGTGCTCTGGTGTAGCAAGATCGGGTTGCTTAACGGCAGATCCAACCACCTCCTTGCACCGGAGGATACCATCATCTTGGCGGAGGCCGTGCTGATCCTCCAGCGGGATGCACAGCTGCCGGATACCGCGCAGCTCCAGAAGGATCTTGAGACCCTAAGCATGCAGCATCACCCGATCGGCTCGGTGGGTGAGCAGGCGGCGGTGCAGTATCTGCAAAGCCGTTTCACAGAGATGGGCTATCTGGTCAGCACGCAAGACTATACGAATGATGCAGGGCAGACCGGCGCTAACGTGATTGCGGTCAAGCCGGCGGCAGCGGCAAATGCAGATATCCTTTTGGTGTCTGCCCACCATGATAGTGTGCCGACGGCCTACGGTGCGAATGACAATGCTTCGGGCGTGACCGCGCTGCTCGCGGTTGCGGAGGCGATGAAGGACACGGCGACCGATACCGAGATCCGCTTCATCAGCTTTACGGATGAGGAAAACGGAAAAAACGGCTCGCGGTACTACACCTCGAAGCTCTCCGAAGCAGAGCGCAGCCGCATGATCGGCGACATCCAACTGGATATGCTGGGCGGACTCGGTTCGAGCGGCAGCAAGGTCTGTACGATGGACGGCGAAACCAACTGGCTGAGCGACCTGATCGGGCAGAAAAACGCCTCCTTTATGATGGGCGCGGAGACCGCGAGCGACCACGCCTCTTTCCAACTGGCGGGCGTGCCGAGCGTTCTGGTGATGCAGAACGGGCGCGGCTACCTCTATCACTCGGCGGCGGATGTCGCCAGCCAGATTGACCTGTATACCCTTGCAGGCGCGGCGCAGACCGTGACCGCTGCAGTGCAGGAAATCGCGGATGCGGATACGCCGTCCTATAGGGATATAGCGCATGCGCAGGCGGAGGGCTATACCTACCGCCAGACCCGCCAGAACGTGATTTATTTCAACAGCTCGCTCGCGGACACAGAGGCTTATATAGGCGTTGTCGGCGAGCTGGTGGATACGGAAGAGGTAAACGGCGACGGCTGGACCGATGTTTACGACACCTATCTGTACTCTATGCGGTGGTTCGACGGAGAACAGCCGATGAACACCTACTACCGCTACCGCAACGGTTTTTTGCAGAATATTGAGATCCATCCCACCGAAACCGGCTACACCTCAGATCAGGTGCGCAGCCTGATCACTGCAATGTACGGTGCGCCATCCGCTTCGGTGCAGGGAAGTGAAAGCTGGGCCGACGAGGTGTACAGCAAATACATCACTCTGTCGGATACGGCTGAGGGCTGTATGGTCACAGTGTCAAACTATTCGCTCGGCATCACCAACGTGATCGCAGAATATCCGGTCGTGAACGGCCGCGCGCAGATCGGCAATGCCCAGCACGCAAAGGTGTGGGACTTCCTATGCGCTATCCTGCCGGATGAGGCGCGTGTCAAAATTGCGGAGTTTAACCTGTATACCGACGGCTACAGCAATGTTCTGGCCTATACCTCGCCGGTTGAGGACGAAAACGGCGGGACGGATAACACCCGCTTTTCCATCAGCATCGACTACTACGATGTGTATGATGAAAACGGTAACTCGCGCGACTGGAGCAAGCTGACTTATACCATCCTTCATGAGTACGGCCATGTGCTGCTCGAAGATGAGACACAGGTTGACCTATTGGTCGGCAGCGATACGCACGACCCAGCGGGCTTTGTACCCGGCTCGTTCCGCAAGACGTTTTATGACCGCTTCTGGAAGCAGATCGACACCGGTGCCGGTGTAAATGATTACGAACAAAACCCGACGCACTATGTCAGCCGCTACGGTGCAAATTACTTCCATGAGGATATTGCGGACACCTTTGCGGTGTTCGTGCTGGGTGCCAAGCCTGAGGGCGATACTGTGGCCGAGCAGAAGCTGCTTGCGTTCTGGGCGGATGCAGATATGGTGACGCTGCGGCAGGCAATCCGGGATAATATGAGCCTGGATCAGCCACAGAAGCCGGTGGAACCGGAAGAGCCGACTGAGTCGGAAAACCCAGACAGCGGAGAGGAGGTGCTCTGCGTAACAGATACTGCACAGATCAAGGCAGAACTCAACGATGCGATTGCGACGGTGCGGCAGCCTGCCGCCTTTGTAATCGCTGCGCTGGAAGATACCTCTGATCTTAAAATGGATGTGCAGAACCTCTATAACAGCCTGCTTTCCGAGCATCCGGCGTATAAATACGCCTATGATATGCAGGTCTCGGTCAGCAACAGCGTGCTGCGCTGCACGTTCTCCTACATGCCCTATCGAAGCGGGGACTATCCAACGGGTTTTCAGGGTGTGAAGGCCGCCTGCCTGAACGATCTTATCCGGATCGCATGGGACAATAAAACGAAAGAAAGTGTATCCATCCGCATCACCGATCCGGAACTGACGGTGGACGATATGAACAAGGCGCTTCAGCAGGCTGGCGGCAGCTATATCCTGTGCCAGCTGAACGAGGACGGCACAGCGATCACCTTTACGCCACAAAATCATCTGGGCCGGACGGAGGCGCTGGAACGTTTATCCGAGATTGACCGCCTAACCAGTAAAGTGGTAGATGAAATCATCACAGCGGACATGACTGGGGCCGAGAAGGCCGAAGCGCTGTATACCTATGTGACCGAAAACGTGCGATATGACCAGCGGTATTACGTGGACCGAGACAATATGCCGTACGATTCGCAGACCGCTTATGGCGCGCTGCACGACGGGCTTGCCATCTGCGGCGGGTATGCACAGGCCGTACAGCGCTTATTTGAAGCGGCAGATATCCCGTGCTATACCGTCACCGGCACGATGGGCGGTGAAAACCACATGTGGAATATCGCCTATCTGGACGGTGTATGGCGGTATTATGATGCGACCAGCGACCGCGGTCGTGCGGCCTATTGGTTTAATTATTTTGGAGTGCCCTCAGAACAGCTTGCGCGGTATGAGTGGGACACGGATTGGGTGCAGCGGCTGACACGGTCTGCTGTTTGAATAGAGCCGCCATTGTAAAAAGTCCAATGGTATGAAGTCAAGGAGATGATATATGAAAATTTTGAAGAAAAGTGAAGTGAAACGGCTATTTAGTCAGGAAAAAGGCAACATCGAACCAAGCCCTACCCCCTATGATTTTAGAAACAGGGCTTTGGCGTCAGAGCGGCAAGTAATAAGCCCAGCTCTCTAATGGGATATACAGGCGGTTGTCCTTCAGCAGTCGAAAGATCAACCGAATCAGTTTTCTGGCAGTTAAAGCGAGTGCGCGTTTGTGCTGGTATTTGTTGATTTGAGGTCATAGTAGCGCCAGAACGCGGAGTCGCATCTTCTCACAAAGTTGGCAGCTTCCAGCAGGTAGTAGCGGAGATAGCGGTTGCCGGATTTGATCATTCTGGAGTGTTCGGCCTCGAAGTTGCCAGACCGGTTCTTGTACCAGACAAGACCGGCATATTTGGCGACAGAGGCTTGAGAATCAAAACGGTGAATATCGCCGATTTCAGCGACGATACCGGCTGAGTAGACTTTGCCAATGCCTGGGATGGATGTCAGCGTGTTTCGAATGATCTCAAACTGGTGTTCAATGCCTTGTCCAAGATCTTGCCCCGCTTTTCCAAGGCCTACATCGAAGCGGTGGATACGGCAATGGCTTGGTTCACGGAGTTGTTTACGGTAACAGGCAAGCGGTAAGATAGACCTCCCTGTTGATTCTGCCGAAATGGAGATGGTCGGCAATCACAAAGGCATCCCCCAGTCGTTTTTCGGCAGGTCTGGATAGGCTTCCTTGAAATCATGCGCCTGCTTTGGGTTGAGAACATGGATCTTCCGTTGAAACCGGCTCAAGCTGCCACATCCTCATGCAGTGCGCAAACAAGGCTGTCACCATAGATGGAGGCAATCACTACATCGTTGAGCTACATGGAACCAAGCGCCGACACGATTCTCTCTGACAACCGTTTAGCACCACTCAGGTTATTCTGCATGGAAAAACTGGAGTGCAGGCTTTGAGATACCCATGATAACCGGAGCATCCGCAACCTCGTGTATCAGAATCATTCCAGAGAAGACCAATGCGATATCCCTCACGGCTGAAAGAGCGGCCTTTCCTCCGACGAACAGCCAATGAGTTTGCAGCTAACTTCCGGCTCAGGGGAACAGACTTCCTTTGAGCAGCCTTGTGGCTCAACTGGAGGAACCAAAACTTGACCCTGCTGTCCTACAGCTATTGTATCACGGGCATCTCAATGCCTGCCGGCCTTTTCGCTACGCTACTGGTTCCAAAGGAAAGATGTAGCGCCAAGATAGAAAGGAACTTCGATGCTTTTGGCTTTTGGGGCAATGGATGCTGGGCTAATGTTTCCAGCAGTGCTGGGTGGGGGTCCCATACGACATTAACGGCGGTACGAATATTACGCTCTACGCACTTCTAGGTAGTCGCGTAGTGTTTCGCTACTTCTGGATACAGCCATTTTGCCACCAGAGCAGCCGGTCTGGCTGCTGGGTCGCCAGATACACTGCATAAGAGGTGTGAAAGAAGCCAGTGTAATTTGCCGTAAGACCGAGTTGGTATAACAGTGTGAAAATTTCGGAAATATCGGGGGTGTTCTTAGGGGGACTCCTTTTACGGAATCCCTTCAGGAAGGCGTTTAGTTCATCAGCGTTCAACATGAGCAGAAGGAAAAGCCGAGCGATTGCAGAAAAGCGGTATTGCTCACGCTCTAAATCTCCGTATGCCCGGCTGGTAATGCGCAGCCGCTCCGCCATTTCCTCATGCGTCAGGTTTTAGAGCTTCTGAAGCGTATCTGTGTATTCCGCAAGAAATTCTTTTGCTAACATTTTGTACAGTTTCATGAGATAAGACCTCTATTTTCGACAGATTCTATGGAAATCTTATTCTGGACAGAAGCGTGCTTCCAGGTAGCACACTTCCTCCCTTGAAATGTTCTATTTCTGTTTTATTCGATTGTTATTGTTATTTTTTGTTATTATACGAGGAGGAAGGACCTATGAAGAAAAAGACGTTTGCCGGTGGGATCAGTCTGGTTTGCGCATTGCTGCTGATGGGCTGTAGCATTGCGGGGGCTGGGACCAGCAAAAAGTCGGATACCGAACAGGCAGAGGCTATACAATACACTATCGCGGATGCCGATGAGCTGATCGGTAAGGCAGATAGAGATATTGCGGATGTTTTCGGCGGTGGAGAGGAGAACTGGACGAGTGATAAATCGACATATATCGGCCGGATGTATCAGACCGAGCTGTATGGAGAGTCGGTAACGATCCATGCCGTGTGCGGTGGTGAGAAGACCGTGGACGCGGTTTCCATCTGGATCACCGACGGCGGACAGGAAGTTGCGGATGAACTTGTGCAGATTTGGCAGGATCGTGTCACAGCGTTCACAGGCACGGAAATGCAGGATCAGGGCATCGCAGAAGAGTCCGGTGCAAAATCATGGAAATGGCCTGCGAGCGACCGATTCTACACCCTGCGTTTAATGGGAAATATTTTGACGCTTGATATCAATCCTGCTGTTGGTGAAATAAAATAGAAAAACGGTGGCCGATTAGATAAGGGGTTGTCTATCATTTTATCGATCATATGTATCCGATCAAATTCTAATAGCATATTGATCGTTGATCGGGGAAAACAAGTTGCAGTGGCTGGCAAAGAGGCGCCAGATGCGCCGTGGTACATCTGGAACGGAACTGCATCCAGATCAAGCGCAAACAATTAGAAAAGGTGATACAGTCTGGACGTTATCTAACGAAAAAGAGCCTGGATACATATTAATTTATATCATAAAAAGTAAAATGAAAGGCTGTGATTTTATTGTAATTATGATATAATCAATATATCGCATCAAGGCTCTTTCCCTAACAGACGGAAAAGAACGATACCATGTTGGAACAGCGGACTGAGGAGAATCAGAGTAAAGCAAGATATTTTTATAAATATGTAGCTATAGACGGAAAGCAGAAGTCTGTATACTTGTAGAAGCTGCCAGCGATGAACAAAGTACCTGTCAGGAAGCGAGATTGTATCCCCCTGTGCAACAAGGAGCAGGAGATACAGAAAAATTTTGCGGACAGGCGTCTGCATAGTAGACGATGCGATAGGCGGGAAGCTGATCGCCAGACCGGCCGCTTTGATTATTCGTTGAATGCTTACAATCAGGAACAAGGACAAAACACGGATAATTCTGGCCGAGGAACATGAATAGGCATCGTTTTGCATCATTAAAAAGAACAAACGATATAGGAAGTTGTGAAAATCAAAGCGAGGAAATATGAAGTGTATTCTGAAAAAGTTCTATTGAACGCTCAAAATCAATGTTTTATAAATATTTAGCAGGTAAATAGTTAAACGCTCTATGAGTACACTCCCTCTTACAAAATCGACTATGCTTGCTATAATTTTTCACAATACTACTCTAATATGAGGCGGCTTTCATGAGTATTACCCTTGCTGATGTACTTCGGTTGCCATCGATGGCTGGTGCAGAAGTCTTATCTGGACACAATTCACTATTGCAGCCGGTAGAATCTATAAATGTTTTAGAATATGCCGAGATAAGCGATGAATTGGAACAGTTTTTCGGTTCCAACCATTACGAGGGCAGTGAACTGATTATCACCGCCTTTGCTAACATCCGGAATGATATAGAAACGCAGTGTGAAAATATTAGGCGGTATCATAGCATTGGTGCTGTGGGTTTCATCTTGTTTTATGTGGGATTTCTCCTGCCGGAAGTTGATCAACGACTGATCGACCTGTGTAATGAGTTGGAATTTCCTTTGATTTGCATGCCAAAAGGACGGCTAAATATACGATACAGCGAGATTATCGGTGAGATTATGTTCGAAGTATTCCGATCTCGTCAGAGGGAAAGCTACTTCGTTAGTGACCTACTGCAGCGTATATCCGATTTGCCTCCCCATCAGCGAAACATAAAGGCGCTTATGCGTATGTTAAGCGATCATCTTCATGCTTCTGTAATCTTGACCGATCCCTTTTCGCAAGACCATTTGTGCGTTTGCTGGCCGCGCGCCCTACTTGATACCATACAAGACAATTTAAGCAAGTGGCTTAGGAAAATGGAAGGGCTCAACTCGTTGCAAATTTCCCTTGGGGATAGCATCGGCCATCTCCAGCGTTGCCCTGTTCTCTTTAGCGATCCCGGCGAACGTTGCGTGTATTTGCTAAAATATAAGGACTCTTTATCGGAGGATGTTCTTTGGCAAACCAGTGAACTAATTCGACTATTTATCAATATCTGGAGCAAGAATCCGCAGAAAATGGTCACCACAGAAATCGTTCGGGCTATTATTAACGATGATGTTGGTCAAATGACCCGTTTATCACAACTTTTTAATATCGATGTCAGCAAGCTAAATCAAATGTGGCTTTTCCATCCTAAAGACAACAGCCAGCAGTATAGTGAAAGCATAGTACGGGAGATTACCGAGTATTTTTCATCTCATTATAGCTTGTTGTTAATCAGTTATTACGAAGAAAACCTGGTAGTATTCACTTGCGCCCCTGACCGGTACGACCAGAGGCAGGAGTTGCTTGATAATATCTGCCCTCTACTTGCTCAATCCTGCGCCAATTACGATATTGTTTGCTATGATTGCTTACAGACTACGAAAAGCGTGCGCAATGCCTACTTGGATAGCGTTGCATGTCTTGATGCAGCGCGAAAGATTTATCCAGAGAAATTGGTCATGCGTTCCTCAGATATTTTGTTTGCAAGGCAGTGTTGCGCGTTGTTGGGCGACCGTGAAAGACTGCAACAGTATCTGGATATATTGAATCAACTCCAAACAGCCAATCCCGTTCTGATTTCTACGCTTGAGACATATCTGCTGGATACTCCATCTAACATGGCACAGACAGCGAAGCTCCTTTTCGTCCATTTAAACACAATCAAATATCGGCTTCACATTGCTCAAGACCTGCTCGGATATGTTCCCAGCCAGATGCCTGACGCATATCCGCTTTATATGGCCGTATCCCTGAATCGCCTACTTAGAGAATAATGTTTGTTGACGGGCCTGCTTGTTCAAAACGAATAAGCAGGCCCGCTGTTTTTTTGTCCCAAAAGACAATTACAGATCAACAGTGTAGAGCTATAATTTTTATAGAACAATTTTTACACTTATACCACACAAAACATGTAATTTAGGAGGCGGCATGATATGAAGAAGTTCGATGTCTATGATTACGACAAACTGGTGGATGTCATTTATGGTGCTACTTTTTTTGGTGCAGGTGGCGGTGGATCGATCTCCAATGGCATGGACCTTTTGAACACCTTCCCTAAGGATGTAGAGTTAAAAGTCTATCCTCTCAGCGAAATGGAGGACGATGAGTATTCGGTTATGGCCGCCGGCTTGGGTTCTCCGTTAGCTATGAAAGAGAAAGGCTTTGGACCTGAAGCTATCAGTGTGGTTAAAGGTATGATGAAAGTAGCAGAGGATGCCGGAAAGAAAGTTGCCTACGTTTATTCCGGGGAACAGGGCGGGTTTAATACAATGGTTCCCATTTATGCTGCCCTTCACGCAGGACTTCCGTTGCTAGATCTGGACGGCAATGGCAGAGCAGTACCCGAGTTAAATACCGGCTTAGCTCCAATCAATAATATCCCGATAGATCCTTTAGTTTTGGCAAATTCCAATGGTGATCTTGTGGTAGGCCATCCTAAAAATCCGCTGGACAGTGTAGCCTGCGAGACAATTGCCCGCTCTATCTGTATGGCGTATGGTATGAGTGTAGGCTTCTCTACTTGGATGATGAGCAAGGCCGATCATGAAAAGGCATCCGCCATTGGGCAAATTAGTCGGGATCAGCAGGTGGGTGCTATCCTTCGGAATAATGCAACCACTAAGGATAACCTTTCCCAAAAGCTTGAAGAAATTGGTGTAAAACATAAGGTGTTTACTGCCGGAAAAATCAGTAAAATTGATGTCTCCGTGGAAAATGGATTTGACTTCGGTAAGACAATAATTACCGGTGACGATGGTAAATTGTATAAAATAGACTTTAAGAACGAAAATCTTATTATCCGAGACGCGCAAGATAGTGCTCTGCTGGTAGTCCCGGAACTCATTATCCTTCTCGATACTGACACAATGAAGCCTCTGACCAACGCTGACACAAAAGAAGGACAAAATGTAATGCTTCTGGGTGTCAGGGCTCCTCAGCGCTGGTGGGATCACGAGTCTGGATATAGTTGCTGGGCTCATATCTTGAAGTTAATCGGTTATTCTGTGGCAGACAAAGCTATCCCCTTGAACTGATTGATTATATATTTGCACCTCTTGGCGTGGGGGAGTCCCCCACGCCGTTTGTCAAATATTTGGACACTCCTGACGATTATGGAAATAAAAAAGTAATGGAGGAGAACATATGGCGAAAAATTCACAAGTGGAATCTGCCGGCCTAAACGCTATCCCGATAGAAGAACGGAAAAGCTGGCCTGGAGTTGCATTTATTTGGGCTGGTTCCTGTTGCTGTGTTCCTGCGCTGATGGTTGGCGCTGGCATCACTATGGGCCTTCCTTTTGGCTTGGCTGCCTTAGCGATGATAATTGGATATAGCGTCTCTGTTATCATGATGATCCTTATGAGTATCCTCTCTGCTGATCGTGGGTTGCCGGCTGTCGTTGCAATCTCCAGTTCTTTTGGAAAAGCGGGTGCAAGCAAATTGGTTTCTCTGATCATAGCATTTTGTTACACTTGTTGGTTTGGATTTCAAGCAGTTGTTTGCGGTGAAGCCTTTGCATCCATTCTTCAGGGGATTGGTGTGCCTATCCCCAGCATGCTTTCCACTATCATTTGGGGAATGATTATGTGCATTACTGCAGTTTATGGATATTCCTGGATTGAAAAGCTGAATGTCATCGCAGTTCCCGCACTTATTCTCATTTTAGTATATGCCATGATTGTAGTATTTGGCGACCCTGAATCCATTGTTAAAATCACCAACCATACCCCTACTACGCAAATGTCGATGATTGCTGCTGTAGGAACTTCTATTGGCGGTTTTGCTTCTGGCGCTGTTTTATCCGGTGATGTAACTCGCTACTGTAAAAGCCGAAAAGATGTTGTTATTTCCAGTATAGTTGGTGTCATTCCGGTAGGCGTTGGTACGATGCTGGTCGGATCTATACTGGCAATCCATTCAGGGGCTGTTGGAATGGACACTGGAAGCATTGTTACTATGCTTTCCAGTGTCGGCAGTCCCATCTTGGGGATGCTGGTGCTGGTTCTCGCGACATGGACAACCAATGTATGTAATGCCTATTCCGCTGGGTTTGCATTGTTAAGTTTGACAGGCGCCCATGATAACAAACGCGCATGGTTTACATTAGGAGCCGGCATCATAGGCACACTGCTGGCAGTGATTGGGATTACTAATTATTTCAACAGTTTCTTGAATATCCTGGCTGTATTCATACCTCCCATCGTAGGTGTCGTCGCTGTGGACTACTTTGTCATAAAGAAAGGTAATCCTGCCGCGTGGGCAGAGAAGCCAGGTTTCAATTGGGCTGGTGTTATTGCTTGGATTGTTGGCTCTGCCATAGCATTATTGCTACCAGAACTCCTGATTCCTACTCTCAACGCCATTGTCATTGCTTGTATATTGTATCTCATTCTGTATCCAATATTCTATCGTGGAAACCGTACCGGCGTAGAGTGACATTGAGTCTATTTCTATATTTTATGGGCAAGACCGGCTATAAAAGGTCAAGAGGTTAGTACGAAAAAGGTGGAAGAAAGATGAGAAGTGATCAGGGCATGATAAGGTGCCGGGGAGCAGTCTGCGGCTGAAAGGGACGCAGTATGTAAGAAGCGATGATCTCAATAAATTCAGAGGCGGTAGGGATACCGGTCAGGGGATAGCCAGATTTCTGGCATCTTGGACATCCTTGGGGTCATTATTTTGAGCGAAATTGGAGACATCCACCGCTTTGACACCCCCAACAAGCTGGCTGCCTTTGCCGGGTTGGATGTACGGGTTACACAGTACGGAGAGTTTATCGGAACTCGGCAGAAAATTTCCAAACGTGCCCTCTTTGCTGTTGGCGAATGAGATGCTGTCCAGTAGGGCTTTCCCACTTTCATCTATAAACGGTTGCTTCGTGCTTGTATTTCGCGATGTCGATCCCGCAGTAGAACATGGCGAAATCCCCTGTTACAAAATTTCAGACAGAGTTCCCTTACGCTTCTTTGCAGGGCACAGCCTCGTCAGATATACCCCGCATACTCGCTATCCAGCTCATTCGTGTCTACCCGCAAAGACAGAGGCGCAATTCTTTCGTCCGAAGCACTTCTTCAATGAGCTGATCTGTACCCTCTGTCTGTTGGCCCTATTATCTCATCTGCCTGATGAAACAACAAGTGGGTTTTATGCGGTTCCCACCACAATCCAAAACCGTAAATACATTATACAAGGAGAGGATATTATGAACGGTTTAACGGGTTTACAGCCGCAACGAGTGTTCCAATTTTTTGAATCGATCTGTAGAATCCCCCATGGCTCTGGCAATGTATCTGCTTTAGTAGACTATTGTGTCCAATTTGCAGAGGAACAGGGTCTATCTTGGACTCGAGATTCATCGAACAATCTGGTAATCCGCAAGTCTGGTAGCATAGGATATGAAAATTCAGATGTACTAATCCTTCAAGGACACACGGACATGGTTTGTGAGAAAGATACTGGCGTGGAGTTCGATTTTGAGAAAGATAGTATTGTCCCGTTCGTAGACGGGGACTGGATTCGCGCAAATGGAACTACATTGGGTGGAGACAATGGCATCGCGATTGCTATGTGTTTAGCATTACTGGAAGACAATTCGTTGGAGCATC
Organism: Agathobaculum faecis; assembly: GCF_014287995.1. NCBI lineage: Bacteria > Bacillati > Bacillota > Clostridia > Eubacteriales > Butyricicoccaceae > Agathobaculum > Agathobaculum faecis. The sequence goes on from NZ_JACOPL010000001.1 coordinate 156,404, forward strand.
CGCCTTTGGAGGTTCTGTTTACCTCAGATGAGGAGGTTGGGATGCTTGGCGCATTTGCATTTGACTGCCGCAATTTATCGGGACATAAACTCATCAATTTAGATTCCGAACGCGAGGGGGTGTTGATGTGTAGTTGCGCCGGCGGGGCTAATGTCCATTCTATAGTTCCTATCCAACGAGAAAGCAAAAGCTTACCTCAAATCACATTGGAAATAAGTGGGCTGAAAAGTGGACATTCTGGTGTGGAGATTGACAAGGGTCGTGCTAACGCTAATGTCTTAATGGCAAGAGTATTGAACGCGATAGCAGAAAAAACATCCTGTCAGTTAGCTGAGCTTAATGGTGGAACCAGAGAGACTGCTATTGCGCCTAAAAGTAAAGCAATCCTATTTGTACCGGCCAACGAAATAGATATGGTGTTACATATAGCGGCCTCCATAGGCGAATCACTCAAGAAAGAATATGCGTCGACAGAGCCGGATTTAACTGTTGCTACAGAGGTTCGGCCTGAAAAGGAGGCTCTCATTCTCACTGTGCCATGCACAAAAAGAGTTGTGCAGTTGTTGCTGGCTTTACCAGATGGGGTGCAGGCTATGAGTATGGATATGCTTGGTCTGGTGCAGACCTCTGTCAATTTTGGAGTGTTGGAGTTGCATGAGCAGGAGCTATTTCTTTCCCATTCCGTACGTAGCTCTATGACGACACAAAAAAAATGGGTGTTAGATCGCGTGAAAGCAGCTGTTACTTTAGCTGGTGGAGATACTGATATCTCTGGAAATTATCCAGGGTGGGCCTATAATCCAAGTTCGGTAGTCAAAGACACCATTGTAAACGCTTATCGATCCTTGTTTGGTGTGGATGCGAAAATCGATGCAGTTCATGCTGGAATAGAATGTGGCCTGTTTGCAGACAGTATTGAGGACTTGGACTGTGTATCTATCGGCCCAGATATGGAAGATGTCCACACATCTAGGGAACGTCTTAGCATATCTTCTGTACAACGTACCTACATGCTTTTAAAAAAAGTGCTTAAGGATAGCAAGTAGTCCACTACTTTTTCCTGATCTGATACATGATACGACAAGCCCGACGAAATCTTGTGATTTCGTCGGGCTTGTTTTGCTTTCAATGGATTCATTATAACCAGGAAATTTAAAGGCGGAAGTGAAACGGAGAAAATCGACGGTTACTCCTAACACAGTTCTTATTGTGAGCCGGTATGTAGTGGTTTAAAGTTTTTTTAAGCTGGTATAGGGACAGCAACCTCCAGCCGAGCCGTCGATAGTCGGGAAGGACGGCGTGCCTGGTGCGCTGTCGTTAAAATGGAAAGCCACTTTGCAGGCAGGAAAGATCCAAACAAAAAGCTGATAATAAAACTGCAGCCTATTGAGATAGGCTGCAGTTTTTTGCTTCACGATCCGTTATGTAGATCAGGCTGTCTGACCAGAGGCATCGTCGCAAGTAACAGGGGCGGTGCTTTTCAAATGAATAATAGCGTTTTCCACCTGGTGTTCCCGAATGCTGATTACTTTGACTACCATACAGCCGATTTCAAGATCAAATTGAGAGCCATCCTGTGGAACTGTGCCAAGGGTTCCAAAAACCAAGCCGTTGAAGGTATCGTGATCCTCATACGCAAGGGGAATCCCCAACGCTTCTGACAAGTCCTCGAGGGAAGCACTGCCCTGTACCTGCCAGGTGGATGTATCAAGCTGGACGATGGGAGGAGATACCTGGGCTTCAGTTTCCTCGTCGCCTAGATCGCCAACCAACTGTTCGATCAGATCATTAAGCGTAAGGATACCATCCAGGCCGCTGTATTCGTCCAACACAACAGCGAAGTTGTGATGGTTCTGACGCATGTTTCGGAATAAAACGTCCGCTTTTACACTATCAGGGACAAAATATGCCGGCTTTACCGCGTTTTTTAGGACAGAATCCCGACTTTCATCCTCTAACCGGAAATAATCCCTTGCATCCAAAATTCCGATCACGTCGTCGGCCGTCTCGCCGCAGACCGGATAGCGGGTATGGCGGCTGCCATAAATCGTTGCCTTCCATTCTTCCATGCTTTCTTCCAGCCATAGAAAAACCACATCGGTTCTGTGAGTTGCGATGTCGCCTGCTGTCAAGTCATCAAACTCGAATACATTTTGGATAAATTCCTTTTCCTCGTGGTCGATTGCGCCTTTTTCACTGCCGACATCCACCATAATGCGGATGGACTCTTCGCTGACCTCCTCATCGTCTGCCTCCGGATCGATCCCCAGCAGCCGAAGGATTGCGTTGGTGGAAATGGTCAGCAGCCAAACGATGGGGGCAAAGAGCTTTGCGATCGCACTCATCATGGAGGCCATGCCGAGGGCAAGCGTTTCCGCTTTCCGCATGGCGACACGTTTGGGGACAAGCTCGCCGAAAATCAGGGTGACGTAGGAAAGAATGACCGTAATCACAATGACGGCGATGGTATCGAGCGTGGCGGCCGGTATCTGGACGCCTAAGGAAACCACCCAGCCGACCAAAACATCCGAAAAGTTTTCCGCAGCGAACGCGCTGCCCAAAAAGCCGGAAAGCGTGATGGCAACCTGTATTGTTGCCAAAAAGCGCGCCGGCTGATTGGTGAGGCGGGCGAGACGAATTGCCCGTTTATCGCCGGCCTCGGCCAGTTTGGCGAGTTTATTATCGTTCATCGAAATGACCGCAATTTCCGCGCAGGCAAAAACCGCATTAAACGCAATCAAAACCAATTGAAGTAACAGCATCAATCCAATAGACTTTTCCAAGGTAATCCTCCTCGATGATTCTTCTGAAATACTGTCCGGTCGCAGAAACGGACAGCTACAAAAGCAGGCACAGCAAATCCACCCTGCAAAAAGGGCGTAATGCTATGCCTGCTGATATGATTTCCTGAAAAATTACGTTTTCATCTGCGTCGCTACTGTCCGCGTTATCCATAATGGCAGGGATACTCCTTTGTAAAATAGGTTGGGTTCATTATACATAAAGCTCCTGACGCTGTCAATCCGGTTGCTATGGAATAAATAATTCTTCACGGATTCTTTATATGAGGGAAGCAGGGGAGGAAAGGGACACATTTTCCGTATATCTCTTGACAAATAAAATGTGGAATGATACGATAGCACTGCAAGGGAGCTTCCGTTGGAGGCTGAGAGGAGGGGGTCCCCCTCGACCTTACCTGATTTGGATAATGCCAACGTAGGGATGCAGAGGAAAACGCCTGTTGTCACATGCTGTGAAACGTGTCGAATACATGAGAACATCCTGAAGAGGGGTGTTCTTTTTGTTTTTAGCGAGATATTAGTTCGTGTAGGAGGATATTATGTTAAAAAAAATACTTACGATTGCCGGTTCGGACTGTTCGGGCGGAGCTGGCATCCAGGCTGATCTGAAAACAATGGCGGCGCACGGCGTATACGGTATGAGCGTGATCGTTTCTGTGGTCGCGGAAAACACCGCGCGTGTGATCGATATTCAGGATATTAGTCCAAAGATGATTGAGGAACAGATCGACGCTGTGTTCGAGGACATCGTGCCGGACGCGGTCAAGATCGGCATGCTTTCCTCACCCGCCTGCATGAAAGCGGTAGCCGGAAAGCTTGAACAATACCAGCCGCAGCATGTGGTGATCGATCCAGTGATGTTCGCCAAAAACGGCGACCCGCTTATGGAGCCTGCTTCCGTCGGCACATTGATAAAATATGTGCTTCCGTATGCGGATCTGCTGACGCCGAATATTCCGGAAGCGCAGCATATTGCCGGCATGAAAATCAGCACACCGGAGGATATGGAGGAGGCGGCGCGCCTGATTTACGCCAAGGGCTGCAAAAACGTGCTGATCAAGGGTGGGAGGAACATGGCCGGCGCGGTAGACGTGCTTTTTGACGGAGAGAGTGCGCGGCGCTATGAGATTGGGCAGATTGATACCAGTAACACGCATGGAACAGGCTGCACCCTCTCCTCCGCGATCGCGTCGAATCTGGCGCTGGGGCATCCAGTTCCGGAAGCGGTGGAGCTTGCGAAATCCTATGTGACGGATGCGATCCGCCGGGCGCCCGGCCTGGGGCATGGGTGTGGTCCGCTGAACCACTTTTGCCGTATATTTCCGGAGGAGTGAACGATCATGAATAACAAATCTATCCGAAAGCTTTGCTTCGCCGGCCTGCTCGTCGCGGTTGCTGTAATCGGAAGCCTGCTTGTCATTCCGGTATTCGGTGCGAAATGCCCTCCGGTGCAGCATATGGTTAATGTGACCGCAGCGGTCCTGCTGGGGCCGGGATATGCGCTGGGCATGGGTTTTGCAGCGGCGCTTATCCGCAACCTACTGGGTCTGGGTACCCTGCTGGCGTTTCCCGGTTCGATGATTGGTGCGCTGTTGAGCGGCCTTGCCTACCGGATTTTTCCCAAGCTTTCCGCCGCCTATGCCGGCGAGGTGTTTGGTACGGGCGTATTGGGCGCGATAGCGTCCTATCCGGTCGCCGCTTTGCTGATGGGCAATTCCACCGCAGCCCTGTTCACCTTCGTCCCCTCGTTTCTTGCTTCCACTGTCGTCGGCGCGGCGGTTTCGGTCCTTGTTCTGTCTGCTCTGAAACGGACGCACGTTTTCAGCCAACTGGAGGGTACCCTACGGTGACAGAGTGTGTAGCGCAAATTGTAGAGCGTACCCTGCAAAAACGGCCGATGGTTCATTCAATTACCAATAACGTCACGGTCAATGACTGTGCGAATATCATACTCGCCGCGGGCGGATCGGCGATCATGGCGCAGGATGAACGCGAGGTGGCTGAGATCACCTCGCGCAGCGACGCGCTTTCCTTGAATATGGGCGCGCTGCGGGCGCAGGAAGCGATGCTGCTTTCCGCGCATGCCGCAAAGCGCAGAAAACGGCCGGTCATCCTGGATCCCGTGGCTGCGGGGGCGAGCCGACTGCGGGGGGAAATGTGTGCCCGCCTGCTGGAGGCTGGGCTGGTTTCTGTGGTGCGAGGCAACGCGTCCGAGGTGTGGGCGCTGATGACAGGCGCGCAGCATACGCTTGGCGTGGAGGTGAACGCGCTTGACCAGGTGACCGAGCAAAACCTCAGTGAATCCGCGCGGCGTGTGAGCCTGTTCAGCAGGGAAACCGGCGCGGTTGTTTTGCTGAGCGGGGCGCTGGATATTGTTTCCGACGGAAAGTGTACCGCCGTACTGCGCGGCGGCAGTGAGATGATGCGCCGTATCACGGGCGCGGGATGCATGCTGACTTCGCTGACCGCAGCATACTGCGGCGCAAATCCGGAAAATCTTTTTGAAGCCGCGGTCGCGGCATCGGGGGTGATGAAAACCTGCGGGGAATTGGCGTACCGGCGTGTATGTGAAGAGATGGAGGGCACCGCTTCCTTTCGTACACGCCTGATTGACGCGGTCAGCATGCTGACCGGAAGCGATCTTGCGGCAAAGCTCCGCGTACAAATTCTGTAAGAAAAATCAACAAGTGCTGCCGGCCAAACGCCGTCAGTCGGGAAAATTCATTGGGGGTACCACCTTGAAAAACAATTCAATAACCGAAAGGATGCTCGACGCATCCCGCCCGATCTGGGAGGGGTACTTATCCCACCCCTTTGTGCGGGGGATCGCGGACGGCAGCCTTGCTGTAGAAAAATTCCGTTTTTATCTGTTGCAGGACTATCTGTACCTGTTCGACTATGCCAAGGTGTTTGCGCAGGGCGTGGTCAAATCACAGGAGCCTGAGGTGATGCGGACGTTCGCCTCCTATGTGGCGAGCATCCTGAATGGCGAGCTGGAAATTCATCGGGGCTACATGCGCCGCATGGGCATTACCGAGGAGCGGGCCGAAACCGAAAAGCCGACCTTGAGCAATCTCTCCTATACCGCTTATATGCGCGCTGTCGCGGCGGAGGAGGGGCCAGCTGAGATCATGGCGGCCGTGCTGTCCTGCGCGCTCAGCTATGAATATATCGCGAAGTGGATCGTCCGGAATTATCCGGACGCCGAGCAGCACGGCTTTTACGGCGAATGGGTGCGGGGCTATGCGAGCAAAAGCTACGCGGAGGAAAACCAGCGGTTGACCGCGCTGATGGAACAGCTTGCCGCAGGGTATCCGGAAAAGCGCCAGGCGCGCCTGACGGACATCTTTGTCGCCTGCTCGCGCTATGAGGCGATGTTCTGGGACATGGCTTGGAACGGAGAGATGTGAGCGATGCTGGAATTTCAAAAGGTTGTTTTCCAGTACGACAGCGAGGATTTCAATATTATCAACGGCTTGTCGTTTCAGATTGAAAAAGGAGAATTCGTTTCGGTGATCGGGCCGTCCGGCTGCGGCAAGTCCACGATCTTCCGGCTGGTGGGTCAGCTTCTGACACGCAAGGCGGGGGAGATTCTGGTCGGCGGAGAGCGCATCGACGGGCGGCGCGGCTACTGCGGCTATATGCCGCAGCGCGATCTGCTGTTCCCATGGCGCACCGTGCGGGATAATCTGTGCCTGCCGATGGAGGTGCGCGGAGATGTCAGCCGCGCGGAAATGGACCGCCGCGCGGAAGAGACGCTTGCGCATGTCGGTCTGTCCGGCTGGGGCGATAAGCGGCCGGACGAGCTTTCCGGCGGGATGCGCCAGCGCGCGGCATTCGCGCGCACGCTGCTGACCGGTTCCGAGCTGCTATTGCTGGACGAGCCCTTTTCCGCACTGGATTTCCTGACCCGTATCACCATGCAGGAATGGCTGCTCGGTCAGTGGGAAAACGACCACAAGACCGTGCTGTTTATCACGCATGACGTGGAAGAGGCGATTTTTCTGTCCGGCCGCGTATTGGTGGTGGAGGAAACGCCGATCTGCCGCCTTGCTTCGTTCGAAGTGCCTGCGCCTTATCCGCGCACGCGCGCCTGTCTGACCGAGCCGAGAATGCTCGCCCTGCGGGAACGCCTGATCGGCATGCTCCGGCGGGAGGTGGCGGTATGAAGCGCTGGAATGCGAACCTGCCTGCGCTGGTACTCCTGTTCGCTTTGCTGCTTGTGTGGCAGCTCGGCGCGACGGGAATGGATGCCGCATATATCCTGCCGTCCCCCACACAGATACTGGTCCGCATGTGGGAGCTGCGAGAGCCGCTGCTGACCGCGCACCTGCCGGCGACGCTGCTGTGTACCGGCATTGGGCTGGCCATATCGGTTGTTCTCGGCCTGTTGCTCGCAGTACTGATGGATGCAAGTCCGGTGGCGGAAAAAATGCTGTATCCCCTGATTGTGGCTTCGCAGACCATCCCGACGACCGCGCTGGCGCCGCTGTTTGTCCTGTGGTTCGGATATACGATCTGGAGCAAGGTGCTGGTCACCGTGCTGATCACATTTTTCCCAATCGCGATCACAGTGTTTGACGGCTTTCGGTCGGTCAAGACCGATATGATGGATATGCTGCAAACGTTCGGCGCGGGGCAAAGGGAGATATTTTTGAAGCTCAAGTTACCGGCCGCGCTGCCGTATTTCTTTTCTGCCATCAAAATGGCGATCCCGTTGTCCATCATCGGCGCGGCGATCGGGGAGTGGCTGGGCGCGCAGGCGGGGCTGGGGTATTTCAGCCGGCGCATGATGACGCAGCTTGACGGGGCGGGCGTGTTTGCCCCCATCGTGCTGCTCAGCGCGGTGGCGATGCTTGCAGTGGCAGCCGTATCCTGGATAGAGAAAAGGGTCATTACCTGGCGCGGAAGCCTGTGAGCGGAGGAATTTGCTGTAACAGTGGAAAGGAACGGAATTGATTGATGAAAAAAAGAGTGTTTGCCGCGATTGCGGCTTTGACGATGCTGCTGGGCGGCTGCGCCGGCAGACAGACAGAAAACGCTTCGGATAACGGCGACGGGCTGCGCGAACTGACGGTCGTACTCGATTGGTACCCGAACGCGCTGCACGCGTTCCTCTATCAGGCGGAAAAGGCGGGATATTTCGCGGAGGAAGGATTAACGGTCAATATCCAGCCGCCGGCCGGTGTCAATGACGCGATGAGCATGGTCGCGGCGGGCAAGGCGGATATCGGGCTGTACTACCAGCAGGATGTGATACAGGCGCGTGTCCAGCAGGATGTGCCGATCAAATCGATCGCTGCCGTCGTGCAGACACCGCTTAACATTGTTCTTTCGCTTAAGGATGAAAATATCACAAAGCCGGAGGATCTGGTCGGCAAAACGGTCGGCTATGCCGGTACCGAGCTGTCGGAAGCGCTGATCCGCAGCGTTATGAAAAACAGCGGCGCTGATCCCTCGGATGTAACAATGGTGGATGTAGGCTTTGAACTGATGGCGTCCATGACGACCGGCAACGTGGATGCAACGATTGGGTGCCTAGTCAACCATGAGGTGCCGCAGATGGAGAAGGAAGGTTTTGCGGTTAACTACTTCTTTCCGGATGATTTCGGCGTGCCGAAATATTACGAAGGGATTTTTTTGGCGAGCGATGAAATGATAGCAAACGAGCCGGAAGTGCTGGCAGGATTCCTGCGCGCCTGCGCAAAGGGCTTTGATGATTTCCAGAGCAATACGGACGAGGTGCTGCAGGTGCTGCTGGACAATCAGGACGAGGCGAATTTCGCGCTCGATCCAGAGGTGGAGAAGCAGTCCTGCGAAACGCTTCTTCCGCTGATGGAGACAGCGGATGCGCCTTTCCTCAGCCAGACCGAGGCGTGCTGGCAGGAGAACATTAACTGGATGTACGACGAAGGCCTGATTTCGGAAAAGCCGGATGTGTCAGAAGTCATGGCGTCGATCGAATTTTGAAATAAAAATGACCGCACAGCGTGCAGCGTAAAAGCTGATGCTGTGCGGCTTGTTTTATGCATTCCGGTAGGGCAGGTAGTCTAAAAAGCGTTTGACCGCTAGGGAAACCGTTTTATTATCCCGCAGCGCGAGGCCAATATTGCGGTGAGCCGGAACGTCAAGTTCTTTCGCGACAATGCGGTAGGGGATGCGCTTTAGAATGAGTTGGGGTAGGATGCTGACGCCAAGGCCGCTTTCCACCATGGACATGATCGCATAATCGTCCCAGGTCGTAAAGTGTATGGGGGGATGGAGGTCACAGCGCTTGAGAATTTCGGAAACCTCCGTATTTGCTCCTTTTTCAAGCAGCAGAAACGGTTCGCTGCCAAAAGCGGAAACAGGGAAACGGCTGCAGTCCGCCAAAGGGTGCTGCACAGGGAGAACGGCAAGCAAAGGGTCCTGCTCTAAAAAGATGGTTTCCAGATCGGGATGCGCCGGCAGGCGCAGAAAGCCGCAATCGACCCTACCTTCCATGATCCAGGTTTCGATTTCCGTGTAATCGCCGAGCAGCAATTCATAATCTATATGGGGATAATCCTTTTGAAACGCACGGATGATGTTGGGCAGCCAGTGCGTTGCCACGCTGGAGAACGTGCCGATGCGGATCAGGCCGGACTGCAGGCCGTTCAATTCCTCCACCTGCATTTGCAGCTTGCGGTATTCCTCGCAGACGCGCTTCGCATACGGCAGGAGCGTGAGACCGTCCGACGTGAGGCGAACGCCAGCCCGCCCGCGTTCAAGCAGGGAGACGCGCCACTCGTTTTCCAGATCGCGGATCATGCGGCTGATACCGGACTGCGAATAGGAAAGCATCTCGGCAGCCTTGGTAAAGCTTCCGCATTCCACGGTTCGGATCAATGCGAGATATTTTTGAATATTCCCATCCATATGCCATGTCCCATCCTTTGCATCTGATTTTATCATGGTTTATATGAAAAACATTTGCTTTTGTAATTTATAAAAATATGGTACAGTATATTTGTCGATGATGCAAGGGAAAGAGGCAAAAAATGTTTTATGTTAGCGAGATTCAAACCACAGCGCCTGTGGTGTACAAAACACCGCTTCAAAAATCTGTTTATGAGACGCTGGAGTGGCTTCAGATTCCGTTTGAGCGCGTGGATACGGATGAGGCGGTCACCATGGAGGATTGTGCCAGTATCAACCGAAAGCTGCAAATGGATATGGTGAAAACCCTGTTCCTCTGCAACCGGCAGCAGACGTCGTTTTATTTGTTTGTCACGAAAGGGGATAAGGCGTTCCGGTCCGGAGCCTTCAGCAAAGCGTTGGAGATTGCGCGTGTTTCGTTTGCGCCTGCGGAGAGCCTTTTGGAGATGCTGGGGACAAAGGTCGGGGCTGCGACGGTATTCAGCGCTTTGCTGGACCGGCAGAACCATGTGCAGCTCGTCTTCGATCGGGAGGTGGCGGATGCGGCATGGTATGGGTGCAGTGATGGGACTACGACGGGCTATATGAAAATACAGACAGCGGATATTATGAAAAAATTTCTTCCGTTTGTCAACCATGCGGCAATCGTGATCGAGGTGTGAAAATGGGATTATATCAGAACCGGATTGTTATAAAGGTAGGGACATCGACGCTGACGAACGAATGGGGAAAAAGCGACTTCCGATCCTTTGACCGGCTGGCCTGCGTGCTTTCCGGCGTGCAGAATATGGGGTATGAGGTCATACTGGTTTCTTCCGGCGCGATTGCGGTAGGGAAAAATAAGCTCAACCTGCAGGCCGCAGAAAGCATGCGGCACAAGCAGGCCGCCGCAGCGGTAGGACAGTGCAGCATCATGTTCCTGTACGATAAATTTTTTGGGGATTACGATAAAACGATTGCCCAGATTTTGCTGAATGCGGACGATATGGAGCAGGAGGAGAAAAAGGAAAACCTGATCCATACCTTTGATACCCTGCTTGAGCTGGGAATCATTCCGGTCGTCAATGAAAATGATTCGGTCAGCTATACGGAAATAGAGTCGGACGAAAAGCTGTTCGGAGACAACGATATGCTTTCCGCCATTGTCGCAGTCCTATGTCGGGCTGGAAAGCTGATTATCCTCTCGGATATCGACGGATTGTACGACAGCGATCCCCGTCTCCATCCAAACGCAAAGCTGCTCAGCCGGGTAGAATGCATAGACGAAAGCAAATATGCACTAGCAGGCGGCGCAGGCTCGCGGCGGGGGACAGGAGGGATGCGCACCAAATTAAAGGCCGCGGAGCTGGCAGTCTCCCAGGGGATCGATACAATCATTGCCAATGGCAGGCATCCGGACGCGATCTATGAAATCATCAGAGGAGGCGTTTCGGGAACACTGTTCCCGGGAAAGCTGTGAATCGGCGCCAAGACGGGAATCTCTTAAAATAAAGTAAATTTTGCGGCAATAGTCTTGACTTCATCAAAGGATAGTGCTTATATAGAGATACTTATATTGTGCAAGAGGGGTTCAAGGCGTTGAATTTGAATAGAGACAATATCCTGAAAATCATGGGGCTGATCCTATTTACGGTGCTCCTCTATGCCGGACTGCAGAACACAAAGCTGTTTGCCGATGCGTTGCGCTATCTGTTCGGACTTATGGCGCCGTTTGTGATCGGCGGCTGTATTGCGTTTGTGCTGAATGTGCCGATGCGCTTTTTTGAAACCAAGCTGTTTTCCCGCCTTAAACCGGCGAAAGGGAAAAGGGCCGGCAAGGCGAAGCGCATTTTCAGCCTGATCCTTACGCTTGTTGTGGTTGGCGGCGTGATTGCCATTATGCTGTTCCTGATCGTGCCGGAGCTGTATCAGTCCTTTTCTGCGATCGGCAGAGAAATGTCCTATGCCCGCGTGCGCATCCCGCAGCTTTTGGACGAAGCAACCGCGCTTTTGCCGATGTTTGAAAGCGAAATTGCTTCAATTAAGGACAGCTTCCTTAATGTGGACTGGAAGGCAATCGGTTCCATGCTGATGGAATTTTTCCGGAACGGGAATATCCTGAGCAATACAGTCAGCATTGCGACCTCGGTGGTCAGCGGCTTTGCCAACGCCATCATCGGCATTGTTTTCGCCATATATATTTTGCTGCAGAAGGAAAATCTTGGGCGGCAGTTCCGACGCCTGTTTTATGCGTTCCTGCCAGAAAAACAGGTTGACCGTTTCCTCATGGTCTGCGGTCTGACCTCATCTTCCTTTAACAGCTTCCTGTCCGGCCAGTGCCTGGAAGCCTTCATCTTGGGAATGATGTTTTTCGTCAGCATGTCGGTTTTCCAGATGCCTTATGCTTTGGTTATCGCGGTCCTGATCGGCATTACGGCGTTAATTCCGATTTTCGGCGCGTTTATTGGCTGTATTGTCGGCGCTTTTCTGATTTTGATTGTCAGCCCGATAAAGGCGCTGTGGTTTATCGTTCTGTTTTTGGTGCTGCAGCAGATCGAGGGGAACGTAATTTATCCCCGTGTGGTGGGCAGCTCGGTGGGCCTTCCCTCCATCTGGGTGCTGGCGGCGGTAACGCTGGGCGCGAGTCTGGGCGGTGTGCTGGGCATTTTGTTTGCCATTCCGGTATTCTCCGTCATATATACTCTGCTGCGGACGGATGTCCGCGCCCGTATCAGGGAACGCGGGATTGCGGAGGGTAAAATCAAATAGTGTTGAAAAGGAGTCAAAAAGGGTCCGTATCGCTTTGATACGGACCCTTTCGAATTTCTTTGTACAATTAGTAGGGATTTTTTTTACCAGATCGCCACGCGGTCCTCGGGCGCAATCCACATACCGTCGCCCTCGGTGATACCGAAAGTGGTGTAGAATGCGTCAAGCGTTTGCAGCACGCGGTTGGCGCGCAGCTTATCCGGTGCGTGTACGTCGACTGTCGTATAATACGCAGCGGTTTCGCGCGGCATGGTAGAGCACCAGGTGTTCGCCATGGCGCGGAACATAGCTTTCAGATCGGGATTGGTTTCGCGCTGGACGGCTTCCAGTATGCACTGCGCCGCGCCGAGATCGGCGATGTTCTCCGAAAGGGTGAGCGCGCCGTTACAGGTGATGCCGGGCGCGGCTTCCACGCCGTCATAGAAAGCGGTCACTTCATCGCAGAGCTGTTGGAAAGCGGCGTAGTCCTCCGCCGTCCACCAGTCGGCGGCGTTGCCGTTCTTGTCGTACTTGGCTCCATTGTTGTCAAAGGCGTGCGTAATCTCGTGCGCGATGATGTAGCCGATGCCGCCGAGGTTCTCCTCACGCGAGGCGTTCACGTCATACAGCGGAGCTTGCAGGATGCCCGCAGGAAATACGATTTCATTGCTGGAGGGTACATAGCAGGCGTTGACCGTATAAGCCGCCATCGGCCACAGGCCCTTGTTGACCGGCTGGCCCTGCCACTTGATCAGCATCTGCTGCTGCGCTTTCAGCAGGGTGATGATATTGTCAAAGTAGCTGCCGCCCTCGTCCGCGGTTTTGAGCGTCACGCCCTTGAAATAGTCATTCCACTTGCCTTCATCCGGATAGCCGACCTTGACGCCCAGCGCGTCCAGCTTTTCGATTGCTTTCGCCTTGGTCGCGTCGCTCATCCAGTCGAGCGAGCGGATGCGGCTCTCGTAGATGTCAATGAAGTCGTATACCATATCCTCCACATCGGCCTTGGCTTCCTCGGAGAAGTATTCCGCAGCGTACAGGCGGCCCAGCTCGTCGGACAAATACTGCTGGACAAGCTGGGTGGCCAGGGCTTCGTCGCTCAGCGTGCCGGAGATGCCGAGGAAAGCTTCCTGATAGGCGTCGGAGGCATCCTGGAAATCCTGGCTGAGCATGCCGCCGTAGCCTGCAAGGATGGTCAGGCGCAGATAGGCTTTCAGGTCGGTCAGGTGCTCCTCGGTGAAATATTTGGGCGAGGCTTCAAGCAGGCCGATGTCGGAAACGACGATCTGGTCGTCCGAGCGGGCCAGGCCGGATTGCGCGTAGATATCGTCTAGGTCGAGCGTGGGATAGAGCGACTTCAGTTCATCCATGGTGTAGACGTTGTAGGTCTTGTCCACATTGCCGTAGTCCTGCCGGTCGAGCGCGTGTGTGGACAGTTCCTTTTCCATTTCCCAAATGCGCTGCGCGTCCGCCGCAGCGCTCGCTTCGTCTGCGCCGCCGATTTCAAACAGCGTTTGGATATAGGTCAGGTACGCGTCCTTCTGGCTCCCACCATTGGCATATGTGTCCTTGCTCAGCGAGGGGGAGAAGGCGGAAAAGCCGACCGTATAGCGGGTGGAGTCCTTCGCGTCCGCCGAAAGCGTGAAGCCGACCAGCGCGTTGCCCGCCAGCTCCTCTGCGAGCTGCTTTTTGACCTCCATCACCTCGTCTACGCTCTGCGCGGCTTCGGCTGCTTCCAGATAGGGACGGATCGGCTCGATACCCGCCATATTGCGCGCGTTCCAATCGAGGATATTGGTATACAGCGCGGCGATGCGCTGCGCGTCCTCGCCCACGGGGTTCGCAACCGTGCGCTCGATCAGATTGTTGAGCGGCTCGGTGTCGTACATCTTTTCATACAGCGTGCCCGTGGAGGACTGGCCTGCCGGAATGACCGAGCTGTCCAGCCAATCCTTGTTGACCGAAGCATAGAAATCGTCCTTCAGGTTGGAGCCGAACAGGGTATAGGTACGGTGGATGAACTTGTCGAGTTGTTCCATGGTGACGTTCTCATCCGGCGAAAAGGTTGTGGACGAGGTGCCGGCAACAATACCGGCGGCGAACACGTCCGCCAGCTCCTCCTTCGCCCAGGCGGGGACGTCGGTGAAGTTGGACGCCGGATAACCCTTGCGGGCGTTGTCGCCCTGCGGGGCGGGCAGGCCGCCGAACGCGCGCTGCAGCATGACGAGCGCCTCGGCGCGGGTGACGGGGGCGTTTTCCCGCAGGTTTCCGTCTGGGTCGCCGTGCATCACATCCGCAGCGGTCACGCCGGGGTTGTAGTCGTCCGCCGCGGCGATGAGCGCGGCGCAGACTTCACCACGGGCAGCGGGAATCTCGCTGTCTGCCGCGAGCGCGGCGGGAAGCGAGGCCAGCAGAGCGGCGGCTGCCAGGGCGGATGCAAGGATTTGTTTTGCTTTCATAAGCGGTCCTCTCCTAACTATATTATTGAAATGATACAATTGTACAATGAGGCATTTGCCTTGTCAAGTGCCATATTGTACATATATTATATATACAAAATAGCATGGAAGATGAACCCTGTCAAGCAACTTTTCCATAAAAGCAGGAGGTACATATTAAGATTGCGTAAATGCGAAAAAAAGAAATAGAAAATTGTTTACATTATCTAAATGTAATGGTAAAATAAATCAAACAGCAGTCAAGCTGCTGTAGTAAAAGGAGGCAGAAAGATGAAAACAAAATTAAGGATTGTGCTGGCATCCGTGCTGGTAGCGGCGGGCCTTGCGGTAACCGCAGGTGCTGCAAGCTATGATAATTGCGCTGATCAGCTCAAGGATTTGGGACTGTTTCAGGGTACGGAGGACGGGTATGAGCTTGACCGCGCACCGACCCGCGGCGAGGCTGCAACCATGCTGGTACGTCTGCTCGGTAAGGAAGCGGAAGCGAAAGAGCTTACTTATGAGGCTCCGTTTACCGATCTGGATGACTGGCAGAAGCCGTACGTCCAGTATCTGTATGATAATAAGCTGACCAATGGCGCGACCGAAACGACCTTTGAGCCGGAAGAGGCCTGCTCCGCGCAGATGTACACGACGTTCCTGCTCCGCGCGCTCGGTTACAGCGATGCGGCAGAGGGCGATTTCACCTATGACGCGGCGATTGATTTCGGCGAGACCATCGGCCTGGTCGACTATGCCAACTGCAATGAGAGCGCGTTCCTGCGCGACCATGTGGCGGCGATGAGCCTGACTGCGCTGAACACCGACGTGAAGGGCGAGACCGAGACCAAACTGCTGGAGAAGCTGGTGGCGGATGGCGCCGTAGACGAAGCCAAGGCGGAAAGCCTGCTGGCGTTCTTTGACAATTATGATGCCTATGTGGAAGCGACCGCCGCTATGGGCGACGCGACCAAGATGGACGTTTCCGCTGATGTTTCCGCCAGCGTTGCGCTGGGCGATCAGCAGGTCATGAGCCTGTCCATGCCGATGGAAATTAAGGCGGACATGGATATGGAGAGCCTGGATCAGTCCAAGATGGCCGTTACGGGTACGATAGAAGTGACAATCGATGAATCCCTAGTGGAAGAGGGTGCGGATACATCGTTTGAAATGCCGATGGAGTACTACTACACGGATGGCGTTTACTACATGAATATGGGCGATCAGAAGGTTAAGATGGAGATGTCCATGGAGGATGCGATGTCCCAGATGGGCGATCTGACGGACCTTCAGAACAGCGAGCCGATCTGCCTGATCGAGTCGATCACGAAGTCCGGCAGCACAATGACGGTGACCTATTCTTCGGCTGGCATGAGTGGCCTGGTGAATTCTGTTCTGGATTCCATGAATATTGACACTGCGGCAGAAGGCGTAGCGATCGATATCGGCGAGGTCATCTCCAAGGCGACAGTTTCCAATGGTAAGATCAGCGGCATGGATATGAACATGAAGATGACCATGACGGTTGAGGGTCAGACCATGACCATGGATATGAACATGAAGTGCGACATCAACTCGATTGGAAATGTAACGATCACGCTTCCGAGCGATCTGGACAGCTACACTGACCTGATCGGTGGCGCGGATGAGGCTGCTGCATAACAGAAACAGTGTGAAATAAAAGGCGGAACGGCTTTTGCCGTTCCGCTTTTTTAATCGCCCAGCTCGTCGATCAGCTCTTTCATTTTTTGCGCGGAGGACTGGAGCTGGAACAGTTCATCCTGCGACAACGGGATGTCGAGCACGGATTCTGCGCCGTTCCTGCCCACAACGGCGGGTAGGCCGAGGCAAATGCCATCCACACCGTAATGGCCGGAAATCATGGAGGATACAGGGAGAACCGAGTGTTCGTCTCGTACAATTGCCTCCGCGATGCGCCGGACCGCCATACCGATGCCGTAGTAAGTCGCGCCCTTGCCCTCGATAATAGAATAGGCGGCGTCACGTACATTTTCGTAGATGCGCTGCATCGCCCCGAATGAATCGTCCTTTCCGGTGATGCGGCAGTAATCCGCGAGATCGACGCCCGAGATATTTGCGCTTGACCAAACGGCAAGCTCGCTGTCGCCGTGCTCGCCGATGATAAAGGCATGGACGTTGCGGCTGTCCACATTGAGGTGCTGGCCGACCAGGTATTTGAGCCGCGCGGTATCAAGAACGGTTCCTGAACCGATGACCTGACCGGCGGGCAGGCCGGACATCTTCTGTGCCATATAGGTCAGCACATCGACCGGATTGGACACGATCAGCAGTACGGCGGACTGGTTGACCGCCATCAGATGTTCGATGATCGAGGACATGATGACACGGTTCCGGCCGAGCAGCTCGATACGCGTCTCGCCCGGCTTCTGGTTTGCGCCCGCGGCGATGACGACAAGCCCGCACTCCGCAAGGTCGCCGTAGTCGCCGGCACGGACAAAGCACGGCTTTGCAAAGGAAATGCCGTGGTTGATATCCGCAGCCTCGCCTTCCGCCTTTTTGCGGTTCATATCGACAAGTACGACTTCAGAGAAAAGGCCGGAGGTGGACAATGTAAACGCGCTGGTCGCACCGACAAAACCGACGCCGATCACGCCACATTTTTGTATACTAGTCATTGAAGAGCACTTCCTTTCCGTTTCCCGCATAGTATGCCCGCTTTCCCTTGGAAAACATACGAAGCTGTGCTATAATTAAAAAACAAATCATCACAAATTTGGAATATTGAAACGATGGGAGACAATGCGAATGAATAAATGGACGCGTATGCTTTGCGCGGGCGCGGCGTTGGCCGCAGCCCTGACGGTTTCGGCGTTTGCCGCGGATTTTACCGAATGTGCGGAGCATTTGGACGATATGGGCCTGTTCAGAGGAACCGAGCAGGGATATGAACTGGACCGCGCGCCGACCCGCGCTGAAGCGGCCGCGATGCTGGTTCGGCTGCTGGGGAAAGAGGAAGAAGCCGGCCGGCTGGCGTATGACGCGCCGTTTACCGACCTGCAGGAGTGGGAAAAGCCCTATGTGCAGTATCTGTATGAAAACGGTCTGACGACCGGCGCGACCGAAACGACATTCGAACCAGAGGAACAATGTACCGCGCAAATGTACGCGGCGTTTTTGCTGCGCGCGCTGGGCTATACAGAAGCAGATGGGGATTTTGTTTACGCGGATTCATCCCGCTTTGCCAGTCGGATCGGGCTGTACGATCCGGCAACTGTAAATGAAGCGGATTTCCTGCGCGACCATGTTGTGGCGGCAAGCTATACGGCGCTTTCGATATCTCCGAAGGGTACGGATGACACGCTGCTGGCGCGGCTGGCAGCAGCCGGCGCGGTAGAGGAGCCGGCTGCTGCGCCGTATCAGGAATTATTCCAGGCCTATAACCGTTATCTGGATGCGACCAGTAAAATGGATGGATTGACGGCGTTGTCCGTCGGTCAGGAGCTGCGCGTGGATGCGGGTACCTTTGTAATGACCTGCGAGGAGCAGACAGCGATCGATTTGGGCGCGCCGGCGATGCTTACAGACCGCACAGTCACCCTGTCTGCGGAGCAGGCCGGAGAAAAAACATTTACTGCCGAAAGTTATACGGCAAATGGCTTTCGCTATTTGCGGCAGGACGGGACAAAATCGCGGCGCGCTTTGACCAATGGGCAGATGCAGCTCGCGTTTGAAGGTTATGCGCGCGTCCCTGTGGCATTGATCGATTCGGTTTCGGTATCCGGCCAAAGTTATACCATTGGATATAATCAGGCGGGGCTGGCGCGGTTGGACAGTGTGCTGGAAGCTGCGCAGTCGGCAGTGGGGGCGCTGGGCGATCTGGAAATCGAAGGGTTTACTGTCGTGCAGGAAGCCTCGGATGGTTTGATTCAGGCGCAGGAGGTCCGGTTTGGCTTTGCGGCAGACGGCATATCCGGCCAGGTGGAGAGTCGCATGACGCTGCAGGGAGTTGACAATCAGGTCACGGTTTCCGCGCCGGCAAACTTGGAGCAATACCCCTTGGTAAAATAACAGGGCGGCCGTGTAAAGGGAACAAAAGAGAACGGGGCGTCGTCCAAATAGAAAAGGAGGGATATGCATGAAAAGGAAGTTTTTGTCCAGTATGCTGGCGGCCGCGCTGCTGTATGTCGGCTCGTTTTCAGCAGGGGCTATGGGTGTGGAGGAGGTGAGCGTGCCAAACAAGCAGCTGCCTGCGCTGCAGCAATCGCCGGCAGGAGAGTATGCGACCGTTCTTGAAATGCAGGTCAAATCCGGCATGGAGTCGGTCATGACGGTCAAAACCGATATGTATGACCGGTTGGTGATGCGCTTTTCCAACACCTTGCTCATGGACACCCAAACAGGTACTCCGGTTTCGGAAACCGATATCGCAGCGGGCGACAAGGTATTCGTCTATTATGCGGACTATGTGATGGAAACTGAACCGCCGCAGACCGACGCGGCGGCGGTTCTGGTCAACCTGGAGGATGGACATGCGCCGGCGCGCCTGCTCACTGCGGAAGCCATCCAGCATCCCGCGGAGGAGGATGGGAGCGTTACCATCCTGACGGATAATGGAGAGTTGCTGCTTACCGTGCAGAAAGATACGGATATTCGGCCGTTAGGCACAAAAAATATCGCTTCAGCAGATGATATCCATATGGGGACACGGTTTTTCGCTTGGTACGATCAGGTGGCGTTGTCCGAGCCGGGGCAGGCGGTTGCAACGCGTATTGTCATCCCCGCGCAGCAGGGTAGCCGTTTTGCGATCGTCGTGGAAGGGGACATGGTACTTCCACTCGATGGGCGCGTGGAGCAAGGTATCTTGATGGTACCCGTGCGTACGGCGGCAGAGGCGTTAGGCTATACGGTGGTCTGGAATGGCGAAAACGAAAGCATATCTCTGAAAAAAGGGGAGCGGGAAACGCTGTTGGTATTGGGAAAGGACCAATATGCCGCGGATATCCGCATGGGCGTGGCCATGGCGCTTGGCGCAGCGCCCTACGAGGTGGATGGCGTTAGCTGGGCGCCTGCGGAATTCTTTTCCCTGTTGGGCGAGTCGGTCACTCTGCGTGCGGGAGAACTGCATCTGGGGATCGTGAGAAATAACCAGTTGCCCGCGCCAAACTGAAGCAGTGGAGAAAACCGGTGAGGAAAAACAAAAGGACCTGCATGTATGCAGGTCCTTTTTCAATAGGCAGTTATTTTTTGTTTTTAATGTATTCATCCATCGCAGCAGCGGCGCGCTTGCCCGCGCCCATAGCGAGGATAACGGTGGCTGCGCCGGTGACGGCATCGCCGCCAGCAAAAACTCCGTCCTTGGAGGTGATGCCGTGTTCCTCATCCGCTACGATGCAACCCTTGCGGTTTGTGTCCAGTCCAGGGGTGGTCGTACGGATGAGCGGGTTGGGGCTTGTGCCGATTGCCGCAATCACGCAGTCCAGATCGAGGGTGAATTCGCTGCCCGGCACCGGCACCGGACGGCGCCGGCCGGATTCATCCGGCTCGCCCAACTCCATCTGCTGGCACTTCATGCCGGTTACATTGTAATTCTCGTCCGCGGTGATTTCCAGCGGCGCGGTCAGGAACTTGAAGATAATGCCCTCTTCCTTGGCGTGATGGATCTCCTCCAGACGGGCGGGGAGTTCCTTTTCCGAACGGCGGTAAACAATGTAGACCTCCTCCGCGCCCATGCGCTTGGCGCAGCGCGCCGCGTCCATCGCCACGTTTCCGCCGCCGACAACCGCTACCTTGTGCGCGTGCAGAATCGGCGTATCCGCACCGTCGCGGTAGGCCTTCATCAGATTGATACGGGTCAGGTATTCGTTTGCCGAGTACACGCCGTTTGCGTTTTCACCCGGCACGCCGATAAAGGTTGGCAGGCCCGCACCCGAGCCAACGAAAATCGCCTCATAACCGTCCGCAAACAGTTCGTCAATGGTTTCCGAACGGCCGACGACAAAATTAAGTACAAATTCGACGCCAAGGTCTTTCAGCGTGTCGATCTCCTTCTGGACGATCGCCTTGGGGAGACGGAATTCCGGTATACCGTACATCAGCACGCCGCCGGCGGTATGCAGCGCTTCAAAAACAGTTACTTGGTAGCCCATGCGCGCCAAATCACCCGCGCAGGTCAGACCGGCAGGGCCGGCGCCCACAATCGCACACTTGTGGCCATTCGCCGCAGGCTGGACGGGTTTTTCTTCACCGTGCTCGCGCGCATAATCCGCGACAAAGCGCTCCAGGCGGCCGATCGCGACCGGCTCACCCTTAATGCCGCGTACGCATTTCTGCTCGCACTGTGTTTCCTGCGGGCACACGCGGCCGCAGACAGCGGGCAGCGCAGAGGTTTCCTTGATTTTGGCCGCAGCTTCGAGGAATTTGCTCTCGGCGACAAGCGCGATAAATTCAGGGATCTTTACCTGCACTGGACAGCCCGAGATACAGGGCTTATGCTTGCAGTTCAGGCAACGCTGCGCTTCCTCGACCGCCATTTCCGGTGTGTAGCCGAGTGTGACCTCATCAAAGTTCTTGTTGCGGACGTTGGGGTCCTGCTCCGGCATGGGCATTTTTTTCGGATTCATGTTCGGCATCTCACTTGACCTCCTGCTTCATCAGATTGCACTCGTGACGCTCGACAGACGCCTTTTCCTGCGCCTTGTACATCGCGCTGCGGCGCATCGAACCATCGAAGTCAACCAGATGCCCGTCAAAATCCGGTCCATCCACGCAGGCGAACTTGGTCTCTCCGCCAACCGTCAGGCGGCAGCCGCCGCACATGCCCGTGCCGTCCACCATGATCGTGTTCATAGAAACAATGGTCTTGATGCCATAGGGGCGGGTGGTTTCCGCTACGAACTTCATCATGATCATCGGCCCGATGGCGATGACCGCGTCGTACTGGTTGCCCGCCTCGATCAACTCTTTCAAAACTTCGGTGACAAGCGCCTTGCGGCCGTTCGAGCCGTCGTCCGTGACAACATAAAGGTTGGTGGATGCGGCTTTCATCTCGTCCTCGAGGATAATGATATCCTTGTTGCGGAAGCCGGCGATCAGGTCGACCTCGCAGCCCATCTCATGCAGCTTTTTCGCCTGCGGGTAGGCAATGGCGCAGCCCAGACCGCCGCCGACAACGGCGACTTTTTTCAAGCCCTCAAGCTCGCTCGCTTTGCCCAGGGGACCGACGAAATCGTGCAGGCAGTCGCCCACGTTCAACTGGCCGAGTGCCATTGTCGTCGCGCCGACCTCCTGGAAAATAATCGTGATCGTACCCTTTTCGCGGTCATATTCCGCGATTGTCAGCGGGATCCTCTCTCCGTCCTCAGTCACACGCAGGATGATGAACTGACCAGGTTCCGCCTTGCGCGCGACATGAGGCGCTTCTATTACCATCAGCTTTGTGTTGGCATTCAGCGTCTTTTTTTCTAAGATCTGATACACTCTTTAAGTACCTCCTTGCGTTAAATCGCATCGAACAGTATTATTATACTGTTTATGCGGTGGGAACGCAAGTATAAATAAGGACACATAATCGGTTGTTTTGACCAAATTATACAATCCGATTCAATAATTGAGTACAATATAGTCGCCGGATACATACCCTTCGTATTGATCGTAGCGCACAACGTACCACCCGTCATATTGCCCAAGCACAAAAACCTGCGCGCCGTTGGGCGCCTTGCCGATAACAGGCGCGGAAAGGGAGGGAGCGGAACGGATGTTCAGGTTGCCGGAAGATACCTCCACAGTGGCGGTTTGGATCGGTTGCGGTTCGACAAAGGGGATTTTAAAGTACTCTGTCAGGGAAAGGACGACGTTTCGGGCGATTTCATCGATATGATTGCGGATCCATTCCGCGTCCATGGGATTGTCGTGGTAGGCGAATTCGATCAGGACGGAGGGGGCGCGGGTGCGCGTGACCTCGCCGAGCGAGGTGGTCGGCCGGACGGTAACATCGTCGGGGTTGGGATAGAGGGCTTTCAGGCCGGAAACAATGGTCTGAGCAATCTCTTCGCTGCGCAGGGAATCGGGATAATAATAAACATCCGTGCCGCGAAGCTGACCAGACAGATTGACGGGCGCAGCGTTGGAATGTAGGGCGATATGCGCGTCGTAATTGCCCTCGTTGGACGCGCGGATGGAGGAGGCGGCTGTCATTTCCGGAGTGTTGCGCGTGAATTCAATGCCGGAAGCGGTCAGGTAGGGTGCCATTGCATCCGCGATCTGGTTCATATAATACTCTTCGCTGCCATGTCCATCATAATAAAGGTTGTATTCTTGGGTTGAGGGAGATAAGTAGATACTCGGCATAACTAGGACCTCCAAACAGGATTTTGTCGCTGTCAGACTATGCCGCGGTACGGAGATTGGTCACCATGAACGATATAATAAAAAAGAGCGGGTGTTTTTCGGCGGTTTTCCCTGTTTTTTGTGTTGCATTTTTAAACGCGGCACTGTATAATATATCTTGTCTGAAATGTTCGGCCGCCCAAACGGCCGAGATAAGGAGGAGAAAGAAGCAATGAAGAAATTTTCGATTGCAATGCTGAGCATGGTGCTGGCCGGCTCTCTGCTGTTGAGCGGCTGCGGCGGCAATACCGACACCCAGCAGAATGAGGATAGCAACACGGACGCGGCCGCGACCGACAGCACGGATACGGCGGATGGCGGCGTGCTGCGCATGGGTACCAACGCAACCTTCCCGCCGTATGAGTTTACCGATGAAAACGGCGAGGTTGCAGGCATTGACGCGGAAATCGCTGCGGCGGTTGCCGAGAAGCTCGGCATGGAGCTTGATATCACCGATATGGCGTTTGAATCGCTGATTCCGGCGTTGCAGGCTGGTACGATTGATATTGTTCTGGCTGGTATGACGGTGGATCCGGAGCGTGCGGATCAGGTGAACTTCACTGATTCTTATGCAACCGGCGTACAGGTAGTTATTGTTCCGGAAAATTCGGATATCGCACCGGTAGAGCAGGAGGATGGCTCGCTTGCGGTAGATCTGACCGGTAAGACCATCGGCGTGCAGACCGGCACGACCGGCGACCTGTACTGCACCGATGATTATGGTCAGGAGAACGTCAAGCAGTTTGATAACGGTCCGCTTGCGGTGGCCGCTTTGGTCAACGGCCAGATCGACTGTGTGGTTATTGACCAGGAGCCGGCAAAGAATTATGTAGCGGCTAACGAGGGCCTCAAGATTTTGGATACCGCATACGCAAACGAGGATTACGCGGCGGCGATCAGCAAGGACAACACAGAGTTGCTGGAGCAGGTAAACGCGGCGATGCAGGAGCTGAAAGACGACGGTACGCTTCAGTCCATCATCGACAAATACATCACGGCAGATGGCGAGTAATTGATTTGGTTATGAACGAAAGGGGACGGCGCGCGCCGCCCCTTTTCGCTCGATTATGAGAAATAGAAAGGGGATAGGCTGTGGTAACGCTCACATTGTCAAACTGGCTGGAAACCGCGCCTGACTGGATTCTCTCGCTTCCGGAAAATCTGCAAAGGCTGCTGTTCCAGCTCTACCAGACCTTTATTTACCAAGACCGTTGGACTTGGTTTGCCCAAGGCCTGCGTATCACATTTATCGTAACGATCGGCGCGCTTATTTTGGGTATCATCATCGGCCTGCTGGTCGCCATGGTCCGCACGGCGCACGACTCCCAGCGGATGGGCAAGCACAATCCGGTGCTAGGCGTGCTGAATGTATTGTGCAAGGTATATCTGGCCGTGATCCGTGGTACTCCAATGATGGTTCAACTTTTAATCAGTTGTTTTGTCATCATGGTGCCGAAGGATGACTTCGGCAGCCTGATATGCGGTATTGTGACGCTGGGCATCAACTCGGGCGCCTATGTTGCGGAGATCGCGCGAAGCGGCCTGATGTCGATCAGCGCCGGCCAAATGGAGGCGGGGCGCTCGCTTGGCCTGAACTACGGCAAAACGATGCGCTACATCATCATCCCGCAGGCCATTAAAAATATCCTGCCTGCGCTGGGCAACGAGATGATTACCCTGCTCAAGGATACCTCGCTGGTTTCGGTCATTATGCTGCGCGACGTGACCAAGCAGGCGCAGAATATCGTTGCCAATACTTATCAGCCCTTTGTGCCGTATGTCAGCTTGGCGGTCATTTATCTTGTGATCGTCCTGATTTTGACCAAGCTGCTCGGTATTTTGGAAAGGAGGCTGCGTGCAAGTGATCGACGTTAAAAACCTGTGCAAGTCCTTTGGGGATCATCAGGTGCTCAAGGGCGTCAACGAGCATATCGAAAAGGGAGAAAAGGTCGTTATTATCGGACCGTCGGGGTCCGGCAAATCCACTTTTCTGCGCTGCCTCAACCTGCTGGAGGAGCCTACCAGCGGCGATATCATTTTTGAAGGGCAGAATATCACCAGCAAGGTGACCGATATCAATTTGATCCGCCGCAAGATGGGCATGGTGTTCCAGCAGTTCAACCTGTTTCCTCATCTGACCGTGCGTGAGAATATTAAGCTGGCACCTGTCAAGCTCAAGATCATGACAGAGGATGAGGCGGACAAGCGTGCGATACAACTGTTGGAGCGCGTCGGTCTGCCGGATAAGGCGGACAGCTATCCGGTTCAGCTGTCCGGCGGGCAGCAGCAGCGTATCGCAATCGCCCGCGCGCTGGCAATGAATCCGGATGTGATGCTGTTTGACGAGCCTACCTCCGCACTGGATCCCGAAATGGTCGGTGAAGTGCTGGAGATCATGAAAGAGCTTGCGGACGATGGCATGACCATGGTTGTGGTTACACACGAAATGGGATTCGCACGCGAGGTCGGCACCCGTGTACTGTTTATGGATGGGGGAAACATTGTGGAGCAGAACGAGCCGCACGCTTTTTTCACCAATCCGAAGCATCCTCGGCTGAAAGATTTCCTGTCCAAGGTATTATAAAAAACGGGGTACAGCTTTTGCTGTACCCCGTTTTCCGTTTATTTGGCCTGCTTCATGGAAAGGGCGATGCGGTGGCTTTTGGGATCAGCCGACAGGACGACCACATCCACGATATCACCGACGGTGACCGCTTCGGAGGGGTGCTTGATATAACGGCTGCAGATTTGCGAGATATGCACCAAACCGTCCTGATGGACGCCGATATCCACGAACGCGCCGAAATCCGCCACATTGCGTACCGTTCCTTTGAGCTTCATACCAGGCTTCAGGTCCTTGAAATCGAGGACATCCGCGCGGAGCAGCGGCGGCGGCAGCTCATCGCGTGGATCGCGCCCGGGCTTCTGAAGCTCGGAAATAATATCCATCAGGGTCGGCACACCAACCCCGCAGCGCTGTGCGGCATCGGTTCGGCCCAGTTTCTCTATGCGTGCAGAAAGCTCTCCCAGCTTGCCGGAAGCAGCGTCCTGAACGGAGTATCCGCACAGGGTAAGCAGCGTTTCAGCCGCGGCGTAGGATTCGGGATGGACCGCGGTCCGGTCGAGCAGGTTGTCACTTTCCGGTACGCGCAGAAAGCCCGCACATTGCTCATAAGCCTTGGGGCCAAGCCCTTTTACCTTCAATAGCTGCCTGCGGCTGTCAAAACAGCCGTGTTCCTCACGATAGGCAGTAATATTTTTCGCCACGGTACCGGAAATGCCGGCAACGCGCGACAGCAAAGCGGAAGAAGCAGTGTTGAGATCCACGCCGACAGCGTTGACGCAGTCCTCAACCACGCCATCCAGCGCCTCGGATAGGCGTGCCTGCGGCATATCGTGCTGGTATTGCCCGACACCGATTGCTTTGGGGTCGATTTTGACCAGTTCGGCCAGCGGATCCTGCAGACGACGGGCAATCGATACGGCGGAACGCAGGTTGACGTCATAATCCGGAAACTCCTCGGCCGCAAGCCTGCTCGCGGAATAAACCGAGGCACCGGCTTCAGAGACGACCATGTACTCGATGCCGCCGCCGTATTCCCGAATAAAGTCGGCAATCAATAGCTCGCTTTCCTTGGAGGCTGTGCCGTTGCCGATCGCGATGCAGGTAACATGGTGCGCGTCGCACAAACGGCGCAGCGTTTTTTTCGCTTCGTCCACTTTTTGATAGGGCGGCGTGGGGTATATGACAGCGGTATCCAGCACCTTGCCGGTGCCATCCACCACGGCGAGCTTGCAGCCGTTCCGGTAGCCGGGGTCGAAACCGAGCGTCACACGGTTTTTCACAGGCGGCTGCATAAGCAGGGGGCGCAGGTTGAGCGCAAAGGTATGGATCGCCTGTTCGTTTGCCGTATCGGTCAGTTCGCTGCGCAGCTCGCGCTCCAAGGAGGGGAACAGCAGCCGTTTCCAGCTATCCTCACAGGTGGTGCGCAGCATGGCGCAGAACGGATTTTTGGGATGCAGGACAGCGCGGTTCAGCTCGACCAGCGCCTGGCTGTCGTCCACGGTCAGGGCCACCTTGAGCTTACCCTCCTTTTCCCCGCGGTTGATTGCAAGGACACGGTGGCTTTGCAGCCGGCGGACCGGCTCGGAAAATTCGTGATACATCGCATAGACGGTATCCTCCGCGTCGGTTCCGGCGGTTTGTATCACACCGGTCTGGCGGATCAGGCGGCGCAGGCGGCCGCGGATATCCGCATCGTCCGAGATATCCTCCGCAATGATGTCCGAGGCGCCTGACAAGGCTTCCACAGCGGTTTCGATGCCTTTGGCGGGAGCGACGAAAGGCGCGGCAAGCGCGTCCAGATCGGGGGAAGGCGTGCGCGCGGCAAGAAGCTGTGCAGCCAAAGGCTCCAGACCCTTTTCGCGGGCAACAGAGGCGCGGGTGCGGCGCTTGGGGCGGTAGGGGCGGTAGAGGTCGTCGAGCGCGGCCAGGGTCTGTGCCTCTGCGATTGCGTGGTCAAGCGTCTCGGTCAGCTTGCCCTGCGACTCGATCGATGCGCGGATTTCCGCACGCTTTTCATCCAGGCTGCGCAGATAACCGAGCCGGTCAGCAAGCGTGCGGATCATCTGGTCGTCCATCGCGCCGTGCAGCTCTTTCCGGTAGCGGGCGATAAAGGGGACGGTATTCCCCTCGTCAAGCAGTTTGACGACATTGGAAACGTATGATTCCGGCTGCCGCAGCTCATGCGCCAGCATATTAATAATAGTCTGCATAAAATAACTCCTTTTTCAGCTTGCTTTATTGTACCACAAAATTCTTGGTCGGGAAATAAAAAACCGCATTGGAAAACCAATGCGGTCAGGGATAGACAGGGCATCAGACAAATATACCCTGCACCAAAAACATATACAGGATGGTGCCGATGCCGATCGATAACAGGTTGTTCCGTTTCCAGACGTGCAGCAGCGCAACGACAGCGATACAAAGCAGCTCCGGCGCACCGTGCGGCACAGCAAGCCAGTCCACGCTTTTGACGCAATAGATGACCAACAGAGCGATCACAGCGGGTGGGAGCGTCTCGCCGAGATAGCGCACGATCGGGGGGATGGGCTTTTTTCCATTAAAAAGCAGGAACGGCGCGACGCGTGTCGCAAAGGTGCAGAGCGCGGCGACGGCAATCATGGCAAACGCTTTTTGCGGGGTCATTCCGACACCTCCCCTGCAAGCTTCCCGCGTAGCGCGACCAGCATGACGCAGATGGCCATCATGGCGGGCAGGATAAAGTTATCCGGACCGAGCAAGGTAAGCGATACAGCGGCCGCGCCAAGCCCGAGAAAGGCAGGGATATGGCATTTGCTGCTTTTCCACTGCTCGACAAAAATCACAGTAAAGAGCGCGGTCATCGCGAAATCAATGCCTGTGGTATCGAACGGCAGCACGCCGCCGATGATTGCGCCAATAACCGAGCCGATGATCCAGTAGCTTTGGTCAAGCACGGAGATCAAAAAGCGCATCGCAGCAGGGTCGACACCGTCCGGCGTTTTCAGCGAACAGAGCAGGGAATAGGTTTCATCGGTCAGGGAAAAGATCATGTACCACTTGGCGCGCCCCATCTGGTAGAAGGTATCGAGAAAAGAAAGACCGTAAAAGATATGGCGGCAGTTGAGCAGAAGCGTCATCACCGCGACGGTGACAAGGGACGAGTTTGCTGCAAGGAGCGAAACCAGAAGATATTGTCCGGATCCGGCGTAGATCGTCAGGCTGGACAGAAACGCCCAGGGAGCGGTAAAGCCGGCATCGCGCAACATCACGCCAAATGCGAAACCGATAAAAAGATAGCCGCACAGCACTGGGATTGTGACCGTAAACGCGGGGCGGAGCGCCTTTTTCATGGGAATCACCTACCGTTAAGGGTACTGAGGAAAGGGATATGCAATAGAAAAGCGCCCTGCAAGCAGAGCGCCTCAACATGCTTTCAACGTATCGCGCGGGAAACTCAGATCGCGCGGGTTACCTTGCCGGAGCGGAGGCACCGAGTACATACGTTGATATGGCGGGGAGTACCATCGACCAGAGCCTTCACACGACGAACATTCGGTTTCCAAGTTCTGTTGGAACGACGATGAGAGTGAGAGACCTGAATACCAAAGGTCACGCCCTTGCCGCAAATATCGCACTTTGCCATTTTCCTGCACCTCCTTCTCTTGTGCATTGCGTAACGGATATTATAATACCATAATGCCTGTAAAAATGCAAGCGGTTTTTTCATAAAAAGTCCTATTTTTCAAGTTTTGCCGCAGAAGAGCGGGAAAACGTTGAAAAAGGTGGAAAATCAGGGTATAATACAAGCATCGACATACCTGCCGCTGCGGAGGGGAGTATTTTTATGCAGTTAAAAGAATTTGGCGTCAGCTTAGGCGATCTGATACAGGAGTTTGATTTTGAGGTCGTCTACGGACCGGAGGGCTTTGAGAAAATCGAGATCACAAAAGATGATGTCAACCGCCCGGGACTGCAGCTCGCCGGTTTTTTTGATTATTTCGATCCCAATCGTATTCAGATTGTGGGCAAGGTGGAATCAAGCTATGTAGAGCAGATGACGCCGGAAGCGCGGCTGGCATGCTTTGAGCGGCTGTTTTCCACCGGCATTCCGGTATTGATTGTCTCGCGGAATATCGATGTGTTCCCCGAGTGCCGGGCGGCGGCGGAAATGTATAAGGTGCCGATCCTGCGCACCAACGAATTTACCTCAACGATCATGAGCGCGGTGATCGCTTCCCTTAAGGTCAACCTCGCGCCGCGGGTGACGCTGCACGGCGTCCTTATCGAAATTTACGGTGAGGGCGTCCTGTTGCTGGGCGATTCCGGCGTCGGTAAATCCGAGACTGCAATCGAGCTGGTCAAGCGCGGCCACCGGCTAATCGCGGACGACGCGGTTGAGATCAAGCGCGTGTCGGACAAGACGCTGGTCGGCACGGCGCCCGAGGTCATCCGGCATTTTATCGAGCTGCGCGGCATCGGCATTGTCGATGTGCGCCGGATCTTTGGCATCGGCGCGATCAAGATGACTGAAAAGGTCGAGTTGGTTATCAACCTGGAGCCGTGGGAGGATGGAAAGCAGTACGACCGCCTAGGCCTGGATGGACAGACGACCAGCATTCTGGATATCGCGGTTCCGTCGCTGACGATTCCGGTCAAGCCCGGCCGCAATCTTGCGGTCATTATTGAAGTCGCCGCCATGAACGACCGCCAAAAGAAGATGGGCTTTAACGCGGCACGCGAGCTGCAGGAGCGCATGCTCAAGCAGTACGGAAACTGATGCGCAGAGGTACGGCCGGCCACCTCGCAGCGCTATGACTTGCCTGCGCGCCGGACGTTTTTGAAAACAGGCGTCAAACGCCTGTTTTCTGTTTGGATAGACACTTTACGCGAAATGGATTTCACCACAAAAAGGAGCAATTGTTTTCTATGCACATCGTAGCAGACCTGCATACCCACACGATCGCCAGCACACACGCGTACTCCACGGTATATGAGATGGTTCGCGGCGCAAAAGCAAAGGGACTGATCGCGATTGGCATTACTGACCACGGTCCGGATATGACAGACGGCCCGCATGAGTGGCATTTTTCCAACCTGAATATTATTCCGCGAGAGATAGACGGCGTGGCCGTGATTCGGGGAATAGAATTCAATATCTGTCCCGGCGGGGCGCTGGACCGGATGAGTGAAAAAAGCCTGGAGCCTGTGGAGTTTGCGCTGGCCTCTTTCCATGACTGCTGCTTTGCCCCCTCCACGCGGGCGGCGCATACAGAGGCGCTCGAAGCAGTGCTGCATGATAAACGGGTGCAGGCGTTTGGGCATCCGGGTAACCCCAAATTTGATTTTGATATGGAGCATATTATTTCACAGTGCAACCAGTACGGCAAGTTGGTGGAGATCAACAGCAATTCCTTTGCCATCCGGAAAGGAAGCAGGGAGAACTGCACGGAAATCGCGCGCCTGTGCAAAAAATATCAGGTGCCGATCGTTGTGGACAGTGATTCGCATATTGAATATACAGTCGGCTGTGTAGACAACGCATTGGAGATGCTGGAAGAGATCGGGTTTCCGGAGGAGTTGGTGGTCAACAGTAGCGGGGAGCGTCTGGATGAATATTTTCGTGGACGCGGTTTGACGCTGTTCGGATGAAAAGGAGGAAACATGATGCGGATCGGTATTGATTTAGGTGGAACAACGGTAAAAGCGGCGCTTTGTCGGGAGGATGGCACGCTGCTGCATAAAATGAACGCGCCCACCCGTTTGGGAGACGCGGATGGGCTGCGGGCGGATATGAAAGCGCTCGCGCTCGCGCTTTGCGAAAAAGAGGCAATAACGCCGGAGCAGGTACAGAGTATAGGTATCGGCGTACCTGGCTCGTTCGACAAGGAAACCTGCACGCTGCGGTTCGGAACCAATTTGGATATGAGCGACGTGTGCTTCGCGCAAGCGTTCGAGCCGGAATTCCAGTGCGCGGTCCAACTGGATAACGACGCAAATTGCGCAGCGCTGGGAGAAGCGATTGCGGGCGCGGCAAAAGATACCAGAAATATGCTGATGATTACCCTGGGAACCGGCGTCGGAGGCGGGATTGTGGTAGACGGAAAACTTTATACCGGCTGCAACGGCATCGCGGGAGAATTGGGACACATCGTGATACGACAGGGCGGCGAGTCGTGCAACTGTGGACGAAAGGGCTGCCTGGAGGCCTATACCTCCGCTTCGGCTTTTGTCCGCTTTGCGGAGCGTGCCTTGGAGGCAGGAAGAAAGAGCGTTCTGGAAGAAAATCGGGGGGCGCTGAACGCCAAAATGATATGTGATGCCGTAGACGCGGGTGACACCCTGGCGCGGGAGCTGTTTGAGGAATACTGCGTCAACCTCTCCTGTGGGCTGGCGAACCTGGTCAATATTTTTCAGCCGGAGTGCATTGTCATCGGGGGTGGCCTTGCGGGCTATGGGGAGAAACTGATCGAGCCGCTGCGCCGCTTAACAGAAGCGGAAACCTTCCAGGGCGCGTCATGCAATGCAAGGATCATTGCGGCCGCGCTGGGAAATGACGCGGGGCTGATTGGCGCGGCGATGCTTTAACGCAAAACTGTAATATAGAGCGGCGCATTTGTAATATTACAAATGCGCCGCTCTACCCTTCAAAGCATTGAAATTCGGGCTTTTTCGTGATAAAATACGTTCCGTATTATGAGAAAACCAGCTTGTTCAACCCGGAGGTCTATCATGCGTTTGAAACGAATGATTGCCCTGCTGTGCGCATCGCTGTATATTTTAACTGGCACAGCCGCAGCGGGTGAAATAACAAAAGAGGAAACCGAACAGCAAATCGTTCTGGAAGCCGGCGTGCCGGCGGCAGAAGAGGGCCGCGCTGTTTCGCAAAACGCGGCCCCGCAAATGCCGTCCGCACGCGCGGCGCTCAAGACGGTTCCATCGACGCACAAGGTCACGGTCAATGGGCAGGCCGTCAGCCCGCAGGCCTATAATATTGACGGATACAACTATTTTAAGCTACGGGATATTGCGTTTCTGCTCAGCGGCACCACGGCGTCGTTTGATGTGCAGTGGAATGGGGAGAAAAACGCGATCGACCTGATATCCGGCGCGGTCTACACCGCGGTGGGCGGGGAGATGAGCGTTGCATCCTCCTCTACGCTCCGTGTACAGGAATCGACCGCCAAGCTGCTGCTGGATGGCAGCGGCGTATCCATCAAGGGCTATAATATCAATGGGAACAATTATTATAAGATAGCGGACGTATCGACTGCAATGGGGTTTACTGCGGCATTTGAAAGCGCGACGCAGACGGTGCAGATCAAAACGCCGTCTGCGCCCGATCCGGAAATGCAGCCGGAGCCTGATCCGGAAGGGCCGCAGGAACCTGCGGAACCGGAAGAGCCTTTCGTGACAGGGGTCTATCAGGTTAAGGTCAGCGACTACCTTTCGGTACGGACGGGTCCCGGGCTTACTTATGCGGCGGTCGGCAAGCTCACAAACGGTACAGAAATCGTCGTGGATTCGATAACGGATAATTGGGCGCATATCATGGTTGGAGACGACGGGAGCGACCGCTATTGCAGTGCGGACTATCTTGTACGGGTGAAGGACTATGATACGTCCGAGGGAGAGCCGGAGCCGGTTATCAAGCCGGTGCGGCCGGAACGCACCTCGAATATTGATGGAAAAATGACCGTGATCGTTGACCCCGGCCATGGCGGCAGCGATGTTGGCGCACATAACGAGGACGGTTCTCTGGATGAAAAGCATATCAACTTGTATGTTTCGCAATATCTGGAAGAATATCTGGAGGAAGCGGGCGTTCGGGTGATCATGGTACGCGATACACTGGAGGAGGGGAGCTCGCTCTCCCTGCGCGGTCAGATCATGGAAGAATATGTGGACACGGTTGATCTGTTTTTCAGTGTCCATCATAATGCGGCCAATACGACGGCACGCGGTGCGGAAGCGCTGGCGCAAATCGTGGATAAGGACGGAGGGCCGACCAGGATTCTGGCGGAGGCACTGCTGGAGGAGTATGAGAAGCTGGGCGTCCCGATCCGGCAGGTCGTATTCCGAGAAGGAAGCAACGGAGATTATTATTATACGAATCGCGTGGCATCCGCGCTGGGTATTCCTGCCCTGACCAGTGAATTTTGCTTTATCGATAACGAGGAGGATCAAAAGCTTATCGATAGCGAGGAGGATTGGCAGGCGGAAGCGCTGGCGCAGTTCCATGCGATCATGCGCTATTTCGAGCAGGTTGAATATTAACGGACAGGAGAGATTGAACGTGACAGAAAGAGAAGAGCGGGCGCAACGTTTGCATGACAGCGGCTATAACTGCGCGCAGGCGGTTGTGTGTGCTTATTGCGACCGGTTTGGGTTGGATGAAAACACGGCGTTTAAAATGGCCGAGGGCTTTGGCCTGGGCATGGGGCTTATGGAGGTTTGCGGCGCGCTGACC
Source organism: Agathobaculum faecis (assembly GCF_014287995.1). Taxonomy (NCBI): domain Bacteria; kingdom Bacillati; phylum Bacillota; class Clostridia; order Eubacteriales; family Butyricicoccaceae; genus Agathobaculum; species Agathobaculum faecis. The sequence goes on from NZ_JACOPL010000001.1 coordinate 190,646, forward strand.
GGCGCGTTCATGCTGGCGGGCTGCAAGCAGAGCAAGGGCTGCAGCCACCCGGGGGAAACAAAGGCGCAGACCTATAAGTTGACAAAAGCTCTAGCGGCCGCGTTTGAGGAGAAGAACGGCACCTACCTTTGCAGAACGCTAAAAGGCGTGCCGGATGGAACGGTAAGGCGGTCCTGCCCAGGGTGCATTAGTGATGCTTGCCAACTTATCGAAGAATATTTGTTGAAATAGCCTATTTGCCGCAGATGTCAACCCATCTGCGGCAACTTTTTTTGCTATCGTTCGCCTGCTTTCGACAGACGGCACCTGTGCAGGGGCGTAAAATGAGGGTTATGAATTGCAAACAAAGGGGGCGATAGCTGTGGTTCGCTATATTGTTACTGAACAAGCCCGTGCTGAACGGACGCAGTATGGTATAGCCGCCATAACGGAGCGGAAGCGCGTGGACCAAATTGATGATGTTGCGCTGACGCTCGAAGAAACCATGCGGCTGGTTTCGTTGTTGCAAGATAATGGCGTGGCACCGGAACATTTTCGAGATGTTGTGGAAGATTATCTTTCGGGTTTGATGATGGTCGAATAAAAAACGGCGGAAACGATAGGGTTTCCGCCGTTTTTTATTAAAACTGAAAGAGGATGCCTCCGATGGCCCCTGCAAAAATGAATAGAATGGGATGGAGCCTGGGGAATTTCCAAATACACAGCGATAGCGCCAGGAAAAAGGCGATCGCAGGGAAATTTAATAACGCAAGCAGGTTGCCGACGCCCTTCCAAAGCTCGGTATGAAAAAGCGAGGCGGCAAATACCTCCAGCATAGCGCCGAAAATCAATCCGGCGGAGGCAGGGCGCAGGCCGTAAAAGGCATCCCTGACAAGCGCGGAATCGCGAAACCTGGTCAGGGCGCGCGAGATCAGGATGATGATGACCACGGAAGGGAAAACGAGCGAGCAGGTTGCGATGACAGAGCCCCCCAGCCCCGCGGCATGGAAACCGGCGTAGGTCGCGGTATTGATGCCGATCGGCCCAGGCGTCGATTCGGAAACCGCGATCATGTCCAACAGGTCGTTTGGTGTAAACCAGGGGTATTTGAGCGAAATGGCCTTGAGAAAGGGCAGCGTCGCCAGACCGCCGCCGACCGAAAAAAGGCCGGTTTTGAAAAATTCCCAGATTAGCTGTAAATAGATCATGTGCGCCGCCTCCGGAAGAAACCGATCGCAATGCCTGCCGCGCCAGCCAGAAGCACCATCACTACGGGAGAAACCTCAAAAAATGCAACGGCGGCAAATGTAATAAGCAGTATCAAGGTGGTAGGCAGGTCAACAACACCTTTCCTCGCCATTTTCAAAACCGACTGCAACACAAGCGCGCAGACCGCGATGCGGATGCCGGAAAAAGCGTGCTGCACCACGGCAAGATGCGCAAACTGCTGGATACAGGCAGCGATGATAACAATGATTATCAGAGACGGCGCGACCATGCCGGCCGTAGCGCAGATCGCGCCAGGCACTCCGTGGGTCTTATAGCCGACAAAGGTGGAGGTATTGACTGCGATTACACCGGGCGTGCATTGGCCGATGGCATAATAATCCATCAGCTCGTCCTCAGTAGTCCAGCCGCGGTTTTCAACGATCTCCCGCTGGAGCAGGGGCAACATGGCATAGCCACCGCCAAACGTGCATACACCGATGCGGGCAAAGGTGAGAAACAGGTCAAGATAAGGGTTCAAAAACAGCCAGCTCCTTTCCGTATACGGTATCAGTATATCATATTTTGATGGATATGGATGGAAAATATCCGTAAAATTGCGAATGGGGACAAAAAAGGCTGCCAGAATCTGTGCTGACAGCCTGCGGATCGGTAAATCAACGGGAGGGGATGACCTCGAGCCAGTATCCATCCGGATCGGAAATAAAGTATATGCCCATCGCGGGGTTTTCAAAGCAGATACAGCCCATCTGCTCATGCTTGTGATGAGCGGCTGCAAAGTCGTCCACCTGAAACGCAAGATGGAATTCGTTATCGCCAAGGTTATAGGCATGGTCCCAATCCCGCAGCCAGGTCAGCTCCAGTTGGTGGGCGCTTTTGCCATCGCTCAGATAGACGATGATAAAGCTCCCATCGTCAGGGCTGATGCGGCGGACTTCGGACAGGCCGAGCGCCTCTTGGTAGAATGCGAGCGACCGGTCCAGATCACGCACATTGAAATTATTGTGTGCAAACGTAAATTGCATAAAGGTTTCCTCCTTTTCGGGTATGGGATTACTTTACCACGTTTTTCCGCAAAACACAATCGGCATAGACGATTTTTGTTTACATTACGGCCGTGCGATGATATAATTAATATGCGTATTTGCGTCCGAAAGGGGGACGGAAATTGAAAAAGAAATTTCAAAAAGCGCTGCAGCCTGGGCAAACATGGTTTTACCTGCTGTTTTTGCTGTTTGCGGCGGGCGGATTATATTTTTCGTTGTGGTATGGCGCCGCGGGCATAGCGGTCTGCGGCATACTCCGGCTTGCTTCGCTGCGTCAGGAATCCGAGCGAAAACGTCAGGTGCAGGACCTGATGGAGAATATTGAGGTCAGCGGTGGTGAAATAAAGCCCGCGGTAACCCACTCTCCGCTGCCGACGGTTGTTGCGCTGGCAACGACCGGCGAGATCGTTTGGGCAAACGAAGCGTTTGCGGAAATCAGCGGCCAGTTTAGCGGCGCCCGCCATATGCGAATGACCGAACTCGCGCCAACGTTTGAAACACGGTGGCTGATCGAGGGGAAGGAAGAATTCCCGGGAGAGCTTCGTATGGGGCGTCGGGCATACCATGTATTCGGCAGTATGATTCCAAGCGGCGCCGGACAGATGATGATGCTCTATTTCATTGACTGTACGGAATACGTCCGGCTGCGGGACGCGGCGGAAACGCGCCATCCGGCGCTTGCCATCATCGCGATCGACAACTACGAAGAATTGATGAAGAACGCGACGGACTCAGAAAAATCCGCGATCCTTGCTGATATTGACCGCCGCCTGTCCGAATGGACGCGCGACAGCAGCGCGGTCCTGCGGAAATACGACCGCGATAAATACATTTTTATCATCGAAAACGCTGAGCTTGACAAGCTTGCGGCGCGGAAATTCGCCGTGCTGCAGGAGGTGCGCGATATCCGCAACCACGAGGGCGTCCTCGCTACACTGTCGATCGGTATCGGCAGGGACGGGGAAACGCTTGCGGAAAGCTATCAGTACGCTGGGCTGGCAATCGACATGGCGCTGTCACGCGGCGGTGACCAGGCGGTCATTAAAAACCGGTACACCTTTGAGTTTTACGGCGGCCTGAGCGAGGAAGTGGAAAAGCGCACCAAGGTCAAAAGCCGCGTTGTGGCAAACGCACTGAGTCAGCTCATCCGAGACTCCTCGCAAGTGCTGGTCATGGGCCATAAGAACAGCGATATGGATGCGATCGGAGCGGCGGCGGGCATGGTATGCGCGGCGCGCGTCAAGGGCAAGCCCGTGCATATCGTTGTGGACCAGCAGCACACCATGGCGTCGGATCTGATCGAACGACTCGAGTCCCTGCCCGAATACAAGGACGTTTTTATCAGCGCAGAAGACGCCATGATTATGTGCGATTTTAATACGCTTCTGATCGTGGTGGATGTGAACCGTCCCGGCTATGTAGAAAGCGAAGCGCTGCTTCAGTCGATCAATAAAGTGGCGGTCATTGACCATCACCGCCGCGCTGCGGATTATATAGAGAACGCGGTCGTTTCGTTGCATGAGCCATACGCTTCCTCCGCATCCGAGCTGGTCAGCGAGCTGCTGCAATATCTGGTGCCGAACAACGATATCCTCACCGGCGAGGCGGAGGCGATGCTCGCGGGCATCTATCTGGATACCAAGGGTTATTCGACTCGCACCGGCGTGCGCACGTTCGAGGCCGCAGCCTATCTGCGCCGTGCGGGCGCGGAGGTGAGCGATGTCAAGCGCCTGTTCCAGTCAAGCTTTGATCAGTATATGGAGCGGCAAAAAATCATCTCTTCCGCGCGCAATTGTGGGCAAGGCGTGATTTTCGCTCTCACAGATCAGGAGATCGACCGCATTGCGGCTGCACAGGCGGCGGACGAGCTTTTGTCGATCATTGGGACAAGGGCCAGCGTTGTCGCGTTCCGCAGCGGGGTGGATATGGCGGTTTCCGCCCGTGCCTCCGGACAGGTCAATGTACAATTGCTGATGGAGCGTCTTGGAGGCGGCGGCAACCATTCCGCCGCGGGGGCGCAGCTGAAGAATACGACGCCGGAGGAGGCGGACCGTATGATTACCGAGGCGATTCACGGCTACTTTGCCGATCAGGAAAGTGAAGCGCAGTAGACAGATAATGTAAGTGTATCCCGTTGAAAAGGAGAAAGATATCATGAAAGTAATTCTTACAGCAGACGTAAAAGGAAAAGGAAAGAAAGGCGACCTGATCGAGGTCAGCGAGGGCTATGGCCGCAATTTCCTGCTGCCGCGCGGTCTGGCTGAGCCGGCCACCGCGGATAATCTGAACGTGAAGAAAGCACAGGACGAGGCGCATGCCCGCAAGGTGGCGCTGGAACAGCAGGCCGCACGGGAAGCGGCGGAAAAGCTGAAGGTCAGTCCGGTCAAGGTGCCGGCGAAAGGCGGGGCAGGCGGACGCCTGTTCGGCGCGGTGACCTCGAAAGAAATCGCGGAGGAGTTGAAAAAGCAGTACGGCCTAAATGTGCCGAAGCAGAAAATCGTGCTGGAGGAGCCGATCAAGACCTTTGGCGTCCATCGGGTGAAGGCCAAGCTGTATCAGGATATCGCGGGAGAGATTCTGGTGCAGGTCGTAGAAGCATAGTCAGGTAAGGGACAAATAGGGCGGAAAGCAACCGCCCTGGCGAAGCGGTATATTTTTATTGGAAAGGCGGTGTGCAGCTTTGGATGAGCTTCTTATGCGGCAGGTGCCGCAGGACCTGACTGCGGAGCAGTCTTTGCTGGGCGCCATGCTTGTCGATCCAAACTGCATACCGGAAGTGATCGAGCAGGTGCGCGCGGATGATTTCTATGCGGATGAGAACAAACGCATTTTTGAAACCATCTATTCCATGTTCAACGGCGCGCAGAAGATCGATCCGGTCACCGTGCTGGATATGCTGACCCGTCTCGGCTATTACGATGAGGCAGGGGGCAGGGCATATCTCTTTCAGTTGATGGAGGTAACGCCTGGAACGCGCAACGTTTCGGAATATGTCCGCATTGTGCGCGACAAGAGCCTGCTGCGGCAGCTTGCCGACGCGGGCGCCGAAATTCAGCAGCATGCGCTGGAAGCGCATGGAGAAGCGTCCAGCATCGCGGAGTTGGCGGAGCAGCGCATCTATAGCATCCGTCAGGGACGGGAGATCAAAGGCCTGTCCAAGCTGAGCGAGGTCATCGCGGACCTGTATACGGAACTCGATGAGCGTGCCAGGTCGGACAGCGATATCCCAGGCATGTCAACCGGATTTCACGCGCTGGACACGGCGTTGACAGGCCTGAACAAATCCGACCTGATACTGATTGCGGCGCGTCCCGGCATGGGTAAGACCGCGTTTGCGCTCAACATTGCGCTCAACGCGGCAAAGGCGAGTGTAAAGGGCAAGCCGAAGGGCTATAAAAAAGGGACGGGCGTGTGTGTGTTCCAGTTGGAAATGGGCAAGGAACAGCTTGCGAGCCGCTTTTTGTCCAGCGAAGCGTTGATCGAGTCGCAAAAGCTCAAGACTGGTAACCTGGATGGGGACGATTGGGTCAAGATCGCCCGCGCGTCCGGCGTGCTGGCTGGCCTGAATATCTATGTGGACGATAATCCGGCGATTACTGCGGCTGAAATCAAGGCGAAATGCCGGCGGCTGGGGGACGAGTTGGGCCTTATCGTGATCGACTACCTGCAACTGATGCACGCAGGCGGCCGGCATTCGGATAACCGCGTGCAGGAGGTCGCAGAGATCTCGCGTTCCCTCAAAATCATGGCGAAAGAGCTCAATGTGCCGGTCGTCTGTCTGTCCCAGTTGTCACGCGCGTCCGAACAGCGCGCGGATAAGCGGCCGATGCTGTCCGATCTGCGCGAATCCGGTGCGATCGAGCAGGACGCGGATATCGTCATGTTTATTTATCGTGACGATTATTATGATGACGAATCGGAGCAGAAGAACATAGCGGAAATTATTATTGCCAAAAACCGACACGGCGCCACCAACACGGTGGAGCTGCAATGGGTCGGTCAATATACAACGTTTTCCAATCCAGACAGAATCCACGGGGAGTAGGCCATGCTGGAAATCGTAAAACACACGATCGAGGCGCACCAGATGCTGACACCCGGCGAAGCTGTCCTGGTGGCGCTTTCCGGCGGGGCGGATTCCACAGCCCTTCTGCGGGCGCTGCTGCTTCTGGGATACCCTGTGCGGGCGTTCCATCTGAATCATTGCCTGCGCGGAGCGGAAGCGGAACGGGATGAAGCGTTCTGCCGGTCGCTGTGTGCGCGCCTGCAGGTGCCGCTGACCGTTTCGCGCGCGGATATCCGCGCGGAGTCCGTCCAGCGCGGGGAAAGCATTGAAACAGCGGCGCGTCATATCCGGTATGAGCGGCTTTTCGCCGCTGCGGGAGCGGATAGGATCGCGACCGCCCATACGGCGGACGACTCAGCGGAAACCGTGCTGTTTCATTTGGCACGGGGTACCGGACCGGAGGGGCTGACGGGGATACCGCCGGTACGCGGCCAGCTTGTGCGACCGCTGATTGAAACAACAAGAGCGGATGTGGAAGCCTTTTTGCGGCAGTTAGGGCAGGACTATGTGACCGACAGCACAAATGCGGATGACCGATATACGCGCAACCGCATCCGGCATGCGGTAATACCGGTGCTTCGTGAGATCAATCCGGCGCTGCCGGATGCAGTAACGCGTCTGAGCGGGCTTCTGCGGCAGGACAACGCGTATCTGGACGGGGAAGCCGAACGTCTTCTTTGCGCGGCGCGGCGCGCTTCCGGCAAATGGCAGGTTGATACGCTCCGGTCGGCGCATCCGGCGCTGCGTTCGCGGGCGGTAAAAATGCTTGTGAAGCATTCGGGCGTGACGATGCGGGATATCGCCGCAACTCATATTCAAGCGCTGGAACGCCTTCTGGAAACAGACGATCCATCCGCAGCGCTCAGTCTGCCGCATGGGTTTACGGCGCGGCGGGAATATGATACAGTATATATAACAGCCGCAGCCGCACCAGCGCTTCGGCGGGAACCGGTTTTGCTTACCGTTCCGTTTGACAGGCTGGTTTGGGGCGGCACGCTGCATTTGTCGGTTCGTCGTTTAGAAAAAAAGCAATCTTTTTACAAATCATTCAATACTTTTCTCGTGGATTGTGGTACAATATGTTTTGATACGTTCTGTGTCCGCGCCCGCATGCCGGGAGACAGGCTGCGCCTATCGAAAAAGGGCGGCAGCCGCACGCTGAAAAAGCTGATGATCGACCGGAAAATCCCGCGCTTACAAAGAGATGAGTTAGCGGTTCTGGCGGATAAAAACGGCGTGATCGCGGTGCAGAATTTGGGGATGGATATTTCGCGTACTCCCAAAGGGGGCGCGCTGATAGAAATAACGATAGAGAGGTAACTGACAAATGGCATTTGACATGCGAGACGACATCAAGGAAGTTTACTTCACGGAACAGCAACTCGCGGAAAAAGTGGCGGAGTTGGGCGCGCGTATTACGGAGGATTATCGGGATAGGAATCCCCTGATCGTCAGCGTACTCAAGGGATCCTATGTTTTTATGGCAGATCTGACCCGCAGGATCCAAACGCCGTGCAATATTGATTTCATGGTGGTATCCAGTTATGGAAAGGGGACCAAAACCTCTGGCGAGGTGCAGATCATCAAGGATATCGAGCAGCCGATCGACGGGCGCGACCTGTTGATTGTAGAGGATATCCTCGATTCAGGCGTCACGTTGAATTATTTGATGCAGGTGCTGATGGCGCGCGGAGCAAATTCGATTCGGCTGTGTACGCTGCTGTCCAAGCCTGCGCGGCATAAGGTACATGTGCCGATCGATTATCTCGGCTTTGAAATACCGGATGAATTTGTGGTCGGCTATGGCCTAGATTATGCTGAAAAATACCGTAATTTGCCGTATATCGGCATTCTCAAACCGTCTGTTTACGGCGGCGAGTAAATACACGAACGAGGAAGAGGTGTCATACCGATTTGAAAGGAAAAATGAAAGGCTTTGGCCTTTATCTTCTGATACTGGTGTTTTTGCTGGCCGGTGTCAGCTATGTTGTGAGCCAGACGTCGCGCACCGAGCCGATCACCTATCTGGATGTATACAAATACTTCCAGGAGGAGAAAGTTGATCAGTTCAAGGTGGATGGCGGGACGCTGACCATGCATCTGAAGGACGACGGACGCGTTGTCAGCTATGACTTGGGGAATTACTTCAGCGTATTTTACGAAGAACTGGGTGAAACGATCCAGGAGCAGGAGCAGAACGGCACGCTGACAGAGGTAAATTATATCACTACGGAAATACCGTGGTGGGCGAATTTGGTGCCATACCTCATCCTGATTGTTCTGCTGGGCGCGTTCTGGTATTTTATGATGAACAAGCAGTCCGGCGGCGGCGCGGGTCCGATGCAGTTCGGCAAAGCACGTGCAAAGCTGGCGCAGGACGATAAAAGGAAAGTCACTTTCAATGATGTGGCCGGTGCGGATGAGGAAAAGGCCGAGTTACAGGAGATCGTGGAGTTTCTGAAAAACCCGCAGAAATTTGTGCAGATCGGCGCGCGCATTCCCAAGGGCGTACTCCTGGTAGGCCCTCCGGGTACTGGTAAAACATTGATCGCGCGTGCGGTTGCGGGCGAGGCCGGCGTGCCGTTCCTATCGATTTCCGGCTCGGATTTTGTCGAGCTGTATGTCGGCGTTGGCGCTTCGCGCGTACGCGATCTGTTCGAGCAGGCGAAAAAGAACGCACCGGCGATCGTGTTCATCGACGAGATCGACGCGGTAGGCCGCCAGCGCGGCGCTGGACTCGGCGGCGGGCATGATGAGCGCGAGCAGACGCTGAATCAACTGCTTGTAGAGATGGACGGTTTCGGCGCCAATGAGGGCGTTATCGTGATTGCGGCGACCAACCGTAAGGATATCCTCGACAACGCATTGCTCCGCCCGGGCCGTTTTGACCGCCAGGTCTATGTTGGCGCACCTGACGTTAAGGGGCGCGAGGCAATCCTGAAAGTGCATGCCCGCAACAAGCAGTTCGATCCGGATGTCAAGTTCTCGGATATCGCTAAAACCACGGCCGGATTTACCGGCGCGGATCTGGAGAATCTGCTCAACGAGGCAGCACTGCTGGCAGCGCGCCGCAATAAAAAGCTGATTTCCCAAGATGAGATCGAGGAGTCCCTGCTCAAAGTCGTGATGGGTGTGGAAAAAAAGAGCCATATCATTACCGAGCAGGATAAGCGCCTGACAGCATATCACGAAGCAGGTCATGCCATTTGTTTCCATGTCCTGCCGACGCAGGATCCGGTGCATCATGTAACGATCATTCCGCGTTCCTCCGGTGCAGGCGGCTTTACCATGCCGCTACCGGAAGAGGATCAGGCGTACCGCACCCGAAAGTATATGGAGGAGTATATCATCGTTTGCTTGGGCGGCCGTGTCGCGGAACAGCTTACGATGCCGGATATCTCCACCGGCGCCTACGGCGATATAAAGCAGGCGACGCAGATGGCGCGGGCGATGGTGACCAGTTATGGTATGAGCGAGAGGATCGGGCCGATTGATTACGGCGCGGACAACGGCGAAATATTCCTGGGCCGTGATTTTGCGGCAGGGAAGGGCTACTCCGAGGTCAAGGCAGCGGAGATCGACGATGAGATCCACCGTATTATCGAGGAGGCGCACCACGCCTGTGAGAAGCTCCTGACCGAGCATATGGAGGAGATGTCCCGTGTCGCGGAGTATTTGATCCGTAATGAAACAATGGACGGGGAAACCTTCCTTAAGGTCTATAACAATGAGATCGTTCCGGACAAGGTACTCGGCGAGGATTTGATGCCTGAGCTTCAAAAGGAGCTGGATGAACAGGCACAGAAAAAAGACGACGGCCAGGAAACAGAATAAAAAGAAATCCCACGGGAACCCGTGGGATTTCTTTTGTGGAGAAAAGTCAAAAACTCTTGACATTTTTAAAAGTGTGAGGTATGCTGAAAATGTAAAATAAGTTTGACACTATGCAAAGGGGAGGGAGAGCTTGATATGGGTGCAAAGAGCTATATTTTGATGGCGCTGCCAATAGTGTTTCTGGTTGGCTTTCTTGCGCTGTTTATATGGATTGGGAGGAGGCGGCCGCTGCGTTTCACCGCATTGGCCAATAAGCTTGGTTTGCAGCCCGGGATGCAGCGAGCGGACGAGATGGAGCGGCTGATCCAATACAAAGCAATCTCTATTGCATACACGGTTATGCTGTTTGGTTTGCTGGGATGTACATTTTACAGCGTATTTGTTAAAAATGAAAGCATACCGCTTTCCAACGGCGTTCTGCTTCTGGGCGTGCTGACACAATCGATCGCCACACTTGCGCTGCGGCATCGGTATACGGAGGGAGACGAGGAATATAAGCCCTATCCGCTGTGGAAGACTCTGATGATTGTGCTGGTATTCAGCCTTGCAGTCGGTACGCTGGGAGCGATGCTTGCTATTGGGATTATGATGATATAAGTGAAAATATATGAAGAACGGCATCAAAGCGCTGCGGAAAGCTCACGGCCTGCGGCAGGAGGATATGGCAAAGCTGCTCGGTGTTTCGCGCCAGACCGTAGTTGCAATGGAAAATAACAAATATGACCCGACCCTGGAATTGGCGATGAAGGTTGCCCGCTTATTGGAGCAGCCGGTAGAAAGTATTTTCTTCCTGGAAGAATAAAAGAGCTTCCCCTTAAGGGGAAGCTCTTTTATTGTCCAATATGGTCCCCGCAATAAACGTCAGCCAATGCCACCGGGGATCAGGAAGCTGAATACGACGACGAGCGCTGCCAGGAAAACATAAACATATTTTGCGAGAGGATCAAATACACGGCTGAGCGTTTTTTCCCGACCAAGCATAAGCTCTTTTTTGATTTCCTTGACGCCCAGCACCCAATAAATCATGACCGCGCCGAGAATCGCGCCGATCGGGACCACATAGATCGTAATAATATCCATCCATCTGCCCATAAGCGCCTCCTGCTCGATCAGAAGGCCGACAGCAAGCGTTGCAACGCCGGAAAGCACAACAGCGGTTTTCCTCTTGAGCTTGAGACGGGTCTGCGCCGCTTCGGAAACCGCCTCGAGCATGTTGGCAAGCGACGTGATGCCGGCAAAAAGGACGGAAAGGAAAAACAGGAAAGCAAACAGCCGCCCCATCGGCATTTGCTGAAAGACGCGGGGCAGAGTGATAAACAACAGTTTGGGACCGGATGCAGGATCAAGCCCAAATGCAAAGACCGATGGGATAACGGCAAAGCCGGCGAGCATAGCTGCGCAGGTATCGAGCAACGCGGTCATTGTGGAGGAGTGGACGATATCCTCTTTTTTGCTCAGATAGCTGCCGTAGATGATCATACCGGAGCCCGTGACGGAAAGGGAAAAGAATGCCTGCCCCATCGCCATGACCCAAGTTTTGGGATTCAAAAGGAACTCCCATTGGGGGACAAACAGATACCGGTAACCATCCAACGCGCCGGGCAGGAAAGCGACGCGCACCGCGATAATCAAAAACAGGATAAAAAATGCGGGCATCATAACTTTATTGATTTTTTCGATGCCGCCCGACACACCGTAAATCAGTATGGCGACCGTCATCAGTACAACGATCGTGTGCCAGGGGACGCTGGACAAATGCGCGCTGCTCATTTGGGAAAAGAATACTTCCGGCTCCGTGCGCATCAAGGTGCCGGTCAGTGCGCCAAACGCGCTGCGGACCACCCAACCGACAATAATGGCGTAGCCGATCGCAATGCCGAGCGACCCGAACAACGGGATCGCACCGAGAAAAGCGCCGCCTTTTTTGCCGCGGCTTTTCATCGCGTACTCATATGAGCCGATCGGTCCGGTGCCGGTCAGACGGCCGAACGCAAATTCGCCCGACAGGCCGACGTATCCAAACAGAGCGACAAACAGCAGGTAAGGAATCAGGAACGCCGCGCCGCCGTACTGCCCTGTGCGGTATGGAAACATCCAGATGTTTCCCATGCCGACTGCGGAGCCGACTGCGGCAAGAACAAAGCCTACTTTCGAGGTAAAGGTTCCATTTTCGTTTTTTTGTTTCATAGTACGATTCTCCGTCTCTAATTTCACATGTTTTTTTAGTATATCATAGTTTAGGAAATTAAGCCATATTGGATTTGCCAATAAATCGGATACAGCTTTGTCGAATCATACAAAAGGATTTTGTGAAAAACAAGAATTTTATCACATATTCCCTTGCTTTGCAGGGGTTCATATGGTATGATAGGAAAGCGTGAAAAAGACATCTGTCTTTTTAGGGAGGACAACGCATGATTAAGCCAAAATATTATCTGGTCGAGCGGACATTACTGCCCGAGGTGTTTCAGCGCGTGATCGAAGCAAACGAAGCGATTGCCTCCGGAAAAGCGGCTACCGCAAGCGAGGCGGCGAAAATAGCAGGACTGTCCCGTAGCGCCTATTACAAATATAAGGATGGCGTCCGGCCATTTTTTGAGGCGACGACCGACCGGATCGTAACATTCCATTTCATGTTGCATGATCAGCCTGGGATGCTGTCGAGTATCCTGGGGCTTATGGCGCGGTCCGGCGCCAACCTGCTGACGGTGAACCAATCCATCCCCATGCGGGGGCAGGCCTCGGTCACGATAGCCGCGCGCACCGGTGAAATGAAATATTCCGTCGAAGAACTGGTGCATCGGGCAGAAGCGCTGGAGGGCGTAAATAAGGTGGAAATTTTAGCATCCGAATAAGAGAACAGCCGAAAGGAAGAGAATGACGTATGGTGAAAGCAGCTATCATGGGCCATGGCACGGTTGGCTCTGGCGTATATGAGGTATTTGAAATGAACGCGGAAAAAATCACCCGCGTGCTGGGGGTGCCGGTTGAGGTGAAATATGTACTCGACCTGCGCGATTTTTCCGCATTGCCGTATGGGAATAAATTTGTAACGGATTTTTCTGTTATAGAAAACGATCCGGAGATTTCGGTCGTAGCTGAGGTCATGGGTGGCGTCGGCGCAGCGTATGAGTTCACCAAGCGTTGTCTGCAGGCCGGCAAGAGCGTTTGCACCTCCAACAAGGAGCTGGTCGCGACCCGAGGGGAGGAATTGCTCCGGATTGCGCAGGCGCACGGTGTAAATTATATGTTCGAGGCATCGGTCGGCGGCGGTATCCCAATCATCCGCCCCATGCTGCAGTGTCTCGCGGCAAATGAGTTCGACGAGATCTGTGGTATTCTCAACGGAACGACAAATTATATCCTGACCCAGATGATCCATAACGGCGTCACTTTTGAGGACGCGTTGAAGCAGGCGCAGCTCAACGGCTACGCGGAAAAGGACCCCACAGCGGATATTGAAGGGCATGACGCCTGCCGCAAGATCTGCATTCTTTCCGACCTGGCTTTTGGAGATAAGTTTGATCCGGATGCGGTTTCCTGCGAGGGCATCACGAAAATAACGCTTGAGGATGTGGCTAACGCGGATAAGCTGGGCTGTGTGATCAAGCTGCTGGGCCGTTCCGTACGCTGCGAGGATGGAACCGCGTATGCGTATGTTGCGCCGCACCTGATCCACAAAGAAAGTCCGCTGGCTGCGGTGGAGGATGTGTTCAACGCAATCATGATTAACGGCAATGCCACGGGGGAGGTTATGTTCTACGGAAAAGGAGCCGGCAAGCTGGCGACAGCCTCCGCAGTCGTGGCGGATATGATGGACTGCATGGAACACCGTGACCATCGCCGCCGTATTATGTGGGGGGATGGCTCGCGCTGTTTGCTTCGGCCGTTGGATACGCTGCAAAGCGCATGGTATGTCCGGTTCAAGGGCAGCCAGAAAGATATGGAGGCGGTTTTGCCGGTCGAAAGCGTGACAGAACCGGTTGACGGCGTGGTTGTTGTGAAAACCAGCAAGCTGGCGACCGCCGATATGCAGAAAAAAATCCAGCAGCTCAACGCCTGCGGCAAGGTCTGCGCAGCGATGCGCATGCTCTAAGGGGGGAAACACATGGTAAGGGTAACGGTACCCGCGACAAGCGCGAATATGGGGTCGGGCTATGACAGCATCGGCATTGCGCTTGAGCTTTATAATATTATCGAGATGGAAGAATGCGACCACATTGATATTTCGGATAAAAACGGTCAGTTAATTCCTAAGGATTCGCGGAATTTGATTTACCAATGCGCGAAAAAGGTGTATGATGAATGTGGCTACAACCTGAACGGGCTGCGCATCGTCGAAGACTGTGCGATCCCGCAGACAAGAGGGCTCGGTTCTTCCTCTGCCTGCACAGTGGCGGGGATTATGGGAGCGAATGAGATGCTGGGCGAGCCGCTTGACCGGCAGGCTGTGATCGATCTGGCCGCAACGATCGAAGGGCATCCGGATAATTCCACACCGGCGATTCTCGGCGGCTTCTGCGTCGCGCTGCTGGAAAACGGGCATGTACACCATGTGCGTGTGCCGGTACACAGCGCCATTGACTTTATTGTGTTTATCCCTGACTTTAAGCTGTCAACGGAAAAAGCGCGCGCCGCGCTGCCCAAGACGATCGCGCATCATGACGCGGTCTATAATTTAGCGCGTGCCGCCCTTCTTGCAGGCTCGCTGACGACCGGAAAGCTGGATAATCTGGATGTTGCGACAGGGGACTGCCTGCACCAGCCGTACCGGTTCGGCCTGATCGAAAACGGGGAGGACATCATACAGGAGGCAAAGGAACTGGGGGCGTTAGGCGCATTTATCTCGGGCGCCGGCCCGTCTATTATCGCAATGGTCTATAAGGGGGACCGTGACTACGCCGCGCGAGCGCAGGCCTTGTGTGCGGAAAAATATCCACATTGGCATGCGATGCAGCTTCGCTGTGACGAGGTCGGCGCGACAGTCAAGCGTATTTGAAGCAGGACCGTTTTTGACGGTAGGCGATATAAGGAGGAAACGTAACAAGTATGAGTCTTATTGTGCAGAAATTTGGCGGAACCTCGGTAGCAAATACCGAACGTCTGAAAAACGTGGCGGACATTGTGACGAAAACGGCACAGGCGGGCAACCAGGTTGTTGTCGTCGTATCCGCGCAGGGCGACACAACGGATGACCTGATCGCAAAGGCGGCGGAGCTGAACGACCATCCCTCCAAACGGGAGATGGATGTGCTGCTCAACACAGGGGAAATGATTTCCATGTCCCTGCTCGCGATGGCGATTCAGAAGCTCGGTTTTTCCGTGGTTTCGCTGACCGGCTGGCAGATCGGGCTGGAAACCAACAGCAATTATTCAGACGCGCGCATCAAGCGCATTTCGGGCGACCGGCTGAAGGCGGAATTGGATAACGGGAAAATTTGCATCGTTGCAGGCTTCCAGGGCTTGAACAAAATGGGCGACCTGACAACGCTCGGCCGCGGCGGATCGGATACGACTGCGGTTGCGATCGCAGCGACGCTGGGCGCGGACCTGTGCCAGATTTATACGGATGTGGACGGTGTGTACACGACCGATCCGCGTATCGTACCCGGCGCGCGCAAGCTGGAAGCGATCACCTATGATGAGATGCTGGAGCTGGCCTCGCTCGGCGCGCAGGTCCTGCACAACCGAAGCGTTGAGATGGCAAAGAAGTATAACGTCGACCTGGAGGTCATTTCGAGTTTTACCCGCAATCCGGGTACAAAAGTCAAGGAGGGTTCTCACATGGAAAAAATGAACGTTTCGGGGGTTGCCCGTGACAATAACTGCGCCCGTGTTGCGATTATCAATGTTTCCGATACACCCGGCACCGCGTTCAAGGTGTTTTCGCTGATGGCTAAGCATAATGTAAATATCGATATTATCCTGCAGTCCGTCGGTCGCGATAATAAAAAATCCATTTCGTTTACCATACGGCAGGATGATGCGGACCGTGTGGGAAAAATCCTGCGGGACAATGCCGAAATGCTGGGATATGAGGACGTGTCGATCAGCACCAAAGTGGCGAAGGTTTCCATTGTTGGCGCAGGCATGGCGTCTTCCGCAGGCGTGGCCTCCAAAATGTTTGAAGCGCTGGCCATGGCTGGAATCAATATCCGTATGATCTCCACTTCGGAGATCAAGATATCCGTCCTGATTAACGAAGAAGACAGCGAAAAGGCAGTCAAAGCCATTCATGAGGAATTTTTTGGCGAATAACCGCTATTGATATTTATTTGTCAATCTCGTTGACAATCGGTTGGACGCACGCTATAATTAAACCAGAGTTTGACGACAAGAAAGGGAGAATTACAAATGAAGAAGCTTTGGTGCCTGTTCCGCCGCCGCTTTGCAACGGGGACGGAAAAGCTTTGTGTAGCGTTTTCCGAAACAGAGGGCCGCGTCCGTGCCTGTCCTTACGCGACAGAGGAAGAAGCGAAAGAAAAGTGCGCGGAATATGCTTTCAACAACCGCTCCGAAGGGGAAAATGAGGGCATAGAATAAACCGGTTTACATAAGGCTGAAAAAAGCTCCGGAAGAGACGTCTTTCGGGGCTTTATTTGTCCCTTTCGCGCATGTCAACCGTTGGTTGACAAAAAGAAACGACCGGTTGGTGGCATTTTCAGAGGAAAAGCGGTAGCCTGAAATAAAGAAAAGGCGGTGATCAAATGACTACGGGTGAAAAAATAGCAGCCCTGCGCCGGAAGGCAGGCATGAGCCAGGAGGCGCTGGCGGACCAACTGGGGATATCGCGCCAGGCGGTATCCAAATGGGAAGCGGATCAGGCAGTGCCGGGTATGGATAATCTGGTGGAGCTGGGGCGGATATTTGGCGTGCCGGTCGATGCGATTCTGCGTCCGGACAGCAGACTGCCGGAAAGTGAATCCGCAGAACCGGAAAACGCAGCATCCCCAGGCGTCCCTCTGAAGCGGCCGGTGCTGACAGGGAAAATCAGGTGGTTTGCCATCGCGGCTGTGCTGCTTGCTCTGGCAGGGGCTTTGTGCAATCTTGTGTCCCTCATATGGATTGGACGCCTGCAGGAGCGCGTGGAGGCGCTGCAGGCGCAGGTCAATGCCATACCGGAACGGACGGATACCGTTTATATCCCGCAGTCCGGCGCGCAGGAGGAAAGCGCGCTGGCAGATTTCGATGTATCCTATGATTTGCAGTATGACCCGAACGCACAGACAGCGGAGATGCTGCATGTGTCAATTTATGCCCGGCCGAAAGAACTGCATCCGGAAAATGAAACCGCGAAGTTCTCCATCCAAAGCGGTTCATCAAGCTGGACCTGCAGTGCGCTGTTGGGCCAGGACAACGCTTATTCCGGCGATACGGAAATCCCCATGCGGGATGCGTTTTCGGTTTATCTGGTGCTAACAGATGAAGAAAGCGGCATGGTCCGTAATATTTTGGTGGATCATTTGACAGGCGTGGAGGACGCATATACGCTGCAATTCAGTTCGAGATGGCAAACCGGAGGTATTGCATCCGATTGGGGCGGGACACATGTGTCGGGGTATTTGGAAATTCAAGTGTATTCCCTTGCTCCGTCCATGCGTGTTGCACCCCAGAGCGCGGCGCTCGTTCTGCGCAAAGGGGATGAGGAACTCGAACGCATGGGCGTAATGGTTAACGCAACGGAGGAGGAGTTAGCGCTCCATATGCTACATGAAATCTACCTGTATGCGAAGCCGGACTGGACGGTCAGGGAACCGTTGGAGACGCTGACGGTAGAACTGGAAATTGTGGACGACTACGGCCGTATCACTGTATGGGAGATCGATTAAAGGGAAAAGAGGGACCGCCTAAACGGTCCCTCTTTTCAGCGGTTGATTACGGTCATTTGCAGCCCCTGCATCACATCGAGCGCCTTTTCATGCAGGACAGGGTCAAAGCTGCGGCACAGGGAAGCGTCCACGATAATCTGGGCTTCCGGCCATTGCGCCTGCAGGAGCGCGGCATTGGAAATGACGCACATGTTCGTCACAACACCTACGACCATGATCTCCTTCAAATCGGGAAGCTCACTTCCCAGCTTGGTAAGCTCTGCCGGCGGCATGCCAAAGGTGTGCTTGCAGATGTTGTGAATTTGATGATTGGCACAGGTCTCACAGCATAACTCCTGCGTTTTCCCGTAAAGGCGCCAGCCCTGTTCTTTTGGATTGCAGTGGGGAATGGGCAGCGCGCGTCCTTCCCGCGTCTCCAAATACAGGTCGTCATGGGTGTCATAGGTGAATAAGACGTGATCCCCCTGCGCCAGATAAGCCTGGGCCTGGTGGGCGATCCCACCATCGATCGCGGCGGCCCCGTCAAAGCCGAGCGAGCCGGTCACAAAGTCATTTTGATAATCGATCACTGCAAGAAGCTTGTTCATAACCCATATCCCTCCATTTTTATAATTTTATCATAGCATGATTTTGTGCCGGCAACAACGATTTTATTGCACCGTGCTATGAAGTGGATTATAATAAAAGCACGTCGCGCATATGTTTGGAGCACGGAGGTGCGCGCGATGCAGATCAAGATGGGAAAAAGAATGGTGCTTTGCGTAATGGTTGGATTGCTGGCCGGCCTGACCGCAGTTCACAGCAGCGGTATTGTGCAGACAATAGCGGAAAGCCGCGCCTCCCGCACACTGGTGATCGATGCGGGACACGGCGGTTTTGACGGCGGTGCGGTTGGGTCGAACGGCACCGCCGAACAGGACATCAATTTAAGCATTGCGCAACGGCTGTATGGCTTGGCCGGTTTTTTCGGTGTGCAGGCAGTGATGACACGGCCGGATACGAACGCCTTGGATTACGACCCCTCCCGACCGGTGAGGGAAAATAAAATTTCGGATATCAAGGCGCGGGAGCAGATCGTGCAGCAGGCGGCAAATCCGATCTTTCTCAGCATCCATCTGAACAAGTTCAGCGACCCGCAATACCATGGGGCGCAGGTGTTTTATTCCGCCAACCATGCGGGCGGCCGCGTTCTGGCGGAATATCTGCAGAATAGCCTGATTTATGGCTGCGATCCGGAAAACCGGCGTCAGGCCAAGCAGGCGGAAAGCTCGATCTATTTGATGAAAAAACTCACCTGTCCGGCGGTAATCGTCGAATGCGGGTTTTTATCCAATGCGGAAGAGGAAATGAAGCTGAACGATCCGGACTACCATAAAAAACTTGCCGCCTGCATATTGCGCGGATACCTACAATATGCAAATGGCGACTGACGGAGGAATTATGAAGCAAAAATCGGTTTATTTGTGCAGCGATTGTGGCTATGAAAGCCCGAAATGGTTCGGGAAATGCCCTTCGTGCGGCGCCTGGAACACAATGAGCGAGTTCAAAATACAGCCGGAATCAGCGGCCCGCGGGACCAACAGCTTCCCGCGCGGCGCATCGCGGCCGGTGCCGCTCAGCGAGATTGAAAGCGGGGATGAGGCGCGGTTCCATTCCGGTATCGGGGAGCTCGACCGCGTTTTGGGCGGCGGCGCGGTACATGGCTCCTTTGTTTTGGTCGGCGGCGAACCGGGGATCGGCAAATCCACGCTTTTGCTGCAGATGTGCCAGGAGATGTGCCGGAACGCCAAGGTGTTGTATGTATCGGGTGAGGAATCCCTTCGGCAGATCAAGCTGCGCGCGGCGCGACTACAGATTTCTTCGCCGGAGCTATACATTCTGTCCGAAACGGATATGGAGCAGATCATCCAGGAAACTGAGCAGATGGAACCGGATATCCTGATCGTGGACTCGATCCAGACCGTTTATAAACGGGATCTGACCGCCGCGCCGGGTGGTACAACGCAGATCAAGGAATGTGCGATGAGCCTGATGCAGTACGCCAAAAATAAAAATGTGACTATTTTTATCGTCGGCCATGTCAACAAAGAGGGAACACTGGCGGGGCCAAAAATTTTAGAGCATATGGTGGACTGCGTGCTGTATTTTGAGGGAGAAACGACAGGGCCGTTTCGCTGTCTGCGCGCGGCAAAGAACCGTTACGGCTCCACCAACGAAATCGGTGTATTTGAGATGAGCGACCATGGCCTGCTGGAGGTTAACAATCCTTCGGCGGCCATGCTGGCCGGACACCCACAGGGTGCCTCCGGTAACTGTATCGCCTGTGTGATGGAGGGCAGCCGTCCTCTGCTTGCCGAGGTGCAGGCGCTCGCGGCAAAAACACAGTTCGGCGTGCCGCGGCGCACGGCGGCTGGGGTGGACTATAACCGGATGGTTCTGCTGCTGGCGATTCTAGAAAAGCGCTGCGGCTTTTTCCTTTCGTCCTCGGATGTATATGTCAATGTGGTCGGCGGCATGCGCCTGGACGAGCCTGCGGTTGACCTGCCCATGGTTCTGGCGATTGCGTCCAGCTTTCGGGACAAGCCCCTGCCGGAAGGGGTAATGGGCTTTGGGGAGATCGGGCTTACCGGCGAGCTGCGCGCGGTGTCGGGCGCGGCGCAGCGGATCAACGAAGCGTACCGGCTTGGCTTCCATACCTGCATCATGCCGATGCAGGACATCGACGAGACGTTGACGAAAAAAATGAATATCGTGCGGGTGCGCACGGCCGCCGATGCGATTCGCGCGGTATTATAAAACTGCAAATTACTACAAAAAATACGAGAGTAAATCCGACCTTTTTGCCGCAGACTATCAGTAGTCTGCGGCGGGAGGTCGGTTATTTTATGGAAAAACAAGCGCGTATTGTTTTAGCTATGACTGCGGTGGTGCTATCGGTAATGCTGGGGGTGGCCTGCTTTTTCCGCGCGCCGAAGCCGGCAGCCGTACAGACGGCGGTCGCTTCCGCACAGGATATTTACAACAGCATCACCGTACAGGGTATTGTGGAAGCGGCCGACAGTGTTGCGGTATGTCCCTATGAAAACGCGGTGATAACAGCGGTATACGCTGCGGTAGGTGATTCCGTAGAGGCTGGAGACATCCTTTGTTCGCTTGTGCCGAGGGAAGGCAAGGAGCTGGAGGCATCAAGCCTCCAGAGCGTTTGGAAATCTTTTTCCGAATCATCCGATCAGACGGTGGCCGCGGAGGAGCGGGATGCGATACGGGCGCCTGTTTCAGGGACGGTTCTTACGCTTCCGATGGAGAATGAACAGGTGTGGTCGGAGGTACCCTGCGTGCAGATCGCGGACCTGAACAATATGCAGGTTCGGGTGCGCACCCCCGAGGTCTATGCAGGCAATCTGCAGCGCGGCCAGATGGCGAACATTACAGCGTCCGCTGCCGGGGAACGGGTGTACAGCGCATCGGTCGCTTCAATATCACCGGTTGCGGTCCGCACGGTTAGCTTGACAGGAGAGAGCGGGGAGGCCACGGTGGAAGCGGTGCTGCCGTTGCGGGGAAGCACCGAAGGACTGCGGCCCGGCTACTCCGTTACGGCTAAAATATTTACCGACTATCATCCACAGGCGGTTGCCGTACCCTATGAAGCGGTATGCCAACGCGGCAAACAGGAATATGTATTCTGTGTGCAGGATGGCAGGGCAGTGCAAAAAGCGGTCACGACAGGTTATCTGTTGGAGGAAGTCACGGAGATCACCGAGGGGCTAACGGCCGGAGAGCTTGTGATCCTCTCGCCGTCGGACGACCTGACGGACGGTACACCGGTCGAGGTGGCGGCATGAGGCTTGTCGATTTATTTCGGCTGGCCCTTGGAAATCTGCGGGAAAACCCCTTGCGCACCGGACTATGCGCCTTATCGGTTGCGGTTGGCACCGGCGCCTTGCTCCTGATCGCCTCGATCGGGCTGTTTGGCAAAACGCAGGTAGATGTGACGCTACAGACGCTTGGCGTGAGCGGGCTGACCGTTTATCTGGACAACCACGGTTCCGGCAATCCGCTGTCCGCCGAGCTGGCCGATCAGATGGGACAGGCGGTGGAGGAGATTGAGCAGGTAATGCCGATCAAGGCCAAAACAGGAACGATCCGCGCGGGATATGTGAGCGAGAACGCTGTGTTTCTCGGCGCGGATGAGCGCCTCGGGGATGTGATGCGGCTGGAGGTGCTTTTCGGCAGCTTGCTTACGGAGCGTCAGGCCGCGTCCGGCCAGCCGGTGGCAGTCGTTGGGGACGATCTGGCGCAGGCGCTTTATGGGCGCGCCAACATTGTAGGGCGCACCGTGCGAGTCCGTTTGGACGGAGTGGAGCAATATTTTACGGTCTGCGGCGTTGTTCGGGCACAGACAAGCGCGCTGGGCGGCGCGCTTTCCTCCTTTGCGCCGCACCTGATCTACATTCCTTATGCGTATCTGGCATCACGACAGGAGAATGCGGATCAAGTGTTTGTCCAATGCGCTGCGGAAGCGGACCTGTCCCATGTCAGTAGCCGGATATCCGGCTACCTGACCGATCGGGGAAAGGTGGACGGGACCGTGCGGGTACAAAATATGTCGGGCATGGTGGACGCGGTGGAGCAAATGGCCAACCTGTGCATCCTGCTGTTCCTTGTTGTGGGTGGGATCACATTATGTGTGGCATTGATCGGCGTATTATGCAGCATGCTGGCCGCGACGCACGAAAAAACAGGGGAGATCGGTGTGTTTTTGGCGCTGGGGGCGCAGCCGCGTGATATCCGGCGTCTGTTTTTGCTGCAATCCGCTCTGCTGTGCGCTTTTGGCGGCGTCTGCGGCTGGGGATCGGTTTGCCTGCTGCTGTTGTTCGGTGGTACTGTTTTACTGCCGGGCTGGATGCTGTCTGCGGCGATCCTGCTCCTTTCCCTCGTCTGCGGAGCGGTGGCAGGCCTGCTGCCAGCCATTCGGGCGGCACGGCTCGACCCGATCGACGCAATCCTGAAATAGGCCTTTCCTTTCAAATCCCCCTGTGTTAAAATGGATAGGGAAAACAGACATGAGGAAAGGTTGAAAACCATGCGCCATATCATTGATCTTAGCGATTTAACAGAAAAAGAGTTCGCTGATCTGTATAAACTGACAACAAATATAATCGATCGTCCGGAAGGCTATACGGATGCCTGCCGCGGCAAGGTGCTGGGCAGCCTGTTTTACGAACCGTCGACACGGACAAACCTGTCGTTTTCAACAGCGATGATGCGGTTGGGCGGCAGTGTGGTTGGCTTTTCCGATCCTGGCTCCTCCTCCACGGCAAAGGGGGAGACGCTGAAAGACACGATCAGCATGGTATCCAGCTATGCGGACCTGATTGTCATGCGCAACCCGCGCGAAGGTGCGGCGAAAGCGGCTTCGATGTACTCTTCGGTTCCCGTGATCAATGCCGGCGACGGGGGACATCTGCATCCCACACAGACTTTGACCGACATGGTGACGATCCTGCGTCTGCGCGGCTCGGCGGATGATATGAAAATCGGCCTGTGCGGGGACCTGAAATATGGGCGCACGGTCCATTCGCTGCTGCATTTTCTGGAGCGCTACCATAATGTGCAGGTTTATCTGATTGCACCGGAAGCGCTTAAGCTGCCCGACTATATGATTCGCTTCCTGAACGATCACAGCATGCCGTATTGTGAAGTGAACAGTATTGACGAAGTCCTGCCGGAACTCGACGTGCTTTATATGACCCGTATCCAGCGCGAGCGCTTTGTGACTGCGCAGGAATATAAAAACCTGGAAGGCAGCTACCAATTGACTGCGGAAAAAATGAAGCGCGCCAAAAAGGACATGCTGGTGCTCCACCCGCTGCCACGTGTGGACGAGATCGCGCAGGACGTGGACGAGGATCCGCGTGCGGTTTATTTTCGTCAGGCGAGGTTTGGGATGTTCGGCCGTATGGCGTTGTTGCTGACGCTTTCCAAATTGCCATTCATCCGTGCAGGACATCAGGAGATCGGCGCGCACGGCGTCCGTTGCTCCAACCACAAATGTATCACCAAGACCGAACCATACCTGCCGCTGGAAGGTACACCCGGCAGCCGTTGTCCCTATTGCGACGCGCCGTTGGAGATGCTGCTGTAAAATCAAAAGCCCTGACCCGAACGGGTCAGGGCTTATTCTATTTGTCCCAATCCACCTTGTGCTGCAGTGGACCGGAGCCATGCCCCAGCGCCAGGCCATAGCGGATACAGGCGGTCAGATAGCGTTTGGCGCGTTTAACGCTGTCGGCCAGGGGGATTCCCTGCGCCAGCCCGCAGGCAATTGCGGAGGAGAGCGTGCAGCCGGTGCCGTGGGTATTGGGATTATCGATGCGGGGCGCAGACAGCCAGTGGAGCTGGCCGTCCGCAAACAGAAGGTCGTCGGCACAGTCCCGCAGATGCCCGCCCTTGACCATCACAGAGCCTTGGGTCAAGGGGGCGATCGCCTGCGCGGCCTGTTCCATGTCCGCACGGCTGCGGATGGTATGGCCGCATATCGCGGCCGCTTCCTGCAGATTGGGAGTAACGAGCGCGCACAGGGGGAACAACTCGTCCAAAAGCGTTTTGGCGGCGTCAGGGCGCAGCAGCGCGCTTCCGCTGGAAGAAAGCATCACAGGGTCGAGCACGATGTTTTCAGCATGGTAGGCGCGCAGCCGCTCCGCCACCGTGCGGATGATATTGGTATCATACAACATACCCAGCTTTACGGAGTCCGGACGGATATCCTCAAAAACGCAGTCGATCTGTTTGGCGACAAGCGCTGCGGAAACAGGCTGCATATCAAAAACGCCTGTTGTATTCTGTGCGATCACGACCGTGATAACGGCCATACCATACAGGCCGTACGCCTCGATTGTTTTCAAATCGGTCTGGATACCGGCGCCGCCGGTGGGATCGGTGCCGGCGATGGCGAGTACGGTTTTCATTTTTCTTCCTCCAATCCACTTCCGTCAAACGCAGGAATAAAGCTCTCTCCAACTGCTTGCTCCTGCTGAAAAAAGCCGCTCAGCCCGAGCGAGCGGAACAGCGTGCAGGCATCCTCATACTCTTGGTCCGTGACCGTGCGGTTCAGTTCGGGCCAACACTCCATGTCAAACGGCGTATACTGCCGCATCAGGCTCACCAGCACAGTATCGCTGAATCGGACCGCGATATCACGAAGCACCTGGGCGGTATCGCCGGCAAGCCCCGGCAGCATCAAATGCCGGATAATTGTTCCGCGAAGGAGCAGACCGTTGGCATCATACTGGGGCGGCCCGCTCTGCCGTACCATTTCCGCAATCGCGTCAACAGCGGTTTCACGGTAGTCCTCTGCATGGGAATAGCGCGCAGCATAATAGCTGCTGTAATATTTATAATCCGGCAAGTAAATATCGATCCATCCGTCGAGCAGGGCGAGCGTATCCTCGCTTTCATAGCCGCTGGAATTGTAAACAATAGGGATATTCAGCCCCAGCAGCCTGGCCTGTGCCAGCGCCTCGATGACCTGTGGCGCATAGTGCGCGCCGGTGACCAGGTTGATGTTGTGCGCGCCTTTGTTCTGAAGCGAAAGAAAGGTTTTTGCCAGCTCGGCTATAGAAACGGTCGTGCCGCTCGCCGCGCGGCGGCTGATCTGGCGGTTTTGGCAGAACACACAGCCCAGGGAACAATGGGTAAAAAATACCGTGCCGGAGCCGTGCGTGCCGGAGATCGGCGGTTCCTCCCACAGGTGCAGCGAAGCGCGGGAGGCCTCCACCTGCGCGCCGGCGCCGCACAGGCCGCGTGTGCGTGTCCGGTCGGCACCGCAGGCGCGCGGGCATAATGTACAGTGTTTGAGCAGACCTGTCAAATTTACCCCTCCAATGAAGTATATTATAGCGTATTTTGGTCTGGAAATAAAGACGGGATTTATGCTATACTAAATGAAAAGCAAAACTGTAGGAGATAACCGACATGAAAATATCTGACATCTTAAAGCAGGACAAGGTGACGCTGTCCTTTGAAGTGTTTCCTCCAAAGAACAGCAGCAGCTATGAATCGGTTGCGCAGGCCACGCAGGAGATCGCGGCACTGCGGCCGGACTTTATGAGTGTGACCTATGGCGCGGGCGGCGGTACGAGCGAGCATACAGTACATATCGCATCTGATTTGCATAAAAAATACGGCGTTACCGTATTGACGCATCTGACCTGCGTATCCTCGACGAAAGCGCATGTATCCTCTATGCTGGAAGCGTTCAAGGCGCATGGCCTTGAAAATGTGCTTGCGCTGCGCGGCGATATTCCGGCAGGCGGCGCCCCTGCAAACGATTACCGTTTCGCGGCCGAACTGGTGTGCGATATCAAGGAGCAGGGAGATTTTTGCGTGGGCGGCGCGTGCTATCCGGAAGGGCATGTCGAGGCGTCCAACAAAACCGAGGATATTCTCCGACTCAAGGAAAAGGTGGAGGCGGGCTGCGAATTTTTGACGACCCAGATGTTTTTTGATAACAATATCCTGTATAATTTCCTGTACCGGATCCGCGAAAAGGGGATCACCGTACCGGTGGTCGCGGGCATCATGCCGGTAACGAATGTAAAACAGATCAAGCGTATCACCGCAATGTCTGGTACTTATCTGCCCGAACGCTTTAAGGCGATCGTCGACCGCTTTGGCGACAATCCAGCGGCGATGAAGCAGGCGGGTGTGATTTATGCCACCGAACAAATCATTGACCTGATCGCCAATGGAGTAAACCATATCCATGTTTACTCGATGAACAAGCCAGAGATCGCTGCGGAGATCCAGGCAAGCCTGTCGGAGATCCTCAAGTGATTACGTTCGACCGCAGCGAAGCGCTTCGATATTTGGGCTACCGCGGAACCGAACCGGATGCGGCGGTGGAGGAAAGCCTTGTCCGCTGCGCGGAGGGATTGCAGGACGTCATCCAGCCCCAATCCGTATTCCGGCGGTTCCCGCTGCGCCATCCGGCTGAGAATATGCTGGATGTGGCGGGCGTTGCAATTCACAGCAATCACCTGGCGCGCAACCTGAAAGACTGCACGGACGTTTACCTGATGGCGGCAACGCTGGGGATAGGGGCGGACCGGCTGATTGCCCGTGCATCTGCCGTGCGCATGAGCGACGCGGTGATTTATCAAGCTGTCGCCGCCGCGATGATTGAGGCTTATTGCGAGGAAGTGAACGATATGCTGCGTCGGGAAGCCGGCAACTACGGCCTGTACTGCCGGCCGCGCTTCAGCCCCGGGTACGGCGATTTTGACATCGGTCACCAGCGGGATTTGAGCCGTCTGCTGGATACGCCGCGAAAGATCGGGCTGACGGTAACCGAAAGCTGCCTGCTAGCGCCGATCAAATCGGTGACCGCGGTGATCGGGCTGTCCGCCACGCCGCAGCCCTGCCACCGAAAGGGTTGCGAGGAATGCGGAAAAACAGACTGCGCTTTTAGGAGATAAGGAATAATGGAACTGAAAGAACGCTTAGGGAAAGAATGGTTGTTTTTTGACGGCGGCACAGGCACGATCCTCCAGGAACGCGGCCTTGCGGCAGGGGAACTACCGGAAACCTGGAACCTGACGCATCCGGAAGAAATCATATCGCTGCATTGCGGCTATTTCGAGGCGGGCAGCGATATCGTCAACACCAATACCTTCGGTGCGAATGCTCTTAAATATCCGCATAACCTGCGTCGGATTGTGCAGGCGGCAGTAGCGCATGCCAAAGAAGCAAGGCGGCGCACCGGACGGGAGGACGCCTATATCGCGCTTGATATCGGACCAACCGGCCGGCTACTGCAGCCGATGGGCGACCTGCCGTTCGAGCGCGCAGTTGAATTGTTTGGGGAAGTCGTGCGTATCGGCGCTGCCGCCGGCGCCGATCTTGTTTTGATTGAAACAATGAGCGACAGCTATGAGGCCAAGGCCGCCGTGCTTGCGGCAAAGGAAAACTGTCGGCTGCCAGTGCTTGCAACAATGATTTTTGACGAGAAAGGCAAGCTGCTCACCGGCGGTACGGTGGATTCCACAGCGGCCATGCTGGAGGGCCTGGGAGTGGATGCGCTCGGCGTTAACTGCGGGCTTGGACCAAAGCAAATGCAGCCGATTATAAAGCGGCTGACCGAGGTCAGTTCACTTCCCATTATTGTCAACCCCAATGCAGGCCTGCCGCGCAGCGAAAACGGCAGGACTGTATTTGACATCAACGCGGATGAATTCGCCCGCCTGATGGGGGAAATCGCAGAGATGGGGGTACACCTGCTCGGCGGTTGCTGCGGCACCACGCCGGAGCATATCCGAAAAATGATCGCCGCCTGCAGGACAAAAAGCTTTGCCCCCGCGGTCAGGAAGCACCGCACAGTCGTTTCCTCCTTCTCCCAGGCGGTCGAGATTGGCGGTAAACCGGTCATTATCGGAGAGCGGATCAACCCGACCGGAAAAAGCAAATTCAAGGCAGCGCTGCGGGAAAATAACATTGAATATATCCTTTCTGAAGGGATGGCGCAGGAGGACAGAGGCGCGCATATTCTGGATGTCAACGTCGGCCTGCCGGAGATCGACGAGCCGGCTATGATGGCACAGGTGGTGACCCGACTGCAGAGCGTAATCGCGCTGCCGCTGCAGATCGATACCTCAAGCGTTGAGGCGATGGAGCGCGGCATGCGGCTGTATAACGGCAAGCCAATGATTAATTCGGTCAGCGGAAAACGGGAGAGCATGGAGGCAGTGTTTCCGCTGGTGAAAAAATACGGCGGCGTGGTGGTCGGTCTTGCGCTCGATGAAAACGGCATTCCCTATACCGCAGAAGGGCGCGTGCAGATAGCCAAAAAGATATATGAGACAGCCGCGTTCTACGGGATTGCAAAGGAAGACATTGTGATCGACGGTCTGGCGATGACAATTTCCTCTGACAGCGGCTCAGCGCTTGTTACATTGGAAACGCTGCGCCGGATTCGCGACGAACTGGGTGGGCATACGATACTTGGTGTGTCCAATATCTCGTTCGGACTGCCGCAGCGGGAAATTATCAATGCTAATTTCTTTACCATGGCGCTGCAGAACGGGTTATCTTGCGCGATCATCAATCCAAACGCCGAATCGATGATGTGTTCCTACCGGTCTTTCCTTGCCTTGAGCGGGCAGGACGAACAGTGCGCGGGCTTTATCACAGCGTATGGAAATCAGCAGGCGGCCTTGCCGGCTTCAGCCGGGGCGGTCATGGCGCTGGGCGAGAGTGTGGAACGCGGCCTTCGTGAGCGCGCTGCGGAAGCGGCGCGGGACCTGCTGCGGACCGTGCCGCCGTTGGAGTTGGTGAACAACGAGCTGATTCCGGCGCTTGACCGCGTGGGAAAGGGCTTTGAAAAGGGGACGGTATTCCTCCCGCAGCTCCTGATGAGTGCGGAGGCGGCAAAAGCCGCGTTCGAGGTCGTCAAGGACGCGATGCGCGGCGCACCGCAGGAAGTGAAAGGCAGAATCATCCTGGCGACCGTAAAAGGGGATATCCATGATATTGGGAAAAATATCGTCAAGGTACTCCTCGAAAACTACGGTTATCAGGTCATCGACCTTGGAAAAGATGTGCCGCCGGAAACGATTGCCGACACAGCGGTCAGGGAAAACGTGCCGCTGGTGGGTTTGAGCGCGTTGATGACCACCACGGTCGTCAGTATGGAGCAAACAATCCGGCTGCTGCGCGAACGCAAGCCCGACGCAAGGATCGTGGTTGGCGGCGCGGTGCTGACACAGGAATATGCGGATTCCATCGGCGCGGACTGCTATGCGCGTGACGCAATGGCGACCGTGCATTACGCCGACCATATTTTTGAAAGCTGATAAACAGGGCTGCGGAAATATTCCGCAGCCCTGTTTTCGGGTATATTGTAGTTAAGCGGCTCCTGCCAGCTCTTCCAGCGCTTCCTGCTTGGTATCGGCGGAAAACAGAAACGCGCCGGTATCGTCGTATACCTCGATGTGTCCGTTTACATATTCGATCGAGTAGCTCATATTCGGTTCTCCTTTCTTTGTTGTACTTATTGTACCAAGAAAAGAGTCCGATAATCAGGACTTACTCAAGCATGGCTTGTAATTGGTGTTGAAAAGCGGCGCGTACCTCCTCGGGCTCGACGATCTGTACCGCACCGCCTAGGCCAAACACCCAAGAAAAAAACTGCGGACTGACCGCAACATCCACACGGATGAAAAAATGCGCTTCATCCGCTTTTTGTACCATCAGTTCTGCGCCGAAACGGTCGCGGAGCACGCCGATAAACCGGTTTTCACATCGCAGGCGCACCGTTTTTTCCTCGCCGGAAAACATGCCGAACACTTTGCGCGAATAGGCGGCGATGTTGAAGCGGTCCTGAAACAGACGGCGCCCTTCGCGCAGCTTGTCAGTCAAAGAAATATGCTCCATTTTATCCACGCGATAGTGGCGGATAGAGTCCGATAGGTGATCGTATGCCACCAGATAATAATTTTCATCATCCCAAGTCAATGCCCATGGGCTGACCTGGTAAAGCGCCCCATCCTTGCGATAGCGCTTGCGGATACGCTGCGTGGAGGAAAAGTCAAGCGCCCACTCAAAATATTGGAACGTAATCTGCACCCCTGCGGAAACTGCGGTGTGCAAGGTGTCAATATTGTAATAGATGCTCTCGTTCATGGTTTTCACACGGTCGGAAACATAGACCTGCCGCTGCAGCGCGCGGGCTTGCGGTTCGCTGGCAAGAGCCTCTATTTTTTTGATCAGCTCATTGGATTTCTTTTCCGTAATAAATCGGGAGCATTGGATCGCGTCCACCAGCAACTTGAGTTCGGGCAGTTCAAAATCACGGGACGCAATATAGTACCCGCCGTTGGGACCGCGTTGGAGCATGACATCCAGACCGAAGTCCTGCAGGGCGGCAATATCGGAGTAGATGCTTTTCCGTTCCGCTTCAATCCCGCAGCGGGAAAGCGCGGAGAGAAGCTCATCCATGCTGAGCTTATGCCCCTCGTCCGTCTTTTGCAACAAGATTTTACAGAGATACAGCAGCTTCAGCTTTTGATTTGGATTTTTAGCCATCTGCCTGTCCCGCTTCTGCCAATGCGTCCTGATAGACGGCAAGCGTCGCGCGGTCAAAGCAGACCATGGTGACGCGTTCGATCTCCGGATGGGAGGCGAGGAAGTCTCCAATAGCAGCGATTGCGATGCGGGCCGCGCGTTCGACCGGAAAATGATAGACGCCGGTGCTGATGGAGGGAAAGGCAACAGTCTTGCAGCCCAGTCCGGCTGCGGCGGCCAAGGAATTGCGGTAGCAGGAAGCAAGCAGCGCATCCTCTCCGGATTTTCCGCCATTCCAGATCGGCCCCGGGGTATGGATGATATAGCGGCAGGGCAGGCGGTAGGCCTTGGTTGGCTTTGCCTCTCCGGTTTTGCAGCCGCCGAGCGTGCGGCATTCCGCGAGCAGCTCCGGTCCGGCCGCACGGTGGATCGCGCCATCCACACCGCCGCCGCCAAGCAGGGCGGTGTTGGCCGCATTGACGATCGCGTCCGTTTGGCATTTGGTGATATCGCCCTGAACGATTTGCAGGCGTTTCATATGCAATCCTTCTTTCTGGGAGTCTTATTGGACATATTATACGGCGAACCGAACCAAATTGCAAGTTTGACGCAAGGCATGCGAAAGGATATAATAATAACAGAATGACACAGCAGGGAGAGTGGAACAATGGAAAAGCCCATGTCGCAATACGCTGCGGATGCGCCGCGCGTGCTGCGAGATTTTCTCACCTATATTTCGACGATACAGGGAAAATCATCGAAAACCGCGCATGAATACTACCTCGATCTGCGGCTTTTTTTTAGGGTGTTAAAGCACAACAAAGGGTTGGTCCCGAAAGACCTGCCGCTGGATCAGATCCCGATCGAGGACATTGATATTGATTTCCTGCGGGATGTTACGCTTTCCGATGCCTATGATTATCTGGAATATATGTCAGGGGAGCGGCCGACGCAGCAAAACAGTACCGCGACGGATTTTGGTCTGAGCGGCACCTCCCGCGCGCGTAAGGTTTCGGCGATTCGCGCGTTTTTCCGATACCTGACGGATAAGCGGCATTTACTGGACAGCAATCCGGTCAGCAATCTGGAATCCCCAACCATTCGGAAAACATTGCCTGTTTATCTGACAACGGATGACAGCGTCCGCCTGCTCGAAGCCGTGCAGGGTGAGTATGCGGAACGGGATTATTGCATCCTGACATTTTTTCTAAACTGCGGGCTGCGCGTTTCAGAACTGGTGGGCCTGAACCTGACGGACTTCCAGGGGGATACAGTGCGTGTGCTGGGTAAAGGAAACAAGGAGCGCACGGTATATCTCAACCAGGCGTGCAAGGCCGCGCTCGAACAATACCTGCCCAAGCGTATCACACCGCACGAAAAGGATAAAAACGCGCTGTTTATCAGCCGCAACCGCAACCGTATCAATGTGCAAACCGTTAAATGGCTGGTTAAAAAGCATTTAGGGCAGGCGGGGCTGGATACACAGAAGTACTCGGCGCATAAGCTGCGCCATACGGCGGCGACGCTGATGTACCAAAACGGGGTGGATATCCGTACGTTGCAGAATATCTTAGGCCATACCAGCGTCAATACCACAATGATCTATACGCATATTGAGGACAGCAGCCTGCGGGAAGCGGCGGCAAAAAATCCGCTTGCCTCGGTAAAGCCAAGCCGAAAGCAGGAAACAGACAAGGAAGAGGGAAGCACCGGATAGTGCTTCCCCTTTTATTCTTATTGGAGTGCGCCATAGCCGGCGTTTCGAACACAGCGCTGGCCGTTTTCGGAGAGCATGAACGAAGCGAGCCGTCGGGCAAGCATATCCGCCGGAGTGTCCTTGCGCAGGACGACATAGGCAGAGGGTAGCTGCCATCCGCGATAGTTTCTTCCGTGGGTGCGATACCGTCCCCAGAAAGCAGCTTGATGTATTGCTCCGTATCCAGAACTGCATTGGAAGCGCAATAGTAGTAAAAAATACTGTAGCCGAGTCCATATCCCAGAGGAGCTTCGGTTCCGGCGCTCACGACATCAGTCAGGATGCTTTGCATCGCATAGGAGGTCGTCATGGCGGATGGTTTCGTTGACCTCGTTGCCATGCGCAATGGCGCTCCATCTGGACATGGCTGCCGCTTTCATTGTTGCGGCATAGGCCAAGCAACCTATGTGTACAGAAGACAAGCTACAAACCGGGAAAATGAACCAAAAAAACAGGGAGATATGCGGAAAGCATACCTCCCTGTTGTATAGGCAACGGAATTATTTGCGCTTGATGGTCTCCTTGGCGGCTGCGACGATATCCTCCACCGTCATGCCAAAAATCCCCTTCAAATAATCGATGGAACCGACTTCGCCAAAGCGGTCCTGCACGCCGATGCGCTTCATCGGAACCGGGCAATGCTCGCCAACCACCTCAGCCACAGCAGAACCAAGGCCGTTGATGACATTATGGTTCTCTACTGTCACGATCGCGCCGGTCTTCTGTGCGGCGGCAACAATCGCCTCAACGTCGAGCGGCTTCCAGGTGAACATATTCAGAACCTTGGCGGAAATGCCTTCCTTTGCCAGGATCTCGGCAGCCTTGATGGTATCCGTGGTGCAGTAGCCGGAAGTGATCAGCGTGACATCACTGCCATCTCGCAGCTCGACCGCCTTGCCAATTTCAAAGGTAGAGCCATCCTCGAAAACCTTGTCCACAACCTTACGGGTGATGCGGATATAGAATACGCCGTACATATCCTTAGTCTGACGCATCAAATCGGCCAGCATGACCGAATCGGTAGGCTCAAGCAGAGTGACCTCCGGAATTGTGCGCATCAGGCCCATGTCCTCAATCGGCATATGGGTGCCGCCATTGTAGGAAGCGGTGACGCCGGCGTCCGAACCGATCATGCGCACATTGAGCTTTGCGTAGGCAGCGGAGATGTAAACCTGGTCAATGACACGGCGTGCGGCGAACGGACCGAAAGTATGTGTGAACGGCTTGAGGCCGACCGCAGACGCGCCCGCGGCGACGCCGATCATATTTGCTTCCTGGATGCCGCAGTCAATGCAGCGGTCCGGATACTTTTCTCCGAAACCGACCATGCCAATGGAGTTGATAACGTCGCAGTCAAAGTATACGACGGCATCGTCCTTTGCGGCCATCTCTTCCATGGTGTCCGCAAAGGTCTTTTTCATCTCGACCTCTTCGGGACGAATCTCTTTAACAACTTTGTACATGCGATTAACCCTCACTTTCCAGCTTTGCGATCTTAGCGTCCAGTTCCTTGATGGCAGCCTCGTAATCCTCTTCCGGGAAACGGACGAAATGGTTGTAGAAAGTATCGGCAAAGCAGCAATCCTTGCCCTTGATCGTATTGAGAACGATCATCGAGGGCTTGTCAGCAACCTTTTTTGCTTCCTCGATCGCGGCGACGATAGCGGGGATATCGTGGCCGTCAACCTCCTGGGAATGCCAGCCGAAGTCCTCAAACTTCTGACGGAGGTCGCCCAGATCGCAGATGTCCTTGGTATATCCATCAAGCTGCTTTTTGTTGTAATCAACAAAGCCGATCAAGTGGCCGAGCTTCTTGGTCGCTGCGAACAGCGCCGCCTCCCAAACCTGGCCTTCGTCGCACTCGCCGTCGCCGAGTATGGTATAAACATAGTTCGGCTTTTTCTGATACTGCATGCCCCAGGCAATGCCGACTGCGGCGGATACGCCCTGGCCAAGCGAGCCGGTCGTCATATCAATACCGGGCGTGCGGTTGCGGTCGCAGTGGGAGGGGAGGCGGGTGCCTTCCTTATTCAGCGTATCCAGCTCGTCCTCGGGGAAATAGCCCATCAGTGCCAGCGTGCCGTAAACTGCGGGACCGCAATGGCCTTTGGATACGACCAGCCAGTCGCGCTCTTCCCACTGGGGGTTTTTCGGGTCTACCTTCATGACTTCACCATACAGCGCCGCCATCAGATCGGACATGGACATCGAGCCGCCGACATGGCCGCCGTGGAACGCGTTCATCGCGCGCAGGGCAGCTTTGCGGATCTGAGCGGCGAAGATGTTCATTTCTTTGAGACTTTTTTTCATTTTGCCCTCACTTCGCTTTCTTTGTTATTAATATACCGACTTATAGATCTCAACCATATCTTCAATGGTGAGCGGTACATAGTTGTTATTCAGCAGACGGGTCTGGCCAGCCATGACGCCCTCTGCAAAGCCCTGGAATTCCGCATCCGAAATGCCGAATTCCTTCAGCGGCTTGCGCGGCTGAACCTGGTCGAATAACTGGAACGCTGCCTCCAGCGCCTGATCAGCCGGAACGCCGAGCAGGTCGCCCCACATCTTTTCGAGATCGTTGATCTTGCCCACCGGCTGCTTTTCCTTGTACTTGCGGAACGTTGCCGCGAAAACAAGCTGGTTGGCTTCGCCGTGCGGGATGTGATAGCCGCCGCCGAGCGGATAGCTCAAAGCATGCACTGCGGCACAGCCCGCCGAGCAGAACGCAAGGCCTGCGAAGTTGGAAGCGTTGATAAACTCCTGCGCACGGTCCGTCCACTTGTCCAGGCCGTTTTTCACGATGTACTGATAGCCTTCGAAGATCAGGCGAATCGCTTCCTTGGAGAACAGCTCGGAAACCGGACTGGCCTTGGGGGAGAGGTAGGACTCAGTCGCATGGATAAGCGCATCGATCGACGAAGTAGCAAAGAACTTATACGGCAGGCCGGAAATCAGCTCCGGAATCAGCACAGATTTTGCGGGGAACATCAGAGGGCTGTTCAGGCCGCGCTTGGTGTGCAGGCTGGACAACTCGACGGCACAGGCGTTCGTCACTTCGGAACCGGTGCCACAGGTAGTCGGGATTGCATATACCTCATAGATGCGGGTGGGCTTCTCTGCGTCCGGACTCAGGTCGAACAGATCCTCGGTCTTGTTGGAGGAAACATGCAGGGAGCACATCTTCGCAATATCGATGACCGAGCCGCCGCCGACCGCAATCAGGCGCTTGACACCAGCCGGAATTGCCTTTTTAATTTCATCAACCATCTCGGTGGTCGGCTCGCCCTTGCCATACGCCTCGATGAAAAGGGAGCCGCAGTTGGGGTTGAGCGGCTTGACATACTGGTTGTACAGGAATTCATTTGTTAAAATAAAATCCTCTGCACCGACATTTTCTCCTTCCATAAATTCCTGAAAGGAATCATGGTAGACGATGTCGGCATACATCTTGAATTCTTTCATGGGGTATCCCTCCTATAAAATTTGCAGTACATGCGTGTGTAAGCGCAAAATCGCTCGCGGGAACGGTGCCGGACGCGGCAAAAAGAAAAGCTGCTCTAATGCGCTCGGTGCAGTGGCAGCCGCTGAAATAACATTTTGTGCTTTACATGGTCACTATACCACATTCCATGGCAAAGTCAATCCTAAAAAATAAAATTTAATGAAATTCGGTATTATGTCCAGAGCGGGGGATTGTAAATTTGACAGTCTGCACAAAAAACAAAGACAAAAAATGACGCATACCAGTCCAATATGGCTTCGGGAACGGTTTTATACGAAATAAACGAAAGAATTTCAAGGAAAATATACAATTCCCACAAAAACAAAACCGGCGACGAAAAGTTTTGAAAATTCTATTGACATTCCGGTCTGTTGCGTTTATAGTTTGTCACGGTAACCGAACCAAATTAGTACGCGGTCACGGTACCAAATGCGGCAAAATACCGTAATTACTAAAATTTTGCCACAAAAAAACCCTCTTACTTTCTCTCTTAAAAACAGAAAAGCCCAAAGGACAGAATTGTGCCTTTGGGCT
This sequence comes from Agathobaculum faecis, assembly GCF_014287995.1. Taxonomy (NCBI): domain Bacteria; kingdom Bacillati; phylum Bacillota; class Clostridia; order Eubacteriales; family Butyricicoccaceae; genus Agathobaculum; species Agathobaculum faecis. The sequence continues at coordinate 227,478 of NZ_JACOPL010000001.1, forward strand.
TTTCTGTTTTACTTTTGCAGGGAAATTAGGGAAATTCAATATTGCGGGCTGCAATCACATCGTTCATATCGTATATCCCAGGCTTTTGGCAACCGACCATAAAGGCGGCTGCATCAACAGCGCCAACCGCAAAAACCTCGCGGGAGAGGGCGGTATGCTTGATCTCGATGATTTCGTCCCGTCCGCAGAACAAAACGGTATGTTCGCCAACAATCGTACCGCCGCGGATCGCAGATATACCGATTTCATGCGCAGGACGCTTTTCGCGGCGTTGGTGGCGGTCGTACACATAGGTGGCGTTATAGGGAAGCGCTCCTGCCACGGCATCGGCAAGCATCAGAGCCGTGCCGGAGGGCGCGTCAAGCTTCTGGTTATGATGCTTTTCGATGATCTCCACATCATATTGATCGCCTAAAATAGAGGCGGCTTCGCGAAGGAGAGCGGTCATCAGGTTGATACCGATCGACATATTGCCGGAGCGGAACACGGGGATTTTAGCCGCCGCGCTGCGGATCCGGTCGAGTTGCTCTCCGGTATGGCCGGTGGTGCAGATTACAACCGGAAGATGGTGCTTTTCACAATACGCCAGCAGATGTTCCGTGCTGGAAGCATTGGAGAAATCGATGATTACATCACAGTCAAGCGTACACTCAAAGGGGTCGGAAAAAACCGGAAAATCCGCATATTTTGCCGTATTGACATCAAAACCGGCAACAATCTGCATCGTATTACGGCTGGCGACAATATCGGCGATCACACGGCCCATCCGGCCGCTGCAGCCGGAAAGCGCGATTTTTAACATCTTTTCAAAACTCCTTTAATTTATAACTCGATCCGGCAGCCCACAGCCGCAAGCTCGCGCTGAATATAAGCGGTGTGCTCTTCACTAGGCTCGACAAGCGGAAGGCGCAGCGGACCAGGATTCCAGCCCAACAGCTCCATAGCCTTCTTGACGGGGATCGGGTTGACTTCACAGAACAATGCGTCGATCAGGTTGTGGTACTTGAGCTGCATGGCAGCGGCTTCCGGATAGCGGTTTTCAAAGCACAGCTGCGTCAGGTCATGCGTTTCCTGCGGGGCAACGTTGGAAAGGACCGAGATGACGCCCTTGCCTCCCAGCGCCATCATGGGGACAATTTGGTCGTCGTTACCCGACCAGACGTTAAGGTCACCCCCGCATTTTGCCATGGTTTCGGCAAGAAGCGTGAAATTGCCGGATGCGGCTTTGATGCCGTTAATGTTTGGATGCTTGGAAAGCTCAAGCAGCGTGTCTGCCGTAAAGCATACGCCGGTCCGGCTGGGAACGTTGTAGAGAATGATCGGCAGGTCGCAGCTGTCAGCAATCGCAGTGTAGTGGGCGAGAAGGCCCCGCTGCGTCGTCTTGTTGTAATAAGGGGTAACAGAAAGGCCGCCTTCGGCGCCACACTCCTTGGCAAACCTGGTCAGTTCGACTGCATAATCCGTGTGGTTCGAACCGACGCCGGCAATAACGGGAACCCTGTGGTTGACATACTCGCAGCACCAGGCGAGAACCTCGCGATGCTCCTTGTCGTGCAGGGCGGATGATTCGCCCGTTGTGCCGCAGACAATGATGGCGTCCGTGCCATGCGCGATCTGATAGTCGATGATGCGTCCGAATTCGTCATAATTTACCGCACCATTCGCCTTGAACGGTGTAATGATCGCAACACCGGCACCGGTAAAAACAGGCTTTTTCATAATTGTCATACTCCTCCTTATCGGTCCATATAGCCTTCGGCGCACAATAACTCGGCCATTAATACGGCACCGCCCGCTGCGCCGCGCAGGGTATTATGTGACAGGCTCACAAATTTATAGTCGTACAGGGCGTCCTCGCGCAGCCGGCCGATCGAAACGCCCATGCCGTTCTCCAGGTCGCGGTCGAGCCTGGTCTGGGGCCGGTCGTCCTCTTCGAAATAGGTCAGGAAATGCGCGGGGGCAGAGGGAAGCGCGAGCTCCTGCGCACGGCCCTGATAGCCACGCCAGCGCGCAATCATTTCTTCCTTGGCGGGTTTGTTTTTGAATTTGACGAACGCTGCCGCCATATGACCGTCCGAGCATGCCACGCGCAGGCATTGTGCGGTGATAACAGGGGAGGAGGCAGGCTCGATATGGTCACCTGCGACGCGGCCCCACACCTTCATCGGCTCTTTTTCACTTTTTTCTTCCTCGCCGCCGATGTAGGGGATAACGTTATCAACCATTTCGCGCCAGCTCTCGAAGGTTTTGCCGGCGCCGGAAATTGCCTGATAGGTGCAGACGGCAACCTCGGTCGGCTCAAAATCCAGCAGAGCGGAAAGGGCGGGTACATAGCTCTGAATCGAACAATTGGACTTGACTGCGATAAAGCCGCGCTTTGTCCCCAAGCGCTTGCGCTGCGCCGGAATGATCGCCGCATGCGCCGCGTTGATTTCCGGAATGATCATCGGCACATCGGGCGTCATGCGGTGAGCCGAATTGTTCGAGCAGACCGGACACTCCAGCTTTGCGTATTTTTCCTCCAGCGCACGGATCTCATCCTTTTTCATGTCCACAGCGCAGAAAATAAAATCCACCTTGGCGGCGATCTCCTCCGCGTCTTCCGTTGCGTCGTACATCACCATGTCCTTGAACTTTTCCGGCATCGGCGCGGTCATCTTCCAGCGGCCCGCGCAGGCTTCCTCATAAGTTTTGCCGCGGTTTCGGCCGGACGCCGCAAGCGCGGCGACCTCAAACCAAGGATGGTTTTCCAGCAGCAGGGAAAAACGCTGCCCGACCATGCCGGTCGCACCGACGATGCCAACTTTGTAATGCTTCATTTCCACATTGTCCTCCCCAAAATTACAAATCGTTGGATAATTTCCGCCAACACGGCAATAAAGAAAAAAACCGGTTGAAAAACCGGTATGATCTATACTATAATAGAAAAAGCGGACAATCCGTATTCTTCTAAAAAGGATAGCTCTCCACCGGCATTGCTGCTGATGACAGACGCAGGGATGTTTTCCTCGACGTCCAGCCCGCCCTGCCGTAACAAGGAGAAGGCTTCGGCGGCAGACCCTTTCTCGCCTGATCAAACGGGGTTACGGCCCCTTCCAGACGATACTGATGAAAACCGCGCCTCTATCGTAGTGACGGAATATACATATCGACTTTATTTTAGAATATGGTCTGTTATTTGTCAATAGAAGCCAGAAGAAATTAATAGGAGGACTTTAATGAAATGAACCGTATGAAAAAAATCCTATCCTTGCTGCTTTGCGTCACAGTGGTGACCGCCTGCTTCACCGGCCTGCCCGCGTCAGCGGCCGATACCAATGTAACGCTGCGCGTCGGGCTTACCATCAGTGGGGAAAACGCCTTTGCTGACCCAAAGCTGGAAAATGTATCCGGCGAGGAGGCCGGCTACACGGTCGGCACGATGGACGGCACCACATTTTCCGGCGGCACGGCTTTATCGGATACCCAGCTTACCGTGAAGCTGGTGAACGATGCTTTCCAGGTGTCGAACACGGCGAACGGTAAGGTCCTGTATACCTCGGCGGCGGGCGCGGATCATTTGGCCATCCGTCCGAACAGCGAGCTGACCTGGTTCAGGGGCTATCAGTGGCGCGGGGATTTTGTGTACAGGCGTTCTTCCAGCGGAAACCTGACTGTTATAAATTATGTTGGATTAGAAGATTATGTGAAGGGCGTTCTTCCGTACGAGATCGATCCGGAATGGCCGGAGGAAGCGCAGAAAGCACAGGCGGTATGCGCACGGTCTTTCGCGCTGGGAACGCATAAGCATACAAGCGACGGGTACGACCTTTGCAATACCACAAACTGCCAGGTCTATCTGGGCGCCAATAAAGCGACCGCGGCTTCTGATGCGGCGGTGGACGCCACAAAGGGGGAATACCTGACCTATGAGGGGGAGCCGGTCATCGGGTATTTCTTTTCATCGGATGGCGGCGCGACCGAGGATGCCGCGAACGTCTGGGGTGGTGACTATCCTTACCTGAAAGGCAAGATCGATCCTTACGAGGAATACGACAGCTCGTGGAGCGTGACCCTCACTGCGGCAGAAGTGCAGAAAAAGCTGATAAGCGCCGGATACACGATCGGCACCGTGGCAAATGTGGAAGTCACCAAGCGGACCGCGACGGACAACGTCAATGAAGTGACTGTGACGGATACGGCTGGCAAACAGGTGATCATTGAGAAAGACGAGGTGCGCACAGTATTCGGACTGGACAGCATCCGGTATACGATCACGCCCAATACCTCTGGCGCCGCGGCCGTCCTGCCGCAGCGCGCAAGCTTGAAGATCAGCCCATCCACGCATAAGGTAACCGCGGATGGCAAGCCGGTCGAGCCGCAGGGCTATAATATCAATGACAACAACTACTATAAGCTGCGCGATATCGCCTACATATTGAATGGTACGGACAGCCAGTTCAATGTGGCATGGGACGGCAGGAACAACCGCATCGAGCTGACCAAAGGTGCGGCCTACCAAACGGTCGGCGGTGAAATGGCTGCGCCGGGTACGACTGCGGTCGAAAGCTGTACGCCCTCGGATTCCACGATCCTGCTGAACGGGAAGGGGATTTCCCTGACAGGCTACCGTGTCAATGGGAACAACTATTATAAGGTGCGTGACATAGGGGAGGCGTTAGGCTTCTCGGTGGGCTTTGAAAACGAAACGGTTCTGATCCGCACTACGGAGGACGCGGAAGAGCAGGTTCCCGTTACGAATGCCGCGAGCTATACGTTTCAGGGCTCCGGCTGGGGCCACAGCGTAGGCATGAGCCAGTGGGGCGCCTATGCGATGGCCAAGCAGGGCTTTGACTATGAAGAAATACTCAAATTCTATTTTACCGGCGTTTCCGTTGCCGGATAAACGCGGAACAGACAGTAAAGGAGGAAAGCAGCATGGGCGCTCCGCGCGGGCGTCCATGCTTTTATGATGAAAAAAAGCGATTTTTATTTTGATCTTCCAGAGCGGTTGATCGCGCAGCATCCGCTGGAACAGCGTGACGCGTCCCGTCTGTTGGTACTGGATCGGACGGACGGGTCGGTCTCGCACCGGCATTTTCGCGACCTGCTGGCCTATGTCGAGCCGGGGGACTGTATGGTGTTCAATAATTCCCGCGTGATTCCGGCGCGGCTGATGGGGCATGCGGTCGGGCATACGACACCGATCGAGGTACTACTGCTAACGGATAAGGGCGAAGGGCTGTGGGAGTGCCTGACGCGGCCGGGGCGTAAGACACGCACCGGCGTGGAGCTGACCTTTGGGGATGGTATGCTCACCGCCACGGTTGAGGCCGTTCAACCAGACGGGAACCGCCTGATCCGATTCCACCATGAAGGGATTTTCCTGGAAATACTGGATCAGCTCGGCACGATGCCGCTGCCGCCGTATATCAAGGAACAGCTGGATGATCCGGAGCGGTATCAAACGGTTTATTCCAAAACGCCCGGCTCGGCCGCTGCGCCCACGGCAGGCCTCCATTTTACGCCGGAACTGCTGGAGGCGTTGCGGAAAAAGGGGGTAAAGCTCGCCTTTGTCACGCTGCATGTTGGCTTGGGGACGTTCCGGCCTGTCAAGGAGGAGGAGATCACCGACCATGTGATGCACGCCGAATATTATATCATGGATGCGGAAACCGCTGGCCTGATCAACGGTACGCGGGCTGCGGGCGGTAAGATCTGGGCCGTCGGCACGACCGCCTGCCGGACACTGGAAACAATCGCGGATGAAAGCGGGCAGGTACGGCCCCAGTCGGGCTGGACGGATATTTTTATTTACCCGGGCTACCAGTTCAAGGCGGTCGATCACCTTGTGACAAACTTCCATTTGCCGGAGAGCACGCTGATGATGCTGATTTCCGCGTTCGCCACGCGGGAGATGGTGATGAATGCATACCGGCAGGCGATTGGCGAGGAATATCGATTTTTCTCGTTTGGCGATTCCATGCTTCTCTATTAAAATGGGTAAAGGAAAAGAAACAGCGCCGGCATCTGCCGGCGCTGTTTCTTTATATCAGGTCTTGAACCATGCGTGGCCAAACCGCTCGAGCAGCCGGTCGGCCTGCACGGGTCCGGAGGAACCCGTAGGATAGCTGACAAGAGGAAGCCCTGCTTCGCGGTATGCGGTGCGGAGCTGCTCGACGTATTCCCAGCCGGTTTCGATCTGGTCCCATTGGGAGAACCAAAAGTGTTCGCCGCGGATGCAGGCGCCGATCAGCCGTTCATATGCCTCCGGTGTGTTGATGCGGTTTTCCAGCAGGCAGCTTTGGCAAAAATCCATCTTTGCCTGGGTGATATCAGTGGTATCGCCCGGTTTTTGGATATTGAACTGCAGATAGACGCCCTCGGTCGGCTGTATGCGGATGACAAGAACGTTATGCGCAACATCCGGACGGGGGCGCCGGAATGTTACGACGACGTTCATCTCCCGCTCGCCCAGCTTTTTCCCTGTGCGGATATAGAAGGGTGCGCCGCGCCAACGGTCATTGTCAATAAACAGACGTAAAGCAGCGTAGGTATCTGTCTGGGAATGGGCGCCCACCAGCTTTTCCTGCCGGTAGCCCTCATATTGGCCAAGGACGAGCGTATCCTTGATCGGCTCCTGGCCGACCGGACGCAGGGCATGCAAAACCTTGAGCTGTTCCGCGTGCATATCCGAGCCGATATAATCGCTGGGCCTCTCCATCGCCACGATAGAGAGAATTTGGAACAAATGGTTTTGCACCATGTCTTTCATGGCGCCGGCTTCGTCATAATAGCCGCCGCGGGATTCGACGCCAACATCCTCCAGCGCGGAGATCTGCACGGATTCAATGAAGCGCGCATCCCACAGGTTGGTAAAAATCGGATTGGAGAAGCGGATTGTTTCAATGTTGCGGACCATTTCCTTGCCGAGGTAGTGGTCGATACGGTAGATCTGGTCCGGAGAAAAAATCGTTTCCAGCCGGCGGTTTAAGTCCTTTGCCGCTTCGAGCGTTTCACCGAACGGCTTTTCCAGAATCACCTTGCCGCGGGAGGCGCCTGATACCGACGCCAGATTTTCGGCGATCAGACCGAAAAAGCGGGGCGCGACTGCAAGGTAAAAAATAAATTCCTCAATTCCGTGCGCGCTGAAATAGTCATTCAGCTCCTGATAGGCGGCAGGGTCGGAGAAATCCATGCGGTAGTATGCGATGCGGGAGGCAAATCGCCCGAACGCGCGATCCGAGTAGGGCAGGCGCGCAAACTTCTGCACCCATTCACGGGCAAGCGCACAGTACTGCTCAGTGGTATACTCCCGCCGCCCGATGATAATGATTTGATAATCCTCGGATTCCGCGCCGGAAATGCTTCCGTTGTAAAGCGCGGGCAGGAGTTTGCGGAAGGTCAGATCGCCAGTGCCGCCAAAAATAGTAAAGGCCTTGCTCATTCCGTTTTCCTCCATTCGTGATGAAATGCTCCGGTACGGTCGGTGCGCTCATAGGTGTGCGAGCCGAAGAAGTCGCGCTGTGCCTGGATGAGGTTCGCGCCTGTATGCGGGGAACGGAACGCATCCAGATAGGAGAGCGCGTTTGTCATGGCAGGCAGGGGCAGCCCTGTCCGGATGCCCGAAGCGGCCGCGCTGCGCAGGCTTTGATGGTTTGCGGCAATTTTTTCGTGGAAAAAGCGGTCGAGCAGGAGGTTCCCGAGCAGCGGATCGCGCCGGAATGCGGCGGTGATATCGTTCAGAAAGTCTGCCTGAATGATACAGCCGGCGCGGAAAATAGCGGCGATCGTTCCCAGGTCAAGTGACCAGTGATAGCGTTCGGAAGCGTCCCGCAGCAGCGAAAAGCCCTGGGCGTAAGCGACGATCTTCGCGGCATAAAGCGCGCGGCGGATCTGTTCGGCAAATGCTTTTCGGTCCTGCACCGGAGGAACTGCGTCCACCTCAAGCAGACCAGCCGCCTTTTCGCGGGTTTCCAGCGCATTGGACATGACGCGCGCGCCTGCCGCCGCTGTGATCATGGAAACATCCACGCCCTGGCGAAGCGATTCCATACTTGTCCAGCGTCCGGTGCCTTTTTGAGCCGCGCTGTCAAGAATGTGGTCGATCAGATCGCCGTCCGCAAGGTCGTCCCTCTCCCGAAAAATGTCTGCGGTGATACCGACCAGAAAGCTTTTCAGCTCTCCCTGATTCCAGTCCGCATACAGCTCTGCAAGCGCAGCGTTGGAAAAACCACCGCAATATTTGAGCAGCAGGTAGCTTTCCGCGATAAGCTGCATATCGGCATATTCGATACCGTTGTGGACCATTTTCACATAATGTCCGGCACCATCCGGTCCGATATAGGCACAGCATGGCATTTGCTCCGCGGTCGCCGCGATGGATTCGAGAATAGGCTGCACCGCGGGATACGCGTCCGCATCGCCGCCCGGCATGATGGAGGGGCCGCGGCGGGCGCCTTCCTCTCCGCCGGAAATGCCAACGCCAAAGTATTGGATGCCTTTTTCGGAAAGCATCCGGCTTCTCCGTCGGGTGTCTTCAAAAAAGGAATTTCCCCCATCCAGAAGAATATCACCTGTGGCCAGCAGAGGGAGGAGCTGATCGATCACAGCGTCGACCGGTGCGCCCGCCTGGATCATCAGCATGACGCGGCGCGGCCGCTTGAGGGCGGAGACGAACGACTCCAGTGTATAAAACGGCATAAGATTGGGATGCGGGTGCTCCAGCACCACCGCTTCCGTGACCGAACGGCTACGGTTATAGCCGGCAACGCAAAAACCGTGGTCAGCCATATTGAGCGCAAGGCTACGGCCCATAACGGAAAGTCCGATAATGCCGATATCACAAAGCTTCATTTTTCATGTTCCTTTCTTTCTTGGGCATCAAAAACAATACTGACGCCTTGGTGGATGATTGTATGGCCGCAGGCCGCGCCGAGGCGGCCGGTGGCAGAGTCGCGCGGGAAGCTGACCAGATCGCCGGAAAAGCGGTTTGCCGCGAGCAGCCAGCGTCCGTCCGGCGAGAGGGCGATATCACGCGGATGTTCGCCTCCGGAGGGAATGCGCTGAATGACCTGCAGTTTGCCGTTCCTTCGCTCCAAAACGACGATCTGGTCTGCGCCGCGCACCGAGATATACAGGAACCGGTGGTCCGGTGAAAGACGGATCGCGGCGGCTTCGTCTCGCGCGGGGTCGGGGGAGACCAGCAGCGGAACACGCTGAAATAGGCGGAATTCTCTGTTTCCGCAGATATGGAAGCAGTAAAGGGAATTATCCTTTTGGGCGGCTACATACAGGGCTTGGGATGTCTCATCCAAAACGGCGTGCCGCGGGCCGCTGCCCTGCGGAAAGGGGATCGTGCCGCAGGGGGTGTGATCGGGAATATGGAACATGCGAATCTCGTCCAGCTCCATGCAGGGGACCAGCAGCGTATCCGCGTGAAAAAGGACCTGATGGCAGCCCGCGCCGGGCGCTATGGGTATTGTGTACTGAAAAACCGGTGTCTTATCAGCAATCCGGTAAAAAGAAACCGTTCCGGCGTGAAAATTGGCGGTATACCCATACGTCTGATAGAACGCCGCATGGCAGCCTGCGCTTCCCTCGGTGAGGGCTTCCACCTGAAAGGGGTGGGAAGACTGGCGCAGATCCGCCACACAGAGTCCGGCCTTACCTGCACGCCCTACGACCGACGCCAGCAAACCGTCTTGGCGTATGGCGAGGTATTTGGAGTCAGGCACGTCTAAAACGCAGTTCTCTCCTGCCAATTTACCGGATTCGGCGTCCAGAAAAAAACGATAAATCCCCTGCGAGCGGCTGGAATGGTAGGTGCCGACATAGCCTGTAAAGCGATCCATAAGCATTCTCCTTTGGTAAGCCTGCAGTAACTGCTGTTACTGTAATTGTATGGGCTGCGGATGAAAAAAACAAGTCAAAACGCAAACAATACCTAACAAAAAGATGCCAATCAAATATCCTGGGAATTGCTATAGTATACAATTCTGATAGAATTTTGTCAAAGCGCCGCGTTTGAGGCGGCAAAGCAGCCATTTCAGAGAGAAAAAACGAATTATTTGCGGTGCAACATTGAAACGGCTGGCGGTTTGTGGTAAAATAGACCCACTGCTTGAAAAGTAACGAGGGAATTATGAAAATAGGAACTTTTAATCTGCTCAAAACAGAGGGATACGCCAGAAGAGGGGAATTTTGCACCGCCCACGGCGTTGTGCAGACACCGGTGTTCCAAAATGTCGGAACGGCCGGCGCGATCAAGGGCGCGGTTGATGCGTTTGACCTGAAAGCGCTCGGATGTCAAATCGAACTGTCCAACACCTATCATCTGCATGTGCGGCCGGGGGATCAGATCGTCAGGCAAATGGGCGGGCTGCACCGCTTTATGCGTTGGGACGGCCCCATGCTGACCGATTCCGGCGGCTTTCAGGTGTTCTCTCTGGCTACGTTACGCAAAATCAAGGAAGAGGGCGTGACGTTCCATTCACATGTCGATGGGCGCAGGATTTTTATGGGGCCGGAGGAAAGCATGCGGATCCAGTCGAACCTCGGCTCGGATATTGCAATGGCGTTTGACGAATGCATTGAAAATCCGGCACCGCGCGAATATGTTAAAGACTCGATCGACCGGACAACCCGCTGGCTGCGGCGCTGTAAGGCAGAGCTTACGCGGCTCAACAGCCTGCCGGATACGGTAAATCCGCAGCAGATGCTGTTCGGCATCAATCAGGGCGGCACCTATGACGACCTGCGCATCGAGCATATGCAGGCGATTGCAGAGCTTGACCTGCCCGGCTATGCGATCGGCGGCCTCGCGGTGGGCGAAAGCACCGAGGTCATGTATCACATCCTGGATGTGGTGCTGCCGCATGCGCCGGAAAACAAGCCGCGTTATTTGATGGGGGTTGGCACACCGTCCAACATTATCGAAGGCGTGGCGCGCGGCGTTGATTTCTTTGACTGCGTCATGCCGACCAGAAACGCAAGGCATGGACACCTGTTCACGCATAATGGTATTTTAAACATTATGAACGCAAAATATCAGACGGATGACCGGCCGATCGAGGAAGGCTGCGGGTGCCCGACCTGCCAGAGATTCAGCCGTGCTTATCTCCGCCATCTGCTCAAAAGCGGTGAAATGCTATCTCAGCGCCTGTTGGTCATGCATAACCTGTGGTTCTATAACCATTTGATGCAGGAGATCCGTGATGCACTCGAACAGGGCACATTTGCTGCGTTCCGCGCGGAATACAGCGAAAAAATGAGCAAAAGGATATAAGGGTATACCAGGCTTTCTCCTATGTGGAGAAGGCCTTTTTCTTTCATATCCGTGCATAACTCGGCATAGCCTTAAAGTGAAATGGGGTCATGCCGTGCGGATTCAGAAAAAAACGATTCTATATGCGGCCGGAATCCTTGCCTGCGGCAATTTGGCGCTGCAGGCGCTGGGATTCCTTTATCGCGTTATCCTCAGCCACTTTGCCGGCGCGGAGGGGCTTGGCGTTTACCGCCTGGTCAATTCCGCCTATCTGGTACTCAATGCCGGCTGCCTTTCCGGCGTGACCATGGCCTGCTCCCGTCTGAGCGCGGCCAGCGAGGCAAGGGGAGAGCGCGGAAAAATCGGTGCGATCCTCCGGCTGGCGTTCACAGTTTTTTTTACACTATGTACATTCTGCGCGGCGGTCATCCTGCTTTTCGGAAACAGGATCGCGGCCGGATGGCTGGGAGATATCCGGTGCGCCAAGGCGTTCCCGTTCGTTCTATTATGCCTCACGCTGACCGGTGTGGAGAATATCTTCAAGTCCCTGTTTATCGGCCTGGAACAAATGCAGTTTACCGCCTATTCCGAGGTAGGAGAACAACTGATCCGGATTTTATCAGTCGGTATCCTGTTATATGAATACCAGGGAGAGGATTACGGAACGATCGCTATGCTGATTTTTGCTGGCATGGTGGTGAGCGAAGTGTTCAGCGCTTTGTTCCTGACACGTCTGTTCCAGAAAAATATAGCGGCTGGTCAGCGCGCCGGAAGACTCGACGCAGAGACAAGCAAGCAGTTTTTCTTTATCGCGTTGCCGCTTTCCGCATCGGCTTTGGTCGGCAATATCATCAGCTCGGCCGGTTCGGTCCTGCTTCCGCAGCGGCTGATGGTGGCCGGACTGACCTATGAACAGGCACTCTCGGCACTCGGTGTAATCTCCGGTATGGCGATGCCTCTGCTTCTTCTTCCAGTGGCGCTGGTCAGCTCAGTCTGCACCGCTCTGCTTCCGGCAGTCACCGCAGCGCAGGCGGTCGGGAATATCAAGCGCGTGCAGGCGTTAATCGGCAGATCGGTTTCCACCGTCGGCCTGATTGCGCTGCCTGCTACAGCGGTGCTGATTCCGCTTGCGCCGCAGTTGAGCGAGTTCTTCTTTGGCCAGCCGTTGACGGCCGGTTATGTAGCCCTGCTGGGAGCGGTCGCAATCGTCAGTTACTACCAGATGTCGTCCGGCAGCCTGTTGAACGCGCTCGGGCTGCAGCATTTGAATGTGGTCACGGCAGTCAGCGCGGAGCTGGTCCAGCTCTGCCTGATGTATCGCTGGTGCGCACGGCCGACACTCGGCATTTACGGTTATCTGCTCGCCATGCTGCTGACCAGCGCGGGTGCGTTTCTAATCAATTTCTGCATTTTGCAGCGGCATACCGGCTTCGCGGTCCGGCCGCTGCGCCGCTTTGGCGTTCCGCTACTATGCGGCGCTACCCTTTTTTGCTGGACGCGGATTTTCTACTCTGTTCTGCAAGAGTACCTCATGAATGATATTGCTGCACTGGGGGCGACAGTGTGCGGCGCAGGGCTTCTATACGTCGTTGTGCTGCGGCTGTTGGGCATACGTCTGATCCGATATCTGTCCCGCAGAATCGAAAAGCCACAGATGCCAAACGTCTGTATGTGGTAGACCGTCTTGACAAAATACCCCTGAACGGATAAGATTAAGTACAACAGAACGGCTCCTGCCCGGCAGCGGCAGGGGCTTTTTTTCGGAAGAAAAGAGGGAATCGAATGGAACTGACCATGTGCTGCCCGACTCTGTTCGGGCTGGAAGGGATCGTCGCGGACGAACTTCGGTTCGGGGGAAAGCTGGAGGAAGTGCATGCCGAGAACGGCAGGGTTTTATTTGCGGGAGATGAAAATACGCTCGCATGGGCCAATCTGAACCTGCGCTGTGCGGAGCGCGTCCTGATCCGTCTCGGCGTGTTTTCCGCGAAAAGCTTCGACGCTCTGTTCGAGGGTGTGCGCGCGCTGCCTTGGGAGCAGTTTATTCCGAGGGACGGGTCCTTCCCCGTCAAGGGGTACAGCCTGGATTCGGCGCTCCACTCCATACCGGACTGCCAGCGGATCGTGAAAAAAGCGGTGGTGGAACGTTTGGGACATGCCTATGGTCTATCCTGGTTCGAGGAAACCGGCGCGAAATACCAGATACAGTTTTCCATTATGCGCGATACAGCGGAGGTATTTCTGGATACCTCCGGCCTGGGGCTGCATAAGCGCGGATATCGCGCAAACAGCAACGCCGCGCCGTTGCGGGAGACGCTCGCGGCAGCCATGGTCAAGCTGGCACGCTGGCGTGGACGAGAACCGCTGCTGGATCCATTCTGCGGTTCGGGAACGATTGCGATTGAAGCGGCGATGATCGCCCAGCGGCGCGCGCCCGGGCTGCTTCGGTCATTTGAGGCGGAGAAATGGGGTTGCCTTGACGCAGACGCCTGGCGGCTGGCTCGCGAAGCGGCCATCGACCTGACGGATGGCGGCGCGCGGTTTTCGATTGTTGGAAGCGATATCGATCCAGCATGCGTCCAGCTTTCCATGGAGAACGCACGGAAAGCGGGCGTTGCGGGTACGGTGTTTTTTGAGCAGGTAGATGCTGTGCAGCACGATTACAGCGGGGAAGGGGTGGTGTTTGCCAATCCCCCATATGGCGAACGGCTGCTCGATGTGCAGCAGGCGGAAGCGCTCTATCGTGCGTTCGGACGCGCAACAGGGAAATCACCGATGAAGCAGTATATTCTAAGCTCGGACCCGCTGTTTGAGCGCTGTTACAGCCGGCCAGCGGATAAAAGGCGGAAGCTGTATAACGGCATGATCAAATGCGAGCTTCATATGTACTATAAGCACTCAATGCATTCGTCTGCTAAAAAACGAGAAAACGGGTCAAAGTGATTCACAAAAAATTCATAAATTTTATGTCAGTTTTTCCAAAAAAACTCTTGCACAACGAAAAGAGTTGATGTAATATAATAATCGAGTTAGCACTCAGGACGAAAGAGTGCTAAACCCTGATTCAGTCAACTTTAATTTTTATAGGAGGAACCCGTTATGAAACTCAAGCCCCTTTCTGATCGTGTTGTTATCAAGATGATCGAGGCGGAGGAGACCACTGCCAGCGGCATCATCCTCACCGCGTCTGCGCAGGAAAAGCCGCAGGTCGCTGAAATCATCGAGGTCGGCCCGGGCGGCGTTGTCGATGGTAAGGAGATCAAAATGGAGGTCCAGAAGGGCCAGAAGGTCATTACCAGTAAGTACACCGGCACAGAGGTCAAGCTGGACGGCGAAACCTACATCATCGTTCGTCAGGGCGATATTCTTGCAATCGTAGAGTAATTTGAGGAGGTAATTTATCATGGCGAAACAGCTTATTTACGGCGAGGACGCGCGCAAGGCGCTGCAGCGCGGCATCGATCAGCTCGCCGATACCGTTAAAGTTACGATCGGTCCGAAGGGCCGCAATGTTGTTCTGGACAAGAAGTACGGCGCGCCGCTGATCACCAACGACGGCGTCACCATCGCCAAGGAGATCGAGCTTGACGATCCCTATGAGAACATGGGCGCGCAGCTTGTGAAGGAAGTTGCGACCAAGACTAACGACGTGGCGGGCGACGGCACCACCACCGCGACCGTGCTCGCGCAGGCGTTCGTGCGAGAGGGTCTGAAAAACGTGGCTGCGGGCGCAAACCCGATGGTCATGCGTCGCGGCATTTCCAAGGCGGTCAATGCGGCGGTAGAAGCGATCGCCAAGAATTCCAAGGCGGTTGACGGCTCCAATGATATCGCCCGTGTCGGTGCGATCTCTTCCAGCGATGACGAGATCGGCCAGCTGATCGCGGAGGCGATGGAAAAGGTTTCGACCGACGGCGTAATCACGGTGGAAGAGTCCAAAACTGCGGAAACCTATTCCGAGGTTGTCGAGGGCATGCAGTTTGACCGCGGCTATGTCACCCCCTATATGTGCACGGATACCGAGAAGATGGAAGCAAATCTGGACGATGCGCTGGTCCTGATTACGGACAAGAAGCTGTCTAACATCCAGGAGCTGCTGCCGATTCTGGAGCAGGTTGTTAAGTCCGGCAAGAAGCTGCTGCTTATTGCCGAGGATATCGAGGGCGAGGCGCTGTCCACCCTGATCGTTAACCGCCTGCGCGGCACGTTCACCTGTGTTGCGGTCAAGGCGCCGGGCTTCGGCGACCGCCGCAAGGATATGCTGCGTGATATCGCGATCTTGACCGGCGGCACGGTGATCTCCGAAGAGATCGGCATCGAGCTTAAGGACGCCACCATGGATATGCTGGGTTCTGCGCGTCAGATCAAGGTCACCAAGGAAACCACTACGATTGTGGATGGCGCGGGCGACAAGCAGGATATCGCCAACCGCGTAGCCGAGATCCGCGGCGCGATCGAGCGCACAACTTCCGACTTTGACCGTGAGAAGCTGCAGGAGCGCTTGGCGAAACTGGCGGGCGGCGTAGCGGTCATCAAGGTCGGCGCTGCTACCGAGACTGAGATGAAAGAGAAGAAGCTGCGCATCGAGGACGCCCTCAACGCGACCCGCGCGGCTGTTGAGGAAGGTATCGTAGCCGGCGGCGGCGTTGCGTATGTCAATGCGATCGCAGCAGTCGAGGCGCTGGCCGAGACCGCCGAGGGCGACGAAAAGACCGGCATGCAGATCGTTGCGCGCGGCCTTGAGGCGCCGATGGCACAGATTGCGATCAACGCGGGCATTGAAGGCGCAATCGTTGTCGATAAGGTCAAGAATTCCGGCAAGGTCGGCTATGGCTTTGACGCGGCGACCGAGACATATGGCGATATGATCACCAATGGTATCGTCGACCCGACCAAGGTTAACCGCTCCGCGCTGCAGAACGCGGCGTCCGTGGCTTCCATGGTGCTGACCACCGAGAGCCTGGTTGCGGATAAGAAGGAACCTGTGGCTCCGGCTCCGGCTGCACCGGATATGGGCGGCATGTATTAATCCAAATTCCCGTTCGGTTGAAAAAATACTCCGACAATTAAAGTCGGAGTATTTTTTTCATAGGCACGGACACAGCCCTCATTTGTTTTTGCTGTACTTTTACCGCCGGTCATGATATACTGGAGCAAAGGAGGGGATAGTAAATATGATTTTTGGCGTTGACAGTCTCTATATCTGGGTGGCTGTTATCATCATCGGCGTTGCGGTTGAAGCTTTTTCGCTGGACCTGTCGGCAATCTGGTTTGCGGTCGGCGGCGTTGCAGCGTTGATCGCCGCGAGTATTGGGCTGGAGATGTCCGCGCAGTTGGTCATCTTCGTTTTGTTCTCCGCGGTTTTGCTTCTGCTGGTCCGTCCGTTTTGCCGGCGCTTCCTCAAGACCAAAAAGGAAGCGACCAATGCAGACCGCATCATTGGTCAATCTGCTATCGTAACGGAGGGGATTGACAATATCCGCGAAACTGGCGCAGTCCGTATATCGGGAAATATATGGACTGCACGCAGCGCGGATGATTCCCTTGTCCCGCAGGGCGCAATGGTCGAAATTTTGGAAATCCGCGGCGTCAAGGTGATCGTAAAAAGGTTGGATAAAGATTCAGTTAAGTAAAGGAGAACACTATGCCTTATTTAGTTCCGATGATTTGGATTGTTTTGGCGATCCTGCTGATTGTTTTTCTGGGCAGCAATATTGTTATTGTACCGCAGGCGAAAGCCTTTATCGTGGAGCGGCTTGGCACATACCGCGGCACATGGAACACAGGCCTGCATTTTAAGGTGCCGCTTTTTGAGCGGATCGCCCGCAAGGTGACGCTCAAGGAGCAGGTCGTCGATTTTCCGCCACAGCCTGTGATCACGAAGGATAACGTAACCATGCAGATCGATACTGTTGTCTATTTCCAGATTACGGACCCGAAGATGTTCACATACGGTATCGAAAGCCCGATGGCAGCGATCGAAAACCTGACGGCAACGACGCTCCGCAATATTATCGGCGATTTGGAACTGGACCAGACGCTGACCAGCCGGGACATCATCAATACCAAAATGCGCGCGATTCTGGACGAGGCTACGGATGCGTGGGGCATCAAGGTCAACCGTGTGGAGCTGAAGAACATCATCCCGCCGGCGGCAATTCAGGAATCCATGGAAAAGCAGATGAAGGCCGAACGCGAGCGCCGCGAATCCATCCTGGTGGCAGAAGGCAAAAAGCAGTCCGCTATTCTGGTAGCGGAAGGCGAAAAGGAAGCGACCGTTCTGGCGGCAGAAGCCAACCGCCTGGCAAAAATCAAGGAAGCGGAAGGCGAGGCGGAAGCCCTGCTGACCGTGCAAAAAGCGCTGGCTGATTCGATTTCCCTCCTAAACAACGCTGCTCCAACCGAACAGGTCATCAAGCTGAAATCGCTGGAAGCGTTCAGCAACGCAGCGGACGGCAAGGCGACAAAAATCATTATTCCGAGCGAAATACAGAGCCTTGCAGGATTGGCAACTTCATTTAAGGAAGTTATGACTGATCCGAAAACCGAAAAGTAAGCCGTGGCGGCCAGCCTGCCGGATATGCTCCGGCGGGCTGGTTTTTTGCTGTATTCTTGACAGATTGGCTTTTGAATGATACTATACTTTAATAGGTACTTATGTGTCTCGGGAGGGGTTTCGTTGGCAGTCAGAAAGAATCAAACCGAGGTGGAATGCTGCGAGGAGCATATCGTCCATACGGATGCTGTACGGCAGGCGCGCAGCACGATGCCGGGAGATGAGATCACATCGGCCGCTTCAGATTTTTTTAAGGCGTTTTCCGATAAAACACGGCTGCGCATCCTGACCGCTCTGGCAATAGAGGAATTATGCGTTTGTGATATTGCGTCGCTGTTGGGGATGAGCCAGTCCGCGATTTCCCACCAGCTCCGCTTTTTGAAGCAGGCGCGTCTGGTAAAGAGCCGGAAAGATGGAAAAACCGTGTATTATGCGCTGTGCGATGACCACATTCAGACAATTTTGGCACAGGGCATTGCGCATGTACAGGAGGGATAGACGATGGACGAAAAGAAAAACCGGTCGGAGGATCAGCCGGCTGGAAATCGTGAAGAAGGGCAAACGCCGCAGAATATGGGCGCGCCGGAAGAGCTTCTGGCGCAGGTTTCCGCAGGGCCGATCGCTTTTCCCGACGATTTTGTGGAAAATATTTTGTCCGATCTTGAAGAAAGCGCTTCTGATTTTCCAGAGCTTCCGGTAGAGCCGCTGACAGCGACGCCGATTGCCGGTTCCGCGCCTGCACAGACTCCTCCGCAGGAGGCAGAGGAAAAAACAGATTCGGCGCCGCAGGAAGAACTGCCGCAGGACGAGGAGCAGCCGGAAGCGAAAGAGGACGTTCCTGAGGAGGGACAGCCGGAAGCCGCGGAAGAGGAGGAACTGCCCGAACCCGAGAGGGAGACGGCTGAAGAGGAGAATACCGAAGCGCTTCCTCCGCTGGATGAAAGCCTTGCTCTGGTGCAAAATGAACCTGAGCAGCCAGATGAGACAGAGGGCATGTCTCTGATCGAACGCGCGCGGTATCACGCCCGAATGCGGCGGCGGGAGCAGACCCGCCTGCGCAGGGAAAACGCGCGACGCGGCGGCGCGGAGCCTTATCAGCCCATGTCTATGATGGATGTTCGCTTTACTTCGGTCCGTTTGGCAGTGGCGGTGGTTTTCCTGCTGCTAGGGCTGCTTTTGCAGCGTACCAGCGACACGGTCGCGTTCATTCTGTATCTGATCGCCTATCTGATCACGGTTCTGCCGATCGCCGCGAATGTGGCGCGCAACTTTACCCACGGGAAATATTTTGACGAATACCTGCTGATTCTGGTTTCTTCGTTCGGTGCGTTCCTGCTTGGGCTGCACGCGGAAGCGAGCGTGGTCCTGATCCTGCATGGCGTAGGCAAAATGATCAGCGATCTGGTGCTCAGTTCCACGCACAAGTCGCTTTCCCAGCAGGTTGATTTCATCCCAGAACGGGCGTCGGTCGTCAATATGCAGGGAGAAGAACGGCAGGTCACACCCGCCGAGATCCGTGTGGACGACTTTGTTCTGGTCCGGACGGGCGAGCGCATCCCGATTGACGGCATTGTATTGCGCGGCGAAGGCATAGTGGATGATACGGTCTTGACTGGCGACAGCGAGCCGGCACCGGTGGTTAAAAACGCCAAGGTACTGGCCGGCAGCCTGTATACCGGTTCTTTGCTGCTGCTGCGGGCGACCGCAAAATTTGAGGACTGCGCGGTCAGCCAGATCATGCGTGTACAGGAGGAGGGGGCGGGCCGGAAAGCCTCTCTGGAGGACAGTGTGATGCATGGCGCGGCGCGCTTTATTCCGGTCATTGTCGTTTTGGCGATACTCCTTTCGGTCATCCCGCCTCTTTTCAATTCCAGTACCCCGATGCAGAATTGGGTCTACCGCGCGCTGACGATTCTTGTGGTATGCTGCCCGACCGCGCTGGTAATTTCGGTCCCGCTCAGTTTTATGGGAGGAAGCGGCCGCCTGTCGCAAAAGGGCATCCATGTCAAGGGCAGTGAAGCGGTAGAGAAAATGGCCGAGTTGCGTATGGTTGTTTTCGATAAAACCGGAACCTTGACCGAAGGGAACCTGCGTATCAAGGAGATCCACGGAACACAGGATTTTAATCAGGAAAGCATCCTTGCGCTGGCCGCCGCTGCGGAGCAGCTCTCCAAGCATCCGGTCGCCCGCGCGGTCGTTTCCGCTTATCAGAGCGTGCCGCAAAAGATCAGCGAATTTGAGGAGTTCCCGGGACGGGGCGTGCGCGCGCGCATCGGCAACCGGAACCTGCTTGTCGGCAACCGCCGGCTGATGGTATCGCGCGGCGTAAAGGGCGTGCCGGATATCCGCGGCACGGTCGTTTATGTCGCCTATGAAGGCGATTATGCCGGCGCGATCGTGCTTGAGGATACCGTCCGTCCGGAAGCGGCGGAGGCGGTTTCCGGCCTCAAGAGCCAAGGGGTCCTGCGCACGGTCATTTTGACCGGCGATACCGAATCGCCTACCCAGCAGACCGCGGACGCAGTCGGAATCGATACGGTCCACTATGGCCTGCTGCCCGAGGAAAAGGCATCGAAAATGGAATTCCTGCTCCGCACGATCCCAACGGACGGTACGGCGGCTTATGTGGGTGACGGCGTAAACGATATCGAGGAGCTTAAGCTGGCGGACGTCGGTGTGGCGATGGGTGTAGCCGGATCACAGGAATCCGCGGACGCCGCCAATGTGCTGATTATGACCAACAGCCTGACTCGCCTTTCCGACGCCATGCGGGTCTGCCGCAGAACGCACAATATCGCGCTGCAAAACATGGTGCTGGTGCTGGCGATCAAAGTGATCCTGGTCCTGCTCACCATCCTGGGCGTGACAAGCATGTGGCAGGCAATCGCGGCAGATGTTCTGCTTACTATCCTGACCGTACTCAACGCGGCCCGCATTTTAGGCATCAAATAAAGAAAAAGACCATGCCAGATTCAAGATGGTATGGTCTTTTTGCTCGATTTATGTTATACTGATTCTGTATCTTGTTTTGGAGGAAAACGACTTGCACAAAAAGATGGAAGCCATCCTGTCCCGCGTACAGAAGCCGGCGCGCTACGTCGGCGGCGAATGGGGATCAGTGATGAAAAATAAAAAGGACGTAGACCTCAGGTTCGCTTTCTGTTTTCCGGACACCTATGAAGTCGCCATGTCTCACTTGGGTTCCCGCATTCTGTACGGCCTGCTCAACGACCAGAAAGGAATCTGGTGCGAGCGCATCTGCGCGCCGTGGATCGACATGGAGGAGGAAATGCGGCAGGCGGACATCCCGCTTTACGGTCTGGAAAGCGGCGATCCGCTTTATGAATTTGATATCATCGCGTTCACCCTGCAATACGAGCTTTCCTTTACCAATATTTTGAATATGCTCGACCTCGGCGGTGTGCCGGTGCTGGCGAAAAACCGCACGGAGCTGAAACATATGGTCGCCTGCGGTGGGCCGTGTGCTTACAATCCAGAACCGCTCGCGGATTTTGTCGACCTGTTCATGATCGGCGACGGCGAGGAGATCATGCTCGAGTTCACCGACCTGTACCGCAGGGCCAAGCGCGAGGGCTGGACCAAGCAGACCTTCCTGATTCAGGCGGCACAGATCGAGGGCATGTACGTTCCTTCGCTATACGAGGTCGCTTACCACGAGGACGGCACCATCGACCGCGTTACGCCCACGCATGGCGCGCCCGCGCTGGTGCAAAAACGCATCGTCAGTGATCTGGACACCATGTACTATCCGGAATCCTTTGTTGTTCCTTCGACCGATATCGTGTTCGACCGCGCGATGATCGAGCTGTTCCGCGGCTGCCCGCGCGGCTGCCGCTTCTGCCAGGCAGGGCATACCTACCGGCCGCTGCGCACCAAGTCCAAGGAGGTGCTGCTGAAGCAGGCGGAGGCCGTGCTCAAAAACTCGGGCTATGAGGAGATTTCGCTTTCCTCGCTGTCCACCAGCGACTACGGCGACCTGTCCGGCCTGACCGAGTGCATGCTCGACTACTGTGAGCCGCGGCACATCAGCCTGTCGCTGCCCTCGCTGCGGGCGGACAGCTTCAGCGCCGAACTGATGCAGCGCGTGCAGAAAACGCGCAAAAGCGGCCTGACCTTTGCCTGCGAGGCAGGTACCCAGCGCCTGCGCGACGTGATCAACAAGAACATCCGCGAGGAGGACGTGCTGCACGCGTGTGAAATCGCGTTTCAGGGCGGCTGGAACAATGTAAAATTATACTTCATGATCGGCCTGCCGACCGAGACTTATGAGGATCTGGACGGTATCGCGGAAATCTGCAAAAAGGTGGCCTACTGCTGGCGCATGAATACCAATAACCGTGCGCGCGGCGTGCGCATCACAGCCTCGGCCTCCTGTTTTGTACCCAAACCGCAGACCCCGTTCCAGTGGGACGCGCAGGATACGCTCGAACAGTTCCGCGAGAAGCAGGCACATATGAAGGTCATCATGAAGACCAAAAACGTCACCTACAACTGGCACGACGCCGAGACTTCAGTGCTTGAGGGCGTGATCGCCCGCGGCGACCGGCGGCAGGGAAAGGCGATTTACCTCGCTTGGCAGCGCGGCTGCAAGATGGACAGCTGGGATCAGTGCTTTGACTATGAAAAATGGATGCAAGCCTTTGCCGACTGCGGACTTGACCCTGCGTTCTACGCGTCCCGCCAGCGCCCGCTGGACGAGGTGTTCCCGTGGGACCACATCGGCTGCGGCACACGCAAGGAGCACCTCAAGCGCGAATGGGAGCTGTCCCGCAAAGCGGCGGTCACGCCCGACTGCATGCACAAATGCGCGGGCTGCGGCGCGAACGCCCTGCTGAAAGGAGGGAAGTGCTGTGTTTAAGGCCAGAATGAAATTTGCCAAGGAGGGGCGGGCAAAGTATATTTCCCACCTCGACCTGATGCACACTATGCAGCGAGCGATGGCGCGCTGTCAGATGCCGCTGTGGTTTACCGAGGGCTTCAACCAGCACGCCTATGTGTCGGTCGCCCTGCCGCTCTCAACCGGTTATTCGGGCGAGTGTGAATTCCTGGATTTCAATATCACCTCCGAAGTGGTTCCAGAAAACGCGGTGGAAGCGCTCAACGACGTGTTCCCCGCGGGATTGCGCGCGATTGAGATTTACCCCCTCGAGGATGGGGGAATGAAGGTCGGCGCGATTGCATGGTCGCAGTACCGCATCACCTGGGGCTTTGAGGATGCGGCTCCCGCAGGCTTTACCGGCGCAGTGCGCGCGCTGTTCTGTCGCCCGTCGGTCGAAATCATCAAGCGCTCCAAGCGCGGGGAAAAGACGGTCAATATGAAGGACCTGATGTGCGATTTAACCGTTTCCGAAAGCGGAGACGAGGTGACCGCCGTCGTCACCACCGCCGCGGGCAACAATAACATGAGTCCGGAATACCTGACAAGGGCGATCCGGCAGTATCTGCCGCAGTACGATATCCCGTTCAGCGCGTATCACCGCATGAACGTATTTACGGCTGACGGCACCCCATTCCGATAAGAGGAGGCATAAAATGCCCGCTCCAGTTACTGTTTCTAAAGAACAGCTTGATAAACAATTTACCTATATCGATGCGGTAGCGGGGCTGATCCGAGACAAACGCCCGCGCGCCTATACGCACACCTTTGGCTGCCAGCAGAACGAGGCGGACACCGAGCGCATCCGCGGCATGCTGCACGAAATGGGCTACGAGATGACCAACAATGCCGATGAGGCGGATTTTATCCTGTTCAACACCTGTGCGGTACGCGAGCATGCGGAGGACCGCGCGTTCGGCAATATCGGCGCGCTCAGCCACCTGAAAAAGCGCCGGCCGGAGGTTATCATCGCCCTGTGCGGCTGTATGGCGCAGCAGGAGAAAAACGTAGAAAAGATCAAAAAAAGCTATCCGCAGGTTAGCCTGCTGTTCGGTACGCACGCACTGTGGCGGTTCCCGTCGCTGCTGTACCGCGTGCTGACGGAAAAAAAGCGCGTGTTCGATATCGGCGGGGAGGACGATATCGCGGAGGGCCTGCCTGTGTTGCGCGCACGCGGCGCGAAAGCGTGGCTGTCCATCATGTACGGGTGCAATAATTTCTGCACCTATTGTATCGTCCCTTATGTCCGCGGCCGCGAACGGAGCCGCCGGCCGGAGGAAATCGAAAGGGAACTGCGCGAGCTGATCGCCGCGGGATACAAGGAGATCACGCTGCTCGGCCAGAACGTCAACTCCTATGGTAAGGACCTGGGGCTAAATATCGATTTCGCCGGCCTGCTGCGAAGGCTGAACGCCGTACCCGGCGATTTCTGGCTGCGGTTCATGACCAGCCATCCCAAGGATGCTAGCCCCAGGCTGTTCGACGCCATGGCGGACTGTGAAAAGGTGGCAAAGCAGTTGCATCTGCCGTTCCAGTCGGGAAGTAACGAGATTCTGCGCCGCATGAACCGGCATTACACTGCGGAAAGCTATCGTACCCTGATCCAAGACGCGCGGCAAAAGATGCCTGATATCACCCTTTCGAGCGATATCATCGTCGGCTTCCCGGGTGAAACCGAGCAGGACTTTGCACAGACCCTTGCGCTGGTCGACGAGGTGCGGTTTGATCTGCTTTTTACCTTCCTGTACTCCCCGAGAAGCGGCACGCCGGCGGCCTCGTACGAGGATCCGGTGACGCCGGAGGAAAAACAGCGGCGCTTTGAACGGCTGCTCCGCGTACAGGACGAGATCGTCGCGGAACGGCAGGCTGCCTATCAGGGGAAGCGGCTCCGTCTGCTGGTGGACGGTATGGCCAAAGGCCCCGACTATCCCTATACCGCGCGCACGGAGGGGAACCTGCTCGTTTGCGTATGCGGAGACGGTATCCAAACTGGGGAATTTATCCAAGCTGAGATCGAAAAGACAACGCTTCGCTGCCTGTTTGCGCGAAAATTGTAGAAAGAGGTACGATAATGGCTGAACTCACGCCCATGATGAAGCAGTATTTCGAAATCAAAAACAAAAATAAGGACTACATCCTTTTTTACCGTCTGGGTGATTTTTACGAGATGTTTTTCGACGACGCCAAACTGGTTTCCCGCGAACTTGAGCTGACGCTGACCGGCCGTGACTGCGGCCTGGAGGAGCGCGCGCCCATGTGCGGCGTGCCGTACCACAGCGCGGAGGGGTATATCGCAAAGCTCGTGCGAAAGGGGTACCGCATTGCCATTTGCGAACAGATGGAGGACCCCAAGCTGGCAAAAGGACTGGTCAAGCGCGAGATTATCCGCAGGGTGACGCCGGGTACGGTCGTCGAAGCATCAATGCTGGATGAAAGCCGCAACAACTTCCTTGGCTGCATCTACGCGGAACAGGGCGGTATTGGCGTATGCTTTGCGGATATCACGACCGGAGAGGTCTATGCGACCGGCTCGGAAAGCTGGCAGCATATTTTCAGCGAGCTGGGACGCTTCGGTCCGCGTGAGGTACTGGTCGGCGGCATGGCAGTGGCTGACGCAACGCTGCTTTCTTTTTTGAAGGAACGGCTGGAAGCGCTGGTAGAGCCGATGCCGGAGGATTGTTTTGGCGCGCAGCGTGCTTCCGAGCGCATCTCCTATTATTTTCGCATAGAGGATTTCGATGCGGCGGGCCTGACTGCCCTACCTCGGGCCATACAATGTCTGGGCGGCCTGCTTGACTATCTGGAGCAGACCCAGCAGGCAAGCCTTGCCGCGCTCAATCATCTGGAGGTATACCACCAGGGGCAGTATATGGAACTGGATCTGATCGCGCGCCGCAATCTGGAGCTTTGTGAAACCATGCGCACCAAGGAAAAAACAGGGACGCTGCTCTGGGTGCTTGATAAAACACGAACCGCGATGGGCTCGCGCCTTATCCGCCAATGGCTGGAGAAGCCGCTGTACAACCCGCTTCAAATCGTGCGCCGCCAGCAGGCGGTCGGGGCGCTGTGCGACGATTTGATCGCCCGTACGGCGCTGGGCGACGCGCTTAAAAGGGTGTTCGACATGGAGCGGCTGATCGGCCGCGTGACATATGGCACGGCCAACTGCCGCGACCTGCGCGCACTTTCGTCCACGATCGCGTGCCTGCCTGCGATCAGGGAGCAGGCGGCGCTGTTCGGTCAGGCCATGCTGCAGGAGCTGACGGCCAACATCGACCTGCTGGAGGATATCCGCGCGCTGGTCGAGACTTCCATTGTGGACGAGCCTCCCATCCTACTGCGCGAGGGCGGCCTGATCCGTGCTGGCTACCATGAAGAAATCGATTACCTGCGCGACCTCGCCTCCGGCGGCAAGGGGAAGATCGCGGCGATCGAGCAGCGCGAGCGTGAAAGGACCGGTATCAGCAAGCTCAAGATCGGCTATAACCGCGTATTCGGCTATTACATAGAGGTCAGCAAATCCAACGCGGACGCTGTGCCGGAGGATTATATCCGCAAGCAGACGCTCGCCAACGGCGAACGCTATATCACTGAGGAACTCAAGCAGCTCGAAAGCACCGTGCTGGGCGCGCAGGAGCGGCTGACAACGCTGGAATACGAGGTCTTCGTAACGATCCGCGAACAGATCGCCGCCGAGGTGCATCGCGTTCAGAAAACCGCGCAGGCGGTCGCTGCGCTTGATGTGCTGTGCGCGCTGGCAGAGGTAGCCTGCGACAACAACTACACCTGTCCGATCGTGGATTTTACCGACCGCATCGAGATCAGGGATGGACGTCATCCGGTGGTGGAAAAAATGCTGGCGGACAGCCTATTCATCCCCAATGATACAGTGCTGGACAGCGGGGAAAACCGTGTCGCCATCATCACCGGCCCCAATATGGCGGGGAAATCGACCTATATGCGCCAGGTCGCGCTGATCACAATTATGGCGCAGATCGGCTCGTTTGTGCCCGCCTCCTCCGCGCATATCGGCGTGGCCGATCGGGTGTTCACACGCGTCGGCGCATCCGACGACCTGGCCAGCGGCCAGTCCACCTTTATGGTCGAGATGAGCGAGGTCGCGGATATCCTGAAGCATGCAACCAAATCCAGCCTGCTGATTCTGGACGAGATTGGCCGCGGCACCTCGACCTATGACGGCATGAGCATCGCCCGCGCGGTGATCGAATATGTCGCTGACAAGAAAAAGGTGGGCGCGCGCGCCCTGTTTGCCACACATTACCATGAGCTGACCGTTCTCGAAGAATTGGTAAAGGGCGTCAAAAATTATAACATCGCGGTCAAAAAGCGCGGTGATGACATCACATTCCTGCGCAAAATTGTGCGCGGTGGCGCGGATGACAGCTATGGCATCGAGGTTGCCAAGCTCGCGGGTGTTCCGAACGCGGTCATCAAGCGCGCCAAGGCCGTGCTATCGGACCTGGAAGCGACCATGCCCAAAATCGAGCTGCGCGCGGTCGCGGAAGAGGACGAAGTGCCGCAAATGACAATGGACAGCCTTTCCGGAAACGCGGTCGCCGAACGGCTGCGCGCGCTTCAGGTGGATACAATGACCCCGATCGAGGCACTGAACGCGCTGTATGAGTTGAAAAAGCTGGTTTGATAGGGTGTCTTATTATGCTTGACCTTGTATCCTGAAAGGAAGTAACGATGGCAATTATCCATGAATTATCCCCGCATCTGGCCGACCTGATCGCGGCGGGCGAGGTGGTCGAACGACCGGCCTCCGTCGCCAAAGAGCTGATCGAAAACGCGATCGACGCGGGTTCGACCCGCATCACGGTGGAAATCGAAAGCGGCGGCATCACTTATCTGCGCATCGCGGATAACGGCTGCGGCATGTCGGCGGAGGACGCCCCCATCGCATTCCGCCGACATGCGACCAGCAAGCTGCGAACAGAGGAAGATTTGGCCGCAATCGGCACGCTGGGCTTCCGCGGAGAGGCGCTCGCGGCGATCTCATCGGTCACGCGCATCGACCTGTTCACCCGCCAGGGGGGCGCGCTCGCCGGCCTCCATCTGCATCTGGAAGCAGGGGAAATACAGGCAAACGAGGAAGCGGGCTGTCCGGAAGGCACAACAATCGTTGTGCGCGACCTGTTTTACAACACGCCCGCGCGCATGAAATTCCTCAAAAAGGATTTCACCGAGGCAGGCTATATCCTTGGCGTGGTGCAGCATGCCGCGCTCTCCCATCCGGAAATCGCTTTTACACTGATTCGGGACGGAAAACAGGTATTTTCCACGGACGGGAAAGGTAAGCTTCTTGCGCCGGTATTTTCTGTATTCGGCAAGGAGATGACCGCCAATATGATCGAAGTGCCGAAAACCGAACGCAACGGCATGACCGTATACGGCTATATTGTGAAGCCGCACGCAGGACGGCCCAACCGATCGATGCAACATTTCTTTGTCAATGGGCGTTATGTCAAAAGCCGCTTGATGCAGGCCGCGCTGGAGGAAGCCTATCGCAACGCTATCATCACCGGCAAATATCCCTCCGGCGCGGTGTTTCTCGAGCTGCCGCTCGCAGCGGTGGACGTAAACGTCCATCCCGCCAAGACCGAGGTAAAGTTTTCACAGGAAAAGCCGGTGTTTGAGGCAGTTTATATTGCCTGCAAAAACGCGATCTCGGCGAATGACAATATGCCGCGGCTCGAACACAGGGAAAAGGAGGCTCCCGCCAGACCAAGAGAGGACCATTTGACGCAGGAGCAGCAACGGTTCGCGGTTCCGGCCCCCTCTTTTTCCACTGCACCCGTATCCAAGGCCACTGCCGAAGAACCGCCTGAACTGGAAGACTTTTTGGTTTCCGTGCCGCCGCGTGCGCAGAAGCCGCGCCCCTATACCGGCTATGCTGCCGCGCCGCGCATCTGGGAGGGAGACCCGCCGAAGCACACATTTCGTCCCTATCCGGTCCATGAGCCTGCGCCTGCCGCTGAATCGCGTCCGGAAGCGCAGGAGCAGCAGTCCACCGCTCCTGCGCCGCAGGAGCCGCGCCTTGAACCGCTTGACACTGGCGCGCGTGTGATCGGAGAATGCTTTCAGACCTATCTGATCGCGGAGGACAAGGATGGATTGATTCTGATCGATAAACATGCCGCGCATGAACGCATCCTGTTCAATAAAATGCGCGCGGAAACCGATATGCCGCAGCAGGAGCTGCTTGCGCCGGTAATCGTGGAGTTGACCGGAGAGGAAGCGGCGGCGATACAGGCTCGGCTCGGCGATATTCGGAAAGCGGGGTTTTCCATCGATCCGTTCGGTGAAAACAGCTTTGCCGTGCGCAGCGTACCGGCCTATCTGGACAGCGGAGACGTGCAAAGCGTGATCGGCGAGCTGGCTGAAAAGGCGATGAACAGCCGCGCAACCGTGCCGGACCAACTGGACGACCTGATCCATACGGTCGCCTGCAAGGCGGCGATCAAGGCTGGCAGGGCAACGACGCAGATTGAATTGCAAGACCTCTGCGACCGTGTTCTGGCAGACGAAAATATCCGCTCTTGCCCGCACGGGCGCCCAACCACCGTGCGGCTAACGAAATACGAATTGGATAAGCTCTTCAAGCGCGTCAATCAATGAGGGAGAAAGCCATGGAAAACCGTCTGATCTGCATCTGCGGCCCTACCGCGAGCGGTAAAACAGCGCTTTCTGTTGCACTGGCGGAACAACTGCATACCGAGATCATATCAGCCGATTCCATGCAGATATACAGGGGAATGGACATCGGCACAGCCAAGCCGACCACAGGGGAGCGGAAGGGCGTTCCGCATCACATGCTGGATATCTGTGCGCCTGACGAGCCTTTTTCCGTTGCGCGCTATGTGGAATTGGCGGATGCGGCGGCACAGGACATTCTGGCGCGCGGCAGGATACCGATTGTCGCGGGCGGAACCGGTCTGTATATGGACGCGCTGATAGAATGCAGCACTTTTTCCGGCGACGAAACCGATCTTTCCGTGCGGGAAAAATATCAGAGGATGGCGCGGGAGCAGGGGAACGCGGCGGTACATGCCTGCCTGTCCGCAGTTGATCCGGAAAGCGCGGGCAAGCTTCATCCCAATAACCTCAAGCGCGTGATCCGCGCGCTTGAGGTGTACGAACAGACCGGCATGACGATCCAGCAATTGAACCGCCTGCATAAACGGTCCGCGCCAAAGTATCGGGCGGCCAAGATCGGCGTCTGTCCGGCAAGGCGGGAAACGCTGTATCAGCGGATCGACAGCCGCGTCGATCAAATGCTGATAGACGGACTGCTGGAGGAGACACGACGCCTCTGGATGCAGGGCGCGCTGACCGGAACAGCCGCGCAGGCCATCGGCTACAAAGAGCTTTTGGGATATCTGGAGGGTCTACAGTCGCTCGAGGAATGCGTTGCACTCCTCAAGCAGCGCAGCCGAAATTATGCAAAACGGCAGCTTACCTGGTTAAAAAGAGATGACAACATCCACTGGATTTATTATAATAATAGCGAGGACTTTGCTTCCGTATTACAGGATGCGACAAATTATCTGCAAAAACTCGGTGTACAATGATACCAGAAAATGTAAATTATTGGAGGAATCATTGTGCGAAACGAAATCAATCTGCAGGACAGGATGCTGAGCGTGCTGCGCCAGCAGGGACAAACGATAACGGTTTTCCTGACAAACGGTTTTCAGATGCGCGGAATCATCCGTGGATTTGATAATTTTATTGTCATACTGGAAACCGATGGGAAACAGCAGATGATCTATAAGCATGCAATATCAACGATCATTCCGCAGCGGCGTGTCGATCTGTTTACTCAGAGGGAGGAGCACCTGCCGGCGGAATAATACATATGAGGACTCAGCATGGAAGAAGAAAGAATTCCCCAGCGAAAAAAGAAGAAACGCCGCAATTATGGAAACCGGCTCGCCTTTGTCATCGCCGGCGCCGTTATCTTTGCCTATGTGTTTTTTGAAATCTTTTCCGCTTATTTCGGCGGGCTGGAAACCGAGCCGGCCGTTCAGGTTTCGGTCAACGACAGCTTTAACGCAGTCGGTTGGTTTTTCCGCGATGAAGCGCCCATCGAGGGACGGACGGGGGAATCGGCCAAACATATCGTTTACAGCGGGGAGCGCGTCCAGAAGGACGCGCCGCTCGCAACCATCTATGCGGATGAAGCGGCGCTTGCCATCAGCCGGCAGTTGGAGCCTCTGGAAAATAAAATTGAGCTTTTGGATGCCGCGCTGCAATCGTCGAACGACGAAGCGGATTCGGCAAAGATTGACCAGTTGATTACGCTTGCCCTGCAGCAGATGGCCGGCCAGGTCCGCAGCGGTTCGGGGATATCGCTGTCCGCTTCTGCGGATTCCCTCCGTACCCTTTCACTCCGGCGGGAATCAGGGCATATCGATACCGCTGCAATTACTGCGGAGCGGGATGCACTGGCAGCCGAACGGGACAGCCTGAACGCGCAGCTTTCCGGCAAGACAAGCCAGCTTACTGCACCGTTTTCCGGCTATTTTTCGGATAATGTGGATGGGTATGAACAAATATTGACGCCGGAAGTGCTGGATGAGCTGACAATCGACACATTCCACGAGCTGACGCAGCAGGGAAAGGTACAGGCGGATTCCTCTTCCATGGGGAAAATCATTCAGGGATTCAGCTGGTATCTTGTTTCAGAGGTTTCCACCGAAGACGCGAACCGGCTTACAGAAGGGCAAAACCTGCGTATAAACTTCACACAGGCCTCTATGGAAGCGCCGGTATCGGTATATTCCATCATCAAGGAGCATAACAGTGAAACCGCTCTGGTCGTGCTGGAGGGGACAAGCTTTGACAATGAGATGGTTTCTATGAGGAGCCAGCCGATAGAGATCATTATCGCCTCCTATACTGGCCTGCGCGTTCCCAAGCAGGCGGTGCGCATGGATGGCAATGAAATCGGCGTATACATTTTAAGCGGCTCGGTTGAAAAATTCAAAACGATCCATAAATTGTACGAAACAGATTCTTATTATGTTGTGGAGCAGAGCGCAACGGATGCGGGCGCGCTGGTTGCAAAGGATCAAATCATTGTCCGCGGTAAAAATCTGCAAAATAATATGGTGGTGAGAACATGACAGAACAGGAAAAAAGCGAGCTTTACAGCCGGATACAGGCCGTACAGGAAAGGATCGACACCGCAGCGGAAAAAGTCGGCCGCGACCCGAAGGATATTATTTTGGTTGCCGCGTCCAAAATGAATGACGCTGAACGGGTGCGCACCGCTATCGCATGCGGCATCCGCGTCTGTGGGGAAAATCGGGTGCAGGAGCTGCTCGATAAATACGAGCAGAATGCCTATGCAGGGGCTGACCTGCAGTTTATCGGTACACTGCAGACCAATAAGGTCAAATACCTGATCGGCAAAGTATCCCTGATCCAGTCCGTTGGGTCGGTGCGCCTTGGCGAGGCGATCGCCAGGGAAGCGGAAAAGCGCGGCATCCGACAGGATATTCTTCTGGAGGTCAATATTGGCAGAGAGGCTGCCAAAAGCGGCCTGCTACTAGAAGAACTGGATGACGCGGTTTCCAGATTGTGTGAAAAAAAGTCGCTGCACATCCGCGGCCTGATGGCGATTCCGCCGATCGCTGACCAAACATCAAAAAACTTGAGCTATTTCACCGAAATGCACCAAGTATTTGTTGACATTTTGACGAAAAAATACGATAATGTAAATATGGATTATTTGTCTATGGGTATGACAAATGACTTCGAAACGGCGATTGCGTGCGGTGCGAACATGGTTCGCATTGGCACGGCGATCTTTGGCGCGCGGCCTTATCAGATCGTCTCGCCTTAAAACGTAAGGAGGAACTTGGTATGGGTTCGATCAAAGGCTTTATCGATTGGGTAAAGGGCGAGGAAATCGAAGATGAGTTCGAGGAGGAACTGCCCCGTAAGCGCAGCGAAGAGCCTGTGATGGGCAGCTCGCCTTCCGCTTATGACAGTATCGCTTCCGACACGGTTTCGTCCCGCCGCAGCAATAAAGTTGTCAATATCAACGCCACAACGCAACTGGCTGTTGTTCTTGTAAAGCCCGACCGCTTTGAGAATGCGGCGGAGATCGCAGACCATTTGAAAGATAAGCGCACGGTTGTCCTCAATTTGGAGCAGACCAATAAGGATGTTGCCCGTCGTCTGGTTGATTTTTTGAGCGGCGTGGCATACGCAAATGAGGGGAAAATAAAAAAAGTTGCCAACAGCACATATATCATCACGCCCTATAACGTCGATATTATGGGGGACCTGATCGATGAGCTGGAAAGCAGCGGCATGTATTTTTAAGGTTGGTCCGCTGTGATAAATCTTTTTATTTTGAATTTTGTCACGTCGATCGTTCGATGTTTGGAATTTTTGCTTTTCGCGCGGGCAATTATGTCTTGGTTCGCTCAGGGCAGGGATTCAAAGATATATGAATTCCTTTATACGGTCACAGAACCGCTGGTATTACCGTTCCGCCATTTGCTGGACGGGGTCCGGTCGTTGCGAAACGTTCCGATTGACATTGCTTTTTTGCTCGCTTTTTTTACCCTTGAGTTGGTTTTGATGCTGCTTTACAGCTTGTAATTTATGGGGAAAGCGAAGTGGTCGGGCAAAGCCCGGCCATTTTCCCGTAAAACGGCGGATATAGAATATAACGGAGGAAAACTATATGACGGTGCAGGAAATTCAGGAAATTGGTTTTGAAAAAGCGGTTTTCGGCGGATACGACATGAAATCAGTCGATACGTTCTTAGAGCGGGTCGCCGAAGAATTCGCCTCCATGCAAAAGGAAAACGCTGCACTCAAAGCGAAAATGAAAGTACTCGTCGATAAAATAGAGGAGTACCGCGGTGTGGAGGACGGCATGCGCCGGGCGCTGATGAGTGCGCAGACCATAGCGCAGGATACGATTGACAAGGCGAAAAAGGAAGCGGAGGAAATCGTTTCCGTCGCCAAAAATGAAACCGAAAACAAGGTGAAAAGCACGCAGGACGAGATACAGCTTGAGGAGCAGAAGCTCGAGGCTGCAAAAAAGAACACCATCGAGTTCATAGCGCGCGTTTCCGCTGTTTATCAGGCGCAGGCCAAGGCGCTTGTAGAGCTGGCGAAGGGGGAGAAGTTAGTCCGTCCGCAGCCGGCGTCAGCCGAGCAGGCATCGGAAAAAGCACCGCAGGCTGCTGCGGCGCCATCCAGTGCGGAAGCGGCTCCGCTGGAAAAGGCTGATGCGCCGATCGCGGATGCGACACGCAAATTTGACTTTGGCGAGCTGAAATTTGGCGCGGATTACGATCCGAAAGAAGTAAAGTAAAAGCGAAAGGACTGACACTGCAACATGCAGCAGGATTACAATAAGACGATCAATCTTCCCAAAACCGATTTCCCGATGCGCGCCGGCTTGCCGAAGCGCGAACCTGGCTTTTTAGAGGGCTGGGAAAAGCAGGACATCTATCATGAGATGATGAAAAAGAACGAAGGCAAGCCGCTTTTTGTGCTGCACGACGGCCCTCCTTATGCCAATGGCAATTTGCATATGGGCCATGCGCTCAATAAGATCTTAAAGGATTTTATTGTGCGCTCCCGCAATATGATGGGGTATCAGGCGCCGTATATCCCGGGCTGGGATACGCACGGTCTTCCGATCGAGCGACAGGCAATCAAGGCATACGGCATGGACCGTGATAAGGTTTCCACTGCGGAATTCCGTTCCAAATGCGAGGAATTTGCGCATAACCATGTGAACACGCAGCGGACGCAGTTCAAGCGTCTGGGCGTAATCGGCGACTGGGAGCGTCCATACCTGACGCTGACACATGATTACGAAGCCGCCCAGATTGAGATTTTCGGCGAGATGGCAAAGCGCGGGTACATCTACAAGGGCATGAAGCCGGTCTACTGGTGTCCGCACGATGAAACTGCGCTGGCTGAAGCGGAAATCGAATATCAGGATGAGCCCTGTTCCTCGATTTATGTCAAGTTTCATGTAACGGATGACAAGGGCGGCAAAATCGCCTCCATTACCGGCGGGCTGGAAAATGTCTATTTTGTGATCTGGACCACAACCACCTGGACGTTGCCGGGCAACCTTGCGATCTCGGTCAATCCGGTGTTTGAATATGATCTGGTCAAGGTTCCGTCAGGCGATATTTATGTGCTCGCCAAGGAACTGGTCGAAGCCGTTATGAAAGCAGCCAGGATTGATTCCTGGGAAGTGCTGGGTACGCTGCTGGGCTCCGATTTGGAGCTGATGCACACCAAGCACCCGATCATGGATCGCGAGAGTCTTGTGATTTGCGGTAACCATGTTACACTGGACGCCGGTACTGGCTGCGTTCATACCGCGCCCGGCTTCGGCGCGGATGACTTCATTGTCTGCCAGAAGTACGATATTCCGATCATCGTACCGGTTGATGGCAAGGGGATGACGACCGCCGACGCGGGCAAATACGCAAATCTGTATTATGAAAAGTCCACGCCAGTCATCTTGGAAGATCTCAAGTCCTGCGGCGCGCTGCTGGCAATCGAAGAGATCGTACACAGCTATCCGCACTGCTGGCGCTGCAAGAACCCGATCATTTTCCGTACGACCGAGCAGTGGTTCTGTTCAGTGGATGCACTCAAGGATGATGCTGTCAAGGCATGCGAGCAGATCAAATGGATTCCGGCCTGGGGCGAAGAGCGCATGACTTCCATGATCCGCGAACGTTCGGATTGGTGTATTTCCCGCCAGCGCGTATGGGGCGTGCCGATCCCGATCTTCACCTGCAAAAAATGTGGCAAGCCGCTGGTGAACGAGCGGACGATTCAGCTTGTTGCGGACCTGTTCCGTGACAAGGGATCGAACGCCTGGTTCGATATGCAGGCATCTGAAATTCTTCCATCGAATATCAAATGCGAGTGCGGCTGCAGCGATTTTGAAAAAGAAACCGATACTATGGATGTCTGGTTTGACTCCGGCTCATCCTGGCGCGCAGTCATTGAAAACCGCGAGCATCAGGCGACACCGGTGGATGTATATCTGGAGGGCAACGACCAGTACCGCGGCTGGTTCCAGTCTTCCATGCTGACGTCGATTGCCACGCAGGGCAAAGCTCCCTATAGGACGGTTATCACCCACGGTATGATCGTGGACGAGGAACGGCAGAAAATGTCCAAATCGCGCGGCAACGGCATTTCGCCGGATGATATTCTGGCACAGTACGGCGCGGATGTAATGCGCCTGTGGGTTGCATCCTCGGATTACCGGCAGGATATGCGTATTTCCAAGGACATGCTGGGGCATTTGTCACAGAATTACCTGAAGATTCGCAATACAGCGCGTTATATCTTGGGCAATCTGTTTGACTTTAATCCCCAGACTGATAAGATTGCGTATACGGAATTGCCGGAGCTTGACAAGTGGGCGTTGATGAAACTGAACGAACTGGTTGCCAAGGTTCGCGAGGGATACGATTCCTATGAGTTCCACACGGTATTCCATACAATCCATAAGTTCTGCGTTGTTGATATGTCCAATTTCTATCTGGACGTGATCAAGGACCGCCTGTATTGTGATGATACGACGGGCCTGAGCCGCCGTTCGGCCCAGACCGCAATGTATAATATCCTCAGCGCGCTGGTGCGCATGCTTTCCCCGATCCTGTGCTTCACTGCGGACGAAATCTGGCAGGCTATGCCGCACACAGAGGAGGACGACATCCGCAACGTAGCGTACAATGAAATGCCTGCTGTAGACGATTCCTTGGCGTTCAGCGAGGAGGATTGTGAAAAGTGGAACAAGCTAACCGCATTCCGCGATGATGTCAACAAGGCGCTCGAAGGCGCTCGGAATGAAAAAGTCATTGGCAAGCCGCTGGAGGCCAATGTCACTGTGTATGCAAACCAGGATACGGCGGCCTTCCTCATTGGCTGCGGCCAGGATTTGGCTGATCTGTGCATTGTTTCCGAGCTTGCTGTTGTCGCGGGTGAGGGAAGCGGCATGGTGAGCGAATACCTCCCTGGACTGAAGATTGCAGTCGGCCGCGCTGCGGGTGAGAAGTGCCTGCGTTGCTGGAAGCAGTCCCAGTCAGTCGGGGCCAACGCGAAGCATCCCGCCTTGTGCGCGCGCTGCGCCGAGGTTGTCGGCTAAATGAAAGCGAAAGGGGAACAGAATTTTCT
Organism: Agathobaculum faecis; assembly: GCF_014287995.1. NCBI lineage: Bacteria > Bacillati > Bacillota > Clostridia > Eubacteriales > Butyricicoccaceae > Agathobaculum > Agathobaculum faecis. The sequence goes on from NZ_JACOPL010000001.1 coordinate 264,384, forward strand.
GTTCCCTTTTTATGATAGGAGTCAATATGTATGCCATTATTTGTCTTCGCGGCACTGATTATGGTCGAAATTGACCAGCTTGTTAAATCTTGGGCGCTGAATGAACTGAAAGATCTGCGCACCCTACCGATTATTGGCGACGTATTCCATCTGACCTATGTAGAGAATCGAGGCGCCGCATTCAGCCTGTTCTCCCAGTTTGATTCCCGATGGATCTTTGTTGCGCTGGCTTGCGTTATCACCGTGGTCATTCTGGTTCTGCTGCAAAAAAAAGTAATGCAGACGCAGCTTGGACAATGGTCCCTGGTCCTGATTGCCGCAGGTGCGGTGGGTAATGCGATCGACCGTGTGATACACGGTTTTGTCGTGGATTTATTCGATTTTCGTCTGATCCATTTTCCAGTATTCAATGTCGCGGACATCTTTATTTGCACGGGCGGCGTGCTTTTCGTCCTGTATGTCATGTTCCAGCACAAAGAGAAAGAAGAACAGCCGCCGAAAGAAGCTGCAAAGCTCACAGAAGAGGACGAACAGACAATTTCGGAGCAGGCGCATGAAGAATAACTTTCGGTTATCCGTACCGGATACGGAATCCGGTCAGCGGATCGACAGCTATTTGGCGGAACAGATTCCAGGCTTGACCCGCTCTACAGTGCAGAACCTGCTTGCGGAACAGGCTGTCACCATTGCGGGCAAGGCTGTAAAAAAGAATTATAAGCTGTCGGGTGGAGAGGATATCCTGGTCCAGCTTCCGGAAGTGCGGGAGGTAGACCTGAGTCCCGAGGATATCCCGCTGGATATTATATATGAGGATTCAGACATCATTGTCGTCAACAAACCGCGCGGGATGGTCGTTCATCCCGCTGCCGGAAACTGGTCCGGCACTCTGGTAAACGCACTGATGTTCCATTGCGGGACCAGCCTGTCGGGTATCAATGGCGAACTGCGTCCCGGCATTGTACACCGGATCGATAAGGATACCAGCGGGTTGCTGGTTGTGGCCAAAAACGACACCGCACATCAAAGCCTCGCGGCACAGATTGCGGCGCATACCGCGTTTCGTGGGTACGAAGCAATCGTCATCGGATCCCCTAAACTGGACAGCGGGACCATCGATAAGCCGATTGCACGCCATAAAACCGATCGCAAAAAAATGGCTGTGATGGAAGGCGGACGGAACGCCGTGACCCATTATAAGGTGTTGCATCGTTTCCGCAGTTATGCCCATATGGCCTTTCAGCTCGAAACCGGACGGACGCATCAGATCCGCGTGCATATGGCATCGGTCGGGCATCCGATTATCGGCGATCCGCTGTACGGCCTTGCCAAAGACCGTTTCGCTCATATCGGCGGACAATGCCTGCATGCCGCGCGCCTTACCTTACAGCATCCGCGAACAGAGGAAGTCATGTGCTTTTCCGCACCGCTCCCTGACTATTTTACGGATATTATTGCAAAACTGGAGAAGATGGAATGAATAAATTTGAGGGAATGCTGCTGGCCTGTGATATGGATGGCACCTTACTTGACAGCAGCCGACGGATATCAGAACGGAATGAACGCGCACTGCGGTATTTTACGGAGGAGGGAGGACGCTTTTCCTTAGCCACTGGGCGCGCGCCCGGGGCAATCCGCAGCTACCTGCCGCAGCTTCCGTTTAATGCACCGTACAGCCTTCTCAACGGGTCGTTGATTTTAAACGAACAGCATCAGGTAATGCGCTGCGCCGGCATGCCGGTGGAAACAAAGGAATTGATTCAGACAACTTTGTTAGAATTTTCACAAATAGGTTGCGAAATTTTTATTGGCGACCGTATCCTGGTATGCCAGTCAAGTGAAGTAACCGAACAGCATATGCGCACCCTGCATTTGGATTTCGAGACGGTTTCTTCGAACCGTCTTCCGGATACTACAAATTGGTGCAAAATCAATTTTACAGGCGATCCCGCGCTTATGAATCAGGTAAAGGCGTTTTTGAAGCCATATCAGGATCGGTTTTGCATGGCATCAAGTATGCCTTCATTTTGGGAGGTTACGGCGCAGGGCGTCAACAAAGGAACCGCCCTGGAAACGATCGCACAAAACTGCGGAATACCGCACGACCGGATATTCGCCGTTGGAGACAGCTATAATGATGAGGATATGATCCACGCAGCATATCTGGGTTTTGCACCAGCAAATGCGGACGATGGGATATTACAGGCGGCAGACGTCCATGTCCGAGAGAATGACCTGGATGCGGTCGCCGCAGTAGTCGAATATTTGGAAGCGCATTATTCATGATGCGCTTCTTTTCACCCTCCCTCAATTATACAAAACTTTTCTTTTGTATAATTGTATGTATCTTCTTTTTAGAAAGCACCCTCTCTATTGGGGAGCGATATCAACGACGACAATCTCCGGCGGATTAAAAACACGGGGCTTCCAATCCAATACCAGGCCGCGTCCCACAATTTCCGTCATAGCACCAATTTGATACTGGCCACCGGCGTATTCCGGAAAAAAGCCTTGATTGGGCGCAATCAGACCATTCATGATATACGGGATTCTCCATTGGCCGCCGTGTGCATGACCGCAAAGCGTTAAATCAAACGGATGCGCAGCGTATTCCTCTATATATTCCGGACGGTGCGCCAGCAGGATATGAAACGCATCATCCTTGAACAGGTCGTCAAAACTTTGCAGCGCTTTCCGGTAGGACGCTGCATTCCCATATGAGCTTGGCACGCGGTCGCCATAGGCTGCCGGATCATCCACACCGCAGATCACATATTCTCGGCCGTCCACTGTTATACGCTCCCGTTCATTATGTAAGACGTGTATTCCATAGGACTCTATCATCCGGAATATCTGCTCCGGCTCACTGCTCCAATATTCATGATTGCCGGATACATAATAGCATGGCGCGATTTCTGTAATCTGTTTTAGCAGCAGCTTTGCGCCGTCCTGCGGTTGTTTATCGTCAACAATATCGCCGCATAGTGCGATAATATCCGGCTGCAGCTCCTTCACCCTGCGAAGAAGCGGTGTCTGGTCATTTCCGTAAACATAGCTGTGCAGGTCGGAAAGCATGACGATTCGCAGCCTTTCCTCTGCGTTGAGTTTGGGCGTTGACACCGTATAGCGACGTGGCATCAATCCGCAATATAGGCCGCATATCCCCACGCCGACCGCGCACATCAGGACAGCGGACAATATCCGTTTTCTTTTCATTACTGGGACTCCTTTTTTCTTTATTTATTAAAAAAGCGCGGCAGGTCCTCTCCCCTCCGCGCTTTTTGGTTCAGCCCACCTGCTGGCTTTTATGATGCAGGTCAATCTGTTTGGATTTAATAAATACGCTAAGCTTTTTGTAAGCCAGCATCGTAATCACCGTCAAAATTACCCCCTTAATCAGATTGAACGGCAATATGCCAAACAACAAGTATGCACTCATCCCATCAATCGCAGGATTGACCGCAGCGCACATCTGGAATATCGCATCCAGATTCCACCCCATTCCGTTCACATAAAACGGAATAATGAGAAAATAGTTGGTCAGCATCCCCATGCAGGCCATGGCCACCGCGCCGACGGCGCAGCCGATAACCGCAAATTTACGGCTTTTGTGCATGCGATAAAGCAACACAGCAACAATCACCAGGGTGGAAAGCATCAGGAAATCCGCCAATTCTCCCGAACCGGCCGTTTGGCTCTGTGTTAAATGAATCAGATCCTTGATACCGATCATGGTAATCGCCGGGCCAATTCCAAAAATAAACGCGCCGATCAGGACCACCGCTCCGGAAAGGTCCACTTTGAGAAACGGCGGCATAAACGGGATCGGGAATTCAAAATACATAAGAACGGTAGCGATTGCCGCAAATACGGCGGTATAGGTGATCTTGCTTGCTTTTGTCATGGTTCTGTCTCCTTTGTAAGGAGTTCTGTTTGGTTGGGTAAATAAAAAGCCCTTGGAAATCTCCAAGGGCTTGCAGACGTACCGAGATACACCTGTTTCTTTCATCCGGACTATAACCGTCGGTTGGGATTCACACCCATCATGCCTTGCGGCTCGCAGACTATCAGGAACAACGCCCTGTATACTGCCGGTGGAGACTTTCACTCCGCCCTGAAACAGAACTGATTTAATTTACGCTTTTATTATAGGTCAATTAGGATGGTTTTGTCAATGGTTTTCAGAAAAATGCTGCAGGATAGCCTCAATTTCCTGCCGTGTTCCGACTGCATTGATAAATTCCAGCAGTGCGTTGGCCGTCATATGCGCGGGCAGCGCCAGCTCCTGCAGGAGCCGCTGCCGCCGCGCTGCACTGTCAGTCCGACCGGTCAGTCCCCATGTATAGAAATCCGCTTTCGTGATCGGGCTATCGGAGGTATCCCTCCCTTTTTGCGCCTCCCCATCCAGAAAGGTCGCACCAGCCCTGCGCAGCGCGTCGCACAGAATATCCGGCCGCATTCCTTCGACGCCGAGTTTGCCCTCTTTGGAAGCGTGCCGCTTGCGTTTTTCCTTTCCCCAAACATCCGGTACATACGCCTGCTTGATGCGATCCCGAGGCAGTACGCCTTTCAGATAATTCCGGATCACAAAGCCCGCTCCATCGCTATCCGTCAGGACAATCAACCCGCGTGCCTGCGCGATACGCCGCAGCAGCTTCAGCCGGTCCTTGTCATGGAAGATACGGAAGCCGCCGGTCTCTAATACAACGGTATCCACCACCTGTTTGAGCGTATTGATATCATATCGTCCCTCTACAAGGATCGCTTCCCGAATACGGATCATGCACGCTCCCCCTTCTGCGCGGATGCAAGCGCAAGCAGGGTCAGCTCGATCTGCTTCTGCCGGTCGACAGCGCTCCCTTTCAGCGCGGTATCCGTCTGCGCGCAAAGAGACGCCGCCTGTCGCAGCCAGTCGAGTGAAACGCGGCGCGCGGCATTCTGTATCTGTCGGGCATAGTACGGCGATTTGGAGCCGATCAGCTCCATCAGCAGCCGCTCCCCTCCCCTTGCGCTCTCACACAGCTTAGCGCCGTATAGACGCTGAATGTGGCGCGTAATGGTCGTGAAAATCATAACCTCATTGTTTTTTTGCGCAATCAGCTCGCCTACCAGAGAAACCGCCCTGTCGAATTTACCCGCCGTGATCGCATCCGTCAGATCGAAAATAACCGCGTCCAGAACCGGCGAGCATACCGCGTCGATATTATATTTGCGGATCTCCCCTGTTGTCGTATGCGCGGCCGCCTTATCGATTTCGCCGGCCAGATTGGTCATCGAATTTCCGCACAGGAATATCAGGTATGAAGCGTTATCCGAGGTAATCGTGCAGCCAAGCGACCGGACCCGCCGCTCAATCCATGCAACCAGCTCATTCTCCTCCAAACGGCTGCATTCCGCGATGCAGGCGGTTTTCTCAAGCGTTTTATAGAGCTTTGTCCGTTTATCGAGCTTGCCCTCCAAAATGTCATAATAAAACACCAAGCATACATAGTCCGGCAGATCGCTGAGCATCTCGGGCAGTAAATCACCAAATCCGGCCGGCGGCTTGGAAAGGTCAAAGTCGGTAATAATAATCAACTTTTTCTCCGACATGGCCGGATAACTGTCGATCGCCTCGGTAAGCTGCTCCGGAGTCAGGCCTTTCCCCTCATATTCCAGCAGATTAAAATCTGCAAAGGCAGCATCCACTACCTTTTCCTTGAGTTGGCGCAGGTAATGCGCTTTCATATAGTCCTCGTCACCCGTTATGATGTATAAAGGCGCAAAGGAACACTCTTTCAGATCGTGGATCAGCTTTGCCTTGCCGTTATTCGCGTTCTTTCTGGGTGCAGCCATGCGCTATCCCTCCTTTTTGTAGCGTTCCTGCAGTTCGCCGGTGAAATATGGGCTTTCAATCGGCGTTCCCTCAAATTTATGCAGCACGTCCCCTGTGCTGGACTGCAAAATGATCCGCTGCGCGTTTGTATCTGATATAAGCTGACGCAGCAGCACGGTATCCTCCATATTCCGTTGTGAGAGTACAATATCCGGTGCGGAATACGACTCGGTTTCAAAGAATGCCGCAAGCTGTTTTTGCGTAGGACTGTGCAGCACTAAAACATAACCGCCAATCTGCACGCCAAGCTTACCGTCACAGACAGGAAAAACCGTGACCGGCGCGGCGGCGTCCAACTGCACCGTATCCTCTACGATCTCCGCATCCGCCTCCGCAACCAATTGCAATAACTCTTTGTTGTGCTGCGTCTCTTTGCAGCCGTTCGGAATCAAGATTTGTTCGACCGACGTATGCTGCAGCAGTTCAGGTAGATCGCGGGCATGCCCCTTATCCACCGCAGTCAAAACCAGTGTGTCAACCTGCCGGAAGCCGTTCCACTGCATCCATTCCCGCACGGATGCCGCAGCATTACGATATCCTCCGTCCCCCGCGCAATCGATAAGCGTCATGTTGTCAACAGCGTCGGATACAATGATTGCCTGCCCGCTACCACACGGAAGATAAGTCACGGAGTAGTGCTGCCGGTTATAATATGCGCCCGAAGCCGTGATGCCAAACAGCACAAGGCAGAAAACAGGCAAAACATAGCGCCATTTGATATGAGCGCCTGCAAGCAGCCAGGCTAAAATTCCAGCTAAGGACAAAACAAGCGCGGCAATACCAAAGCTGTCCGCCCAGTTAATCAGGCCGAACGGCAGGCCTGCAATCCAGTTGCAGATATCGAGGATATAGGTCAGCAATGGAGTGATCGCTTTTGCGAACAGCGTTGCTAAAAATGGGAAGAACACCGATGTCAGGCAAACCAGAAAACCGCCGATAAAACATACGGCAGTCACGCCGACGACCAAAAGATTGCTGAGTAGCGACAGAACGGAGACATAACCGAAAGCGCTGAGGATAATCGGTGTGGTAAAAATCGTCGCACATACCGTGCAAGAGACCGATCCGACAACTACGGACAGGATGCGGTACACCATTTTCGGAAAAGGCCGGAACGGCTTCATCATCCGCCGCTGCATTTTGCCGGCCAACAGGATCAGCCCCAGTGTGGCGCTAAATGAAAGCTGCAAACTGAGACTTGCGATTGCGTAAGGATTGAGGATGAGCAAAAGCGCGAGTGCTAAAAACAGGGAATTCAGACTGCTTGCTTCTTTGCGCAGCAGAAAAGCGCCGGCCGTGACCAAATACATGACCGCTGCACGGATTACGGACGGGCTCGCTCCGGCGATCGGCACAAATAAAAGGATGAACGGAATCGAAACCAGCGTACCGATCCTGCGGCCTAACAACGAGCAAAACGCCACCAAAAAACCGATATGCAGACCGGAAACCGCGACAAGATGGCTCAGTCCAGCGATGCGGAGTGCCAGAGCATCCGCATCGCTGATCCCAGATTTGTCGCCCAATAAAAGTGCTGTGAGCAGGCCCGCCGGCCGCTCCGGAAGTGCGCCCGCAATCGCCTGCTTGCAGTAGCGGGCAATCCGCTGCGGCAGAAAGCGCGGCGTGTCCCGTTCGGTACCGGTCATCTCAAACCGGACGGGCGTGTCTTCCTCCGTTTGGTTATAAGAGGACGCAATAAAACAGCGGTTAGATGCCTGATATACCGCACGGTCAAATCCCTCGGCAGTGCCCGGCAAATAAAATCCAACGTTGACCACAATATGATCCCCTGCATAGAGCGGGGTATCGGTCAGCGGAAGGTAGCAAAAGGTACGGAACGTCTGCTCCACCTCTCCGTTATGGGTGACGGAAAGCAGAGCACGCTGGCTGTCCTCATAAACGTCTGGATCTTCCAACAAAACAGCCTGGATATCCAGGCTTTGTCCATTCAGATGCCGGATTGGCTCGACAATATACAGGTTATAAATCGAGAAGCCGCAGAAAGCCAGATGCGCTGCGGCCAGCATGCCAAACAGCGCAAACGCCTTGTTCCGGTAGATGAATATACCGGCGAGCAGCAAAAACACGGCTAGCAAAAGCAGCGAAACCATCGGACTGGGAGCCCAGTCAAGGCAAACCGCGCAGAAAAGAGCCGCCGCAATTGCCGGCACCAAATAAATCAGCGGACGCTCCAGCATAAAAATCCCCTTCCGGCTTTTCTGTTTCAAAAAAGAAGTGGCACGGTCGTGCCACTTCTTTGCAACTGCTGTATCAGCCCGGCGGCCAAGTCATATCGCGGCCGGAAAGCACATGGAAGTGCAGGTGGAACACGCTTTGCCCTGCCTGTTCTCCGATATTGGATACGATGCGGAAGCTTTCCATGCCCTGTTCCTTCGCGACTTTTGCGATCACCTCAAAACAGTGGGCAACTACCGCGCTGTTGGAATCATCCACCTCCGCAGCGGAGCGGATATGCTGCTTGGGAATCACGAGGAAATGCGTCGGCGCCTGGGGATCGATATCATAAAAGGCATAGCACAGCTCGTCCTCATAGACCTTTTTGGAAGGGATATCCCCGGAAATAATTTTACAGAACAGACAATCGCTCATGACGACCTCTCCTTTCTGATACCAGTATACCGACTTTACAACAGCGCGTCAACAATGTTATTGACCGCTTCGAGCGCTTCCTCCAGTTTTTCTGGCTGCTTTCCGCCCGCAGTTGCACTGTCCGGACGCCCGCCGCCGCCGCCGCCAACGATCTTGGCGACTTCCTTGACAATCTTACCCGCATGCGCTCCCTTTTTGACCGCTTCCGCGCCGCAGACGCACAGCAAGCTTACCTTGCCGTCGTTGACCGAGGACAGTACAGCGACCATGTTCGGCGCTTTTTCCTTAATACCGTCGCCCATCGTACGCAGCACATCCGCTGAAGCGTCTTCCAGCTTGGTTGCGACCACGTTGACGCCCTTGACATCACGCGATACGTTGAACAGGTCGACCATCTGCATCGAGGCAAGCTTTCCGTTGAGCTTTTCCAGCTTTTTGGCCATCGTGCGCAGGTCAGCCATGGTCTGTTCTACCTTGGCCGCCAACTCGTTCGGGGAAGTTTTGAGCGCGGCTGCGGTTTCGTTCAATATATGCTGGCGCTCATTGAGGAAATCCAGCACCGCTCTGCCGGTCACGGCTTCAATGCGGCGTACACCGGCCGCAACGGAAGCTTCTCCAATAATTTTGAACATACCCGCCTTAGCTGTGTTATCCAAATGCGTACCGCCGCAAAGCTCAATCGAATCGCCGGCCTGAACAACACGCACAACCGCGCCATACTTTTCACCGAACAGCGCCATCGCGCCCTTTTTCTTCGCCTCGTCAATGGACATTTCTTCCGTGACCACCGGATAGCCGGCAAGGATCGCGTCATTGACCAGCGTCTCCACCTGCTGCAGTTCGTCCGCTGTCAATGCCGCGAAATGCGTAAAATCAAAACGCAGGTGATCGTTTGCAGTGTAGGAGCCTGCCTGCTCCACATGATCGCCCAGCACCTTGCGAAGCGCTTTTTGGAGCAGATGAGTCGAGGTATGCGCACGGCAGATCGCCTGACGGTATTCCGCGTCCACCTTGGCCTCCACCTCGTCGTCCACGGAGAGCGCGCCCTCGGTAACTGTACCGATGTGCATATACTTGCCGTCTTTGGTCTTCTGCACGTCAGACACGGTCATCACGCCGTTTTTGCCGATTAGTACGCCGTGGTCGCCGATCTGACCGCCCATTTCCGCATAAAACGGCGTATGATCGAGCACGGCCGTAATCTTTTCGCCCTTTGCCGCCGCTCCGGACGGTTCGCCCTCATTGACGATCGCCAGCACCTTGGCGCTTTCTCCCAGTGTTTCATAACCGTCAAAACGGGTTTTGATCGCCTTGTCCAAGCCAAGATCCTCGCTCTGCCAGCCAAGGTCGCCCATTTTTTTTCGGTCCTCGCGGGCGCGCTCGCGCTGCTCGTTCATCAGGCGGTCAAATTCCGCGCGGTCGGTGGTCATCCCCTGTTCTTCCAGAATCTCAAGCGTCAGATCGATCGGGAAGCCATAGGTGTCATAAAGCTGGAATGCGTCCGCTGCGGGCAATTCCTTGCTGTTTGCCGCCGCAATGCGTTCGTTCAGAATAGACAGGCCGCTGTCAATGGTTTTGTTGAAGCTTGCCTCCTCGTTTTCAATTACCTTGTGGATATATTTCTGTTTTTCGACCAACTCCGAATAAGCGCCGCCGGATTCCTCAATAACAGTGGTCGCCACCTCGGACAGGAACGGCCGGTCGATACCGAGCAGCTTGCCATGGCGCGCTGCCCGCCGCAACAGGCGCCGCAGCACATAGCCGCGCCCCTCGTTGGAGGGGATAACACCGTCGCAGATCATCATAACGGTCGAGCGAATATGGTCGGTGACCACACGGAGGGAAATATCAGTTTTCTCGCTTTCCCCATAATGCTTCCCAGCGATCTCGGATACCTTATTGGTGATATTCCGCACGGTATCCACGTCAAACAGGGAACCTACCCCCTGCACCACGCAAGCCAGGCGTTCCAGCCCCATGCCGGTATCGATATTCTTCTGCTTTAATTCGGTGTAATTCCCCTGTCCGTCATTATCGAACTGGGAAAATACATTGTTCCAAACCTCCATATACCGGTCGCAGTCACAGCCGACCGTGCAGCCGGGCTTGCCGCAGCCGAACTCTGGTCCGCGGTCGTAGTAGATTTCCGAGCAGGGACCGCACGGGCCGGAGCCATGCTCCCAGAAATTGTCTTCCTTGCCGAAGCGGAAAATCCGCTCCGCCGGAATGCCGATATCCTTGTTCCAGATTTCAAACGCCTCGTCATCATCCACATAGATGGACGGATACAAAAGCTCCGGATCAATGCCGACCCACTCCGGACTGGTCAGGAATTCCCAGCTCCAGGAAATCGCTTCTTTTTTGAAATAATCGCCAAAAGAGAAATTGCCTAACATTTCAAAAAACGTGCCGTGCCGCGCAGTCTTGCCGACGTTCTCAATATCGCCTGTTCGAATGCACTTCTGGCAGGTCGTCACACGATGGCGCGGCGGCTCCTGCTCGCCGGTGAAAAAGGGCTTCATCGGCGCCATACCGGAATTGATCAGCAGAAGCGACGGGTCGTTCTGCGGAATGAGCGAAAAGCTCGGCAAGCGCAGATGTCCCTTGGTTTCAAAAAACTTCAGATACATTTCGCGCAGCTCGTTCAAGCCTCTGTACTGCATAACATTTATCCTCCAAAATTTAATATGACAAATAAAAAAAGCCTCCGCCCAATCCTGTCAGGGGCGAAAGCATGCTTCCACGGTACCACCCTGATCTGCGCTGTAAAACGCATCTCAGCGGTTCGATATCGGGAACCTGACCGGCCTGTTTTTTACAGGCTGCTCGGAAGTGGCCGTTTTCCGGACTGAACAAGGGGTTGCACCAGATCCCTCTCTCTTTGGATCACTCCGTTGGAAAACTCGTTTCGTCATCGCATTTTCTATCGCGTATATTATACCGCTTTCCCAGCCTAATGTCAACAAAAACCGCCAAAGCTGACGACCTATAGGGGCATTTATTAAAGCAACAACACTCCCCCAAAAAATTTGCGATGCAACCGCCAGTTGCCATATAGTTGTAGCCAAAAACAATAATTTCCGGTATACTCTTGATTGAAAAGAGGTGTTTTCTATGACAGTGGGAGAAAGGATCAAAACCTGCAGGCAAAATACGGGAATGTCACAGGAGAAGGTCGCTGATCTGATCGGCGTAAGCCGTCAGGCCGTCACCAAATGGGAAGCAGACCAGTCAGCCCCTAACACAGAGAACCTGTTCAAATTAGCAGAGCTATTCGGCACAACAGTCGATATGCTGCTCGATACAGGAAATGCTGCCAATTCATCTGCTGTTGAACAGTTTTATACTCTTTTCAGGATGGAAGACGAGAGGAAACGAGCAGACAAAAGGAAGAGACGGAAAGAGAACCTGGTTTCGGCCTTGATCGTTGTCTGCGCGTATCTCACGGTCTATCTGATTGGCCGTTTAATCTGGTGCGACCGGTCCAATGTCAGCCTGCTTGGTTGGCTGGTATCTGCAAAACTATCCGGAAGCAATAGTTACCTTTATGGCTGGCTGCTCAGCAGCAATCTGTTCTGGATTGCAATGGCAATTTCTGCTGTCCCTTCTCTTTTCGGCAAGCATCGGTTTTCATTTGTCACGCTGATTGCCTTTGCACTTGGTTTGCTCGCCGGCATTGTGTTTGGCCCTAATCCTGCGGGAGCGCCGTATGGACACGGCCATTACGGCTGGGCGATTTGGGGCGGTATCTATCTGCTATCCATTATTATTGGAATTGTGGCAGAACTGTACAATCGTAAAAAATAACCGTCTATCGGAAAAGGCTCCGCCAATGTGGCGGAGCCTTTTTATCCAGCTTTGAAACGGGATGCTAACCGGCTATAAAGTGATGACCTTTAGCCTTTTCCCTTAAGATGCGATAATCATGCGGATTTTCCCGCCATCCTCCGCATTTTTATTTGCGTACAGGCGGAAATTCGTATAATTGGCTTTTGCATTTTGCAGGGAAATAAATTCCCTGCGGTCAGATACATAAACACCGATATCATCCGTCAGATTGTAATACCCGTCCCTGGTCCGAACGCCGGTAGCCCCGTCAAACGCGGAAATCGATACCGTATCGACCAGTTTGAGCGGAAGCGTTGAGAACGAGCGGTTCACAGCGCTGCTCCCGTTTTTATACCCCTTTGGTATGCCGATCGCACTCCCGTTCAAGCCGCCCGGCAGAGTGTCTACCCGATATTCCTCGGATACGGTTTTTGAGCCGTCCCAATACTTGATACCGGCATAGTATTCCTTGTTGTCATCCTCGCCGCGGCTGGAGCCGGAGCCGATACCATAAATCCAGCTATCGCCGGTTACGTCGCCTAAAATAATGTTGGTTACAGTACCCGCGTTGTCGATCACCGTATAACGGATCTGACTGGACGACACCGAAGCCAGATCGATATCCGACTGGGCGATTGCTGACAAGGGCGCGCCCGGCGCAACCTCTTCATAAATCCGAACCTTGGGCGATACCACGGAATTTCCGATCTTGCCATCTGCAATCGACCAGTTTCCGGATACCCTGCCGGTAAGCGCTCTTTTTGTCAGATACGCCGAACCGTTAGAGGACTGTCCGACCGAAACCAAGCGGCCCATCAGTTCGTCCAGGCTCTCCGCTTCGGCCTGGATATGCAGGGTCAACCCATTGGTCAGTACGACCGTCACCTTTTTCCCATCTACTGCGGTAACGATCCCCTGCATGTCCGCGCTGACCATGTTTTTCGGATAGGCGGCGATGACATCGCCCGCTTCGCTGAACAGCAGCGTGATATAATCCTTGAGCTTGATATCCTCGAACGAGGCAGCCGCGCGGTCGGAGATCGAATAGGACTGCCCGCCGAACAGCTCTACCGTCTGTGGATAGGCGAAAGACGGCTCGCCCTTAGTGTAGCATCCGCTGATCTTGGCATCCGAAACGACCGCCTGGCGATTTGCGGGATCGAGCGTAACCACATCGTATTTTTTAATCCTGGAGCGGTCGATCACCGCGCCGTTCTTGATGATCTGATATCCCTCCGGAATATTGACGGAGGTCGCAAGGCCGTAAACGAAAGAGGTGTCGCTGGACGAGGTCGCGGACGGCAGGACCGCCATCAGCTGCAGCGCGCCATACTCGTCGTAGTAGAGCGTCAGGGTGTCGCCATGCTGAATCCCCGCCCACATATTTGAAAACTTATCCAGCTTTTTCTCCCGTGCAACATAGAGATCAGTGTCTCGGTTGGGGCGGAGGGTCTGCGTGCTGGTCGAGATACTGTCGGCCGCCGCGCTCGTTACAGTGTAGCTCTCGATCTTATTATTGTTGGGAACGACGCCTACCGCGACCTTATCCCCTTCCTTGCCGATCACGATCGTTCCGTAAACGCCGATCAGGCTTTTGTCCAGCGTACCCGCGGTCTTGCGCGGGGACTCATTCAGAGAGCCGTTTTCATAGAAAATCGCTTCATTGGGTGCCAGCGAGGAATCCGTTTCGCTGGTCGCCAGCAAAATACAGTTTTCAATGGTGGAAGAGGATATCTTATTCAGCAGCATGCCGGAGTTATCGCCTTTCAGTTCTGTCCCCAGCGTATTGAGTAGCAGGGTCGCCGCATCGCCGCGCTTCACGGCCGCTGTGGCGTTGGTAAGCGATACGTTTTCCGTCAGGCCGAGGGACTGCGCGCGGGCGATATAGTCCGCCGGCCAAAACGGGCCGATGTCGGCCTCCGTATAGCCCAGCATACGCAGCAGCATGGTGCAGACTTCTCCGAAGTTAACAGTCTTGTCCGGACCAAAGGTGCCGTCCGCATAGCCGCGGATAATGGAGTATTCTTTCAGATCAGGATGGCGCACTGCGGCATTGATATATTGCGCGGCCCAATGTGAGCTTTTAACGTCCGGAAAGATCGTATAGCTGCCATAGGCGCTTACATCGGAAACGCCCAGCGCGGTCACCGCCAGCTTACAGAACTGCGCTCTTGTCAGCGCGCTGTTTGGATCAAACCGGTTTCCCCCCACCCCCTGCATGATCCCTAACGCGTCCAAGACGGAGACGGTCTGCGAAAGCTTGCTGTCCGTGATGTCGGTAAACGATGCCGAAGCAGGGGTGATCGCAAAAAGAAATGCCAGACACAGGCTGAGTAATCTTTTTTTCATTCCTACCTTTTCCTTTCTTTACTGGGTGCGCAGCGCGTCAACCGGCTGCAGGTTGGATGCCTTGTTGGCCGGATACAGGCCGAATATAATGCCGAGCAATGCAGAGAACAGGAACGCCCCCAGAATCAGACCAATCGACGGCAGTACCGTAAAGTGCTCGATCGATGGTAGATAGGTGTTCTGCGCCATCTGCCGCGCGACCATGAAATTGCCCAATATGGCCGACAGGAAACAGCCGACGATAATACCGATCACGCCGCCGCAACAGGATACGACAGCCGCCTCCACCAGAAACTGACCGATAATATCGCGTTTCCGCGCACCGATCGCCATACGAATACCGATTTCGCGCGTGCGCTCCGTAACAGAAACCAGCATGATATTCATAATGCCGATGCCGCCGACCAGAAGCGAAATGCCCGCCACACCGCCGCCAAGCAGCGCGAGCAGGTTGGAAGACGCCTCCTGCTGCTCCTGATACTGGCTGTCTGAGTAGGCGGAAAAGGATTCGCACCGGCTCTGCATATACTCCGGAAGCAGCGTTTCGGTAAGCTCTGCGATATCCTCGGTGGCGGCTGCTTTGATAATATAATTTTTGCTGTCGAAATAGCTTGTACTCATCATGGAGCTTTGCAGGGTATATGGCATAACCAGCATCTGATCCTGCGTATTGAGCTTGCCGCTGAATTTCCCCTTGTACACACCGACGATTTCAAAGCTTTTGCCACCGATACGCAGTTCCTGACCAATCGGACTCATAGCACCGAAAAAGTATTTGCGTAGCGTTTCGCCAATAACGCAGACCTTTGCGCGGTTATCGCAATCCGCTTTGGACAGGTCGCGTCCGGCTGAAATTGTGAGGTTACTCACCTCTCCGTAATGCTCGTTGCCGAAATACATATTAGTCCAGCCGTTGTTATCGGAATCGTTGGAAAGCTTTTTCGTCCGGTATTGGACGCCGTCGCTCTGCCAGTCATAGTATTGGATCTGCGGCGACCAGGCGGAAACCTTGTCCGCCAGCTCGGTATCCAGATATTCCTCGAAATCCTTCCAGTCCTTGCTGCGTCCGCCGTAACCGAATACATCGATACGGTTGACACCCATTGCTTCGTATTGCAGGCGCTGCAACTTACTCGTACCCTGAATGGAGGACACGATTGCGATGACCGAGGCCACGCCGATAATGATGCCCAGCATGGTCAGGATAGAGCGGACCTTATTGTTCAGGATGGACTTGAACGCCATGCGTACGGTTTGGAGCCAGTTCATTCGTCAAGCCCTCCCCTTCCCGCTTCGTCGGAAATGATGCGGCCGTCCTGAATCGTTACGATCCGCCGCGCCATCTGCGCCAAATGGTTATCGTGCGTGATAAGGATAATGGACGTACCCTGCTCGTTGAGCGCGGTAAGCTTCTGCATGATATCCAGACCGGAGGCGGAATCCAGATTGCCGGTTGGCTCGTCCGCCATGATGATCGGCGGCTTTGCCGCAACAGCCCGCGCAATCGCAACACGCTGCTGCTGGCCGCCGGACATTTCCCCCGGACGGTGTGACATGCGTTTTTCCAGCCCTACCGATGTCAGCGCATCCACCGCGAGCTGGTGTCGCTCCTCCCGTCCAAGGCCGCGGTAGATCAGCGGCAGCTCCACGTTTTCCAGCGCTGTCAACGCGGGAATCAGGTTGAAGCCCTGGAAAATGAATCCGATCTCACGGTTGCGGATACCGGAAAGTACAGAGGGCTTCATGTCGCTGACCGCCTGGCCGTTCAGGTAATAGGTCCCATAGGTCGGAATATCCAGGCAGCCCAGAATATTCATCAGCGTGGATTTTCCCGAGCCGGACTGCCCAAGGATGCAAAGGAACTCCCCCCACGGCACGGTCAGGGATATATTATCAAGCGCACGTACTTCGTT
Organism: Agathobaculum faecis; assembly: GCF_014287995.1. Taxonomy (NCBI): domain Bacteria; kingdom Bacillati; phylum Bacillota; class Clostridia; order Eubacteriales; family Butyricicoccaceae; genus Agathobaculum; species Agathobaculum faecis. The sequence goes on from NZ_JACOPL010000001.1 coordinate 280,956, forward strand.
CTCCTTGCCTTCATTATAAATCTTGCTCATCTGCCGCACATCGATCAGCAGGTCGGAAGAATAATCCGTCTGCTGCTCGGCAATGGGCGGTTTGTTCTTTCCAAACATCGCGCCCTCCTTTAGCCTACGGCTACGCCCATACCCATTTCAGCGTACAGGTCCTGCGGGCCGGACAGATACACCGTCGTCCCTTCCTCGATCCCCCACAGGATCTCGGTATTGGAGGAATCGGAAATACCCGTTTCAACCGGAACGAGCTGGAATTCGGGCGGGATGCCCTCCGTCCCCTCCGGAATAGGCAGCGTTTCGCTGAACGGAATCTCCTCGCCGTTTTCATCAACCAGCGGCTTGGCAAAAACCGCTGCGCCTTCTTCGGCGTATACGATCGCGGAGGATGGGACCATCAGACAATCTGAGGAGGATGCGGTCGTGATCTGATATTCCACGCCCATGCCGATGGAAATGGACTGTCCCTCAATCGGATCAATGGCAATTACAGCGGGGAACGTCGCCATGCTGCCCTGGCCGCCATTGTTGTTCTGAGTCGGTTCCAGCGCGATCGACTCCACGGTACCGGTCAGCGTCAGCGTGCCGTCGTTTGTATACATGGTCATCACCGCGGGCTGGCCGGGCTGTACGGCGGAAACGTCGGTGGACATGATATCCGCGTTTACAATGATATCGTTCAGGTCCGCGACCACGACGAGCGGCTCGGTGCCGCCGACATCCTGCTCCGTATACGCGTTCAGGCTGACGACCACGCCGTCGATCGGCGATTTGATGGTGGAATCCGCGATCAGCTTTTTCAGCTCCGTGATCCGCTCCTGCTTTGCCTGGACCTGCTTCTGCGCGTTTGTCACGCCGTTGCGTGCGGTCACCACGGTATTCTGCGCATTTTTCAGTTCGTCCTGTGCGCTGTCGCTCGTCAAGGTCATAATCGTGGCGCCGCTGCTGTAGCTGTAGTAATCCAGACCATTGAGCGTTTTGATCTCACCGCCGGTCTGCACGGTCACCGCTTCCTCGCGGCTGTATTCCAGCGTTCCGGATTCGGCCGGATAAACCTCTCCCGCGGAGCTGGTGGATATCGTCGCGGTCGCCATCATGTCCTTGGTGAGCGTTCCGGGATTATCCATGGAAATGACGACACGGAACAGCTTGACGCCTTCTGCAGAAACCTTCTGCGCGCTTTCGACCGCGGAAACCGTACCCGAGACCGAACTCATCGCGGACGGAACAGAAACCGTCGCAGTCTGTCCGCTTTTGATATCGTTCGCATACGCCGCGCTGAAATACAGCGAAAGCTTCATTTTGCTGTCGTCGACCATATAGCCGACGATCTCCCCTTCGCTGAGCTGCTGCCCGACATGGTAGGTCGTGCTTTTACCCTCCGAGTCAGTGACCGGAATAATCTTTCCGGTAAACGGCGCGGTGATTGCCAGCTTGCCGATCCGCTTCTGGGCCGTGCTGACCGCGTTCTGCGCCTTGGTCACCTCGGCCTGCGCATCAGTGACACCACGGCGTGCGTCTGCCAGCTCATCCTCTGCAGTTTCCAGCTCCTTGCGGGTTTCGGTCGGGTTGACGACAACAAGCTTGTCCCCTTTTTTGACCTCATCCCCTACCTCTACCAGAACCTCGCTGACCGTTCCCTTCAAATCTCTGCCAAGCTCCTCGCGCTTTTTGGCGGCGGTGCTACCGCTTCCCTCTATGTAGGTTTCCAGCATGCCCCGGCTGGCGGTCGCTGTTTGCGTAACCGTTTCCTCCGTCCCCGCATTGCGGGACTTCAGAACAAGGAAGATGCCCAGTGCGATCAGAAGCACCACCACCGCAACGCCGATGCCAATGCGCATGCCTTTGTTGAGCCTGCTCTTTTTCTGATTCATTTTATCGGCATATTTGTTGCGTTTCGGCATGCCCGACGCCTCGCTGTCAGCCCCCGCGCTTCCCCCCTGCGCGGAAACCGTGGATACGTTGGAGCCGCTTTTGGCGACGTGTGCGCCGCCTTTCTGGACCGGCATGTTCTGCTGCTTTTTTTCTTCGCTCATACTCGTATTCCTTTCTGTTCTCTATCCTGATGGGCATTAACCGTACCAGGCCGGTTATTGGTACGCTTCACTATACCGTGTCCCGCACGGGATTGTCAACCGATTCAACCAAACTGTAATAAAAATGCGCGCTTATCTCCCGAAAAAGGCACGAAAAAAAACATGCACCTTTTCAGGCAGGCCGTCCAAGTCGCCGTCATTCTGGAAAACACCATCGTAGGAATATTCCAGTACGCCGTCATCCGAACGGTTTCCCAAAGCGCCGCGCGCCTGCTCCAAGGCAGGGCGCCGCACCAGAATTGTGGAGCAGCTTTCCCCAACAGCCGACCGGAATCGGTCGATTTCCTCCGGCTCCCGAATATGGACAAACAGGATTTGGGCGTCTCCCTGCAGAAAGCGGTGGTACCGCTCCATACAATAGGAGAACGGCAGATCGTTGAATTCCGTGCATACCTCTTTTAAGCGGGACAGGAAGCGGCGCGCTTCCGGCGTTTTCCGTCCGTCCCATCCGGCCGCGTACGCGACATCCAGGATCGGAGTGATTGACGAGATGTTTTCCGCTTTCCAAAATCGGGCCGCCGCCACGCAGACAGTGTCTTTCCCAACGCCTCCGCTGCCATTGATGACAAAAACATGCTTGTCCAACAAACTCCCTCCAAGGTGTCGATATTCATACGGATTTATCATAACACAATATATAGCGATTGGCAAGGCTTCTGCCCTGCCTTATAAGGGGTTTGACAGAAAAAGCGCGCCCTCTCCTGAGGGCGCGCTTTTTCCAACATGACTTACAGGATAATGCAGATCAAACCGCCTGCGCTTTCGTTAATGATTTTTTCCAGCGTTTCCCGTATTTTCCCGCGTGCATCATCCGGCATGCGGCTGAGCTTATGCGATAATTCCTCCCGCACCAGCTCGTTGAGGGATTTCCCGAAAATATTGGTGTCCCAGATTTTTTCCGGCTGCTCTTCAAATTCACTGAGCAGATAATGCACCAATTCTTCGGACTGTTTCTCCGTTCCTACGATTGGGTTGACCTCGGCTTTGATATTGGCGCGCATCAGATGGATCGAGGGGGCGGACGCACGCAGACGGACGCCGTACCGCCCTCCCTGCCGGACGATCTCCGGTGCCTCCAGGGAAAGCTCGTCAACCGACGGCATGACAATTCCATAGCCGGTCTGATATACCTGATCCAGCGCACCTCGCAGACGCTCATACTGCTGCTTGACCTTGGAGAAATCATCGAGTACGGAAATCAGGTCGGCCGCATCCCCAATATGGATACCGGTCTGTTCCCCAACGATACTGTAGAACACGCTTTCCGGAATATCCACCTTAAGGCGCGCCGCGCCGGTACCCAACGCGAGCTGGTCGATATCCACCCTTCCGATATAATCATTTTCCGCAATCGCCCCGCACATGGCGCGGACATCGCGCATCCTCTGTCCTGCACGCGCCGAGGAGCGGATGGAGCGGTAAACGCTGGATTGTACGGGGTGTCCGTCAGGCAGGGCGCCGATATATCTCGGCAGAACAAATCCGATCTCTTTCACCGGAAATTCATACAGCACCTGCTGCAGGATATCCGCGATCCCCTTGTCGTCCAGTTCCATGCAGTTGACTGCGACCGGTTCAACCTGGTACCGCTCCCTGAGCGTACTGCAGACTGTCTGCGCTGTTTCACCGCGCGGGTCAGCGGAATTCACCAAAACGACAAACGGCTTGCCCATCTGGGTCAGCTCCTCGATCACCCGCCGCTCAGCCGGTTCATAGCTTTCCCTCGGTATCTCTGTAAAGCTTCCGTCGGTCGTAACGACAAGGCCGATCGTCGAATGCTCTCCGATCACCTTATGCGTGCCGACCTCGGCCGCCTCAGCCAGCGTCATCGCTTCCTCCCGCCACGGTGTGGATACCATGCGCGGCGCGTCGTCCTCCATGCTGCCCAGCGCGCCATCGACCAGATAACCGACGCAGTCTACCAGGCGGACCCGACAGGAGCCTCCGTCCGGAAGGGCGATCTCCGCCGCCTCCTCCGGAACGAATTTCGGTTCCGCGGTCATGATCGTCCGTCCGGTACCCGATTGCGGCAGTTCATCGCGCGCGCGTTCGCGTTTATAGACGTTATCCATGCCCGGCAGGACCATGGTCTCCATAAAACGCTTAATCAGCGTCGATTTGCCGGTGCGTACCGGTCCGACCACGCCGATATAAATATCGCCGCCGGTGCGGGCGCTGATTTGATTATAAATTTGATTTTCCATAATATCCCTGCCTTTCAAGCCTGTATCGGAATCAGGAGCATGGTTTTCGACGCGCTGACCGCATCCGGCGGTAAATCATTTGCCCGTCGGATTGCTTCCATGGTCGTGCCGCAGCTTTTGGCTACTTCCCAAAGCGCCTGCTCCTGATCGATGTAACGCAGCACCAATGTAACACCATCGTTGTTTTTTGGGGCTTCACTTTCCTCTAATGCGGTGATATTGCGGAACACGCAGCGCTCCTCCAGCGCTGCCATACCGGATACCGCCACTGATAGAAGCAGTCCGGTTTCGCCTGCTGCTGCGGCGCGGGCATTCAGTTCGATCTGGGACAGCTCGCCCATAGCGGTACAGGAGGCGGTCAAGGGCAGCGTGCGCTGCAACGCAGAAAGCTGCTGTTCATCGTTCAGATATAAAACCTGCACCGCCACCGTGAGCTGCAGCGTATTGGTCGTGGTATTTCTCTTCGCCCCGCAGCAGACAGCGCCGGCGTGTATGATATGGGACACATGCTGCGCGGTCTGCAGTGTTTCATTCACCTCCGCGGCAAACGGCGTCAGCGGCGGCATAGAATGGAGCGCCGCCTTTTCCTCTTGGATCTGCAACGTTTTCCCAGGGATATACATGTCGTCGATCTGCTGGATGCTTTTGGTGCCGCGCACCGTGAAAGCGGCCTCCGCCGATATCGTATACGAAAGCAGCCCATCCGACTCCAAACGGCAGTCGACCTCGTGCGCCGCCAAACGGACCGATACCGGATCGCTCTCTTCCAGGTCTGGGATCTCCAATATCTGCGTAAACGGCGTGCTGTTTGAAAGCACGCGAACCGCATCATCCTCCTGCAGCGCAAGGCATTGCAGGACTGCCTCGCCTTTCAGCACAACTTTCCCACGCATCGCGCGGCATTCCGTGCTTTTCAGCGTGCAGGCCGTATGCAGGAGCTGTAGGTCGTTCGCATCCTGCAGCGTCACGTCTTCCAAAATCGTAATCGGGCAGCTATGCGCCTGCTGTACAACGGTAACTGTATGGGGCGTGCGCAGCATCTGTATCTGCGGCAGCTCAACGCCCTCTGTAACCTGACAATCAGCCTTGCAATAGCATTCCACCTCAAAGCAGAGCTGAGCGCTGACGTTCAGTTTCCGGCTGTTGACCGGCACTGCGTCCACCGCCGCAACACGGCACGATACATAACAGACGGCATCCGCATCCAGCCCGTCACACTCCTCTATATAGGCAAAGCTGATGGGAACGGACAGCCTGCGCAGCCCTTCCGCGTTTTCCGGCTGGTACAATATGGTCGTCTGCACGGCACCGGAAATCAGCAGACGTCCGTTCTGCGGTGTGCGGTCCTTGACCGCTGCCGTTCCATACGCGCAAATGACCCTTCCGATGTCCGGAAAGGTATCCGGAACGATCGAGTCGGAAGACTCGGTGCAGGAGGAAATCCCTGCAAGCCTTTTGTCATAGTAGCAGATGCTTGTTTGATTCAGTTCCATTGATGCTGCCTCCTTTGTTTCACTGCTGCTCCTGTTTAACGATATGTTCCCTTTTTGCTGAATATGAAAAAAGCAGAGGCTTTTCTGCCTCTGCTTTTCCCTCATGTAATATGGAACAGCTTGCAAAGAATACCGCGCAGATATTTCGGGCTTTTCCAAATGACCACTTTCATGCCTCCACCTCCCCAGTTATCAGCATTGAAACAAAAACACGCCTGCCGCGATCAATGCGAGCGCCAGCAGCCACAGCAGCAGGCCGGACGGACATATGCTGCCGACAAGCAGGCCAAGTCCCAAACTGATCAACGCCAAACCGATCGCTTGCCCACGGCAGAACATTGCACATCACGCTCCTGTCATCAGTATAAGCAGCGTATCCGGAGATGGTGACAAAAAAGGGACCGCCAGCCGGCGGTCCCTCTGTTATTTTGTTGTGCTGCCAAAGCCTCCGGTGCGTTCTCCGTCCGCGTCATCGTCTTCGGTTATGCCGAAAGGCAGGAAAATCCCCTGTGCGAACCCTTCTCCCCCCACGATGGAGAGCGTCTTCCCCTGTCGGTTGGAATTGGTCATTTTGATAAAGATATGTCCTTCATTTTTTGCCGTGAAGTAATCGCTGTCAATGATTCCCACCGTATTATCCATCTGCAGGCGGTATTTGAACCCCAGGCCCGAACGGGGATAGATTTGCAGGACCCATCCTTCCGCGATTTCCGCGCGGATACCGGTGGGGATTTTTATGGTTTCATGCGGCACGAGCGAAAAGGCTTCGGGCGCAAAGAAATCATACCCCGCAGAGCCTACGGTCGCGCGGCGCGGCAGACGGATTTTCTGGTAGACCATTCTTGCCTCGGATACCGAACAGCCGGTTTCTGCGCACCAGTCATCGATAAATTGTTTCTCCGATACCTTGTGAAATTTCGCGATTTTCTGCATATCTGCTCGTTCTTCCTCTCTATGTGTTTTCTTTCAGCAAAGCGGGAACACGCTGCGTCAGCGACCGCCGTACATCGATCAACCGCTGATTGGCGCTTCCTCGCCAATGGAGCTGCGGATCCGCCCGCTCCTGCACAAAGCGTCCGTCCACGACAACATCTACCGCGTCCAAAAATGGCAGGTTCTCGATTTCCTCCCACTGATAGCCCGTATACAGCCAGATGGTTTTTTTCGGAAAACGCCGCCGGATCTCGCGGCACAGCGCCCCCACCGTATCACGGTTCACCGGAAAAAGCGGATCGCCGCCCGAAAAAGTGGCGCCCGAAACATAATCCTTTTCCAACTCGGCAAACAGCTCGTTTTTTGCCGCCTGATCGAACGGAATGCCTCCCTGCGCGTCCCACGTCACCGGATTATGGCAGCCGGGGCATGCATGGCCGCAGCCAGCGACCCACAGCACGACGCGCAGGCCCTCTCCATTGAGCATATCGTCCTTTGTGATGTTGTGGTAGCGCATTACATGCTTTTCCTTTCCGCGATCTCCGCCATTTTTGCGTCGTTCAGGCGGGTGTCGCCCTTGACGCGTGAATAGGAAAGATATCCGTTCATACGGTCGATCTTGGTCAGGTTGCGGCTGCCGCACTTGGGGCATACATCCATCGCCAGCTCCTCGTGTCCGCAGTCGTCGCAGTAGGACAGGGACAGGTTGACGCCTTCATAATATCCCAGACGCATCGCGCGGCGCACCAGTGTGCGGATAGCCTCCAGATTATAATCGATCGGGTATTTTACATACTGGATCTTGCCGCCGTTGCACAGGTTCCAGAAGCGTCCCTCCAAGTCCTGTTTTTCGATCGGGGTCAGTTCTTCGGTCACATGGCAGTGGAAGCTGTTGGACACATAAGGCCGATCGGACACCCCTTCGATTATACCATACTTTTTCCGAAATTGCTCTACCTGAAGTCCGCAAAGGCTTTCGGCGGGCGTTCCGTAAATCGCGTAGAGGTTTCCGTCCTCCTCCTTGAACTGATTGACCCTCCGGTTGATGTATTCCAGGGTTTCGAGCGCAAAAGCGCCGTCCTCCACTAGGGATTTTCCGTTATACAGCTCCTGCAGCTCATTGAGCGCGGTGATACCGAACGAGGCAGTCGCGGTTTTCATGATGGGCTTGATCTTGTCCGACGGCTTGAGATGGCCGCCATAAAAGCCGCCCTCGCAGTAGGCCAGCGGGTTGGTGGAGGCGCGCATCTCCCCCAGGTACGCATATGTGCGGATATGCAGCTTACGGATCAGTTCGAGATAGTAGTCCAGCACCTCATGGAATGGGCGATTCTCCTGCTGCGCTCTGGCGTAAATCATCGGCAAATGCAGTGATACCGCGCCGATATTCCAACGGCCGATGAATACCGGCTTATCCTCTTCATCCGCCGGCTTCATGCCGCCGCGCTCATACCACGGGGAAAGGAAAGCGCGGCACCCCATCGGGCTGACGATTGCGCCGTATTTTTGATACATGCTGGGAACATACCCTTCCCCCGAAAGCGAGAGCCAGTCCGGATACATGGCCTTGGAGGAGCATAATATCCCCGCCTCAAACACATCCTCCAGCGGTTTGTCGGGGCCGTGCAGCTCCTCATCGTAAAGAAAAACGATTTTAGGGAACAGCACCGGCTTTTTCTGCCCCTTTTTTCCCTGCCCTTTCCGGCGGACATGCAGCATTGTGATCGAAGCGAGCTTAGCAAACCGGCCCGTACCGGTACCCATGGTCATCGTGATGAACGGATAGTCGCCGCGACTGGAGGCCACCGTGTTGAATTTGTACTCCCAGCCCTGGAACCCCTGTTCGAAATCATTCAGTATATCCGCCATGACCTCTTTTTCGACTGCATCCGCAGCCAGCCCCAAGCGGCTGTATTTTTCAGTCAGCAGGTTGTAGCTGCGTTCCGCGTACGGTTCCAGCAAAAGATCGACCGAGGGTACGGTAAAGCCGCCATATTGCTGACTGGCAGCGGACAGCACGATGTCCCCGATCACATCGAACGCCACGTTGAGCGTTTTCGGTTCGTTATACCACAGGTTTCCCATTTCAAAGCCGCCTTTGAGTACATGTTCTACGTCAAACAGGCAGCAGTTCATCGTATCGCGGCGCGCGGACATATCGTGAATATAAATATAACCGTCTCGGCAGGCCTGCAGCTCCTCCGTATTCATGAAAAACTTCTGGTACAGCTCCTTATTGAGCTGGTTGAAAATCAGGCTGCGCTTGGTGGAGACCAGCGCGGAATCCGTATTGGAGTTCTCCTTGTCCCCGATATACATGATGGACTGGCTCTTCTGATACACACTATCCAGCATGCCGACAAAGTCCTGCTTGTAGTTGCGGTAATCGCGATAGCTTTTGGCGACTTCCGGCCGCACGGCCTCCAGCGCAGCCTCCACAATATTGTGCATCTGCCAAATCTGCACCTCTGTCATGCCGTGATCTCGGATGTATCCTTCCACATGGCCGCAGATCGCTTTGAGCTCATCCTCCGTGAAGGTATACAGCACACGGTTTGCCGATTTATTAACGGCAATAACAACCTTTTGTATATTGAATGCTTCTTTGGTGTGATCCTTTTTGATAACGCGTACCATCATTTTTCCTCACTCATATTATTTAGTAGCAAAAATAATTATAGCATACCATATATAGTAGGAAAAGAGGTACACAGCCAAAAATATTCCACAAAAACAGCCGGCTGAATTTGACGGTTTTTGTCATGGTTCAGGTCACCCTTTCCGCGGAAAGCTGAGCGTCGCCAACAGCCCCGGCTGGGTATTGACAAACCGCGCCTTGCCTCCGTGTGCGCGGGTGATCTGGCGCACCAGCACAATCCCAAGGCCGTGCTGCGGCAGCTGCTCCCCAGCGGGGCGCCGCATCTGCGCCAGTGCCGCCTGCGGAAGACCGGCACCGTTATCGGCAACCGAGACCGACCAGGACTGCGCAGAAACGGAAAGGGACAGCTTGATATGAACGCTTCCAGTGTTGTGAAAGACGCTGTTGCGCAATAAATTATCCACCGCACGCCGGAGCAGCGTTTCGTCTCCTGTCACCGTCAAGGCGCCGGCCTCGGATGGGATATCCACCTCCAGCGATACCCGATCGTCTGACAGCATATTGAGCAGTTCGGCCGCCGCTGCGCGTAGCATCGCCGCTGGCCGAAAACTTCCCTGGTGCAGTGGTTGCAGCTCGTATTCCAGTTTGGAGGCCAGGTTCAGATCGCTCACCAGGCGACCAATCCGCTGGCTCTGTTCACGGATGATGCGCGCTTTGCGCCGCGCCTCCTCCGGCAGCACTCCGCTGCTTTCCAACTGCGCCGCATTCCCCTGTACCAGGGACAACGGGGTGCGGATATCGTGCGAAACGCCTGCGATCCACTCGGTACGTGTCCGGTCGCGCTTCTGCAGCATCGTCCGCTGCGTGGAAAGCTGGCGGGAGACCCGATTCAAGTCGGCGGAAAGCTGTCCCAGCACACCTCGTTCAGCAAGCTGCGTTCCCTCCCCCTTTGCCAGCGCGCCGATGCCCTCCGCAAGCGGCGCGGCGGCGCGGTACATGCGCCAACCAAGCAGCAACGCAAGCGCTAGCGCGACCAGCAGGTTCAGCGCCAGTACGCTGGGCGCCCATACCGACAATTGCTCGATCGTATAGGCGGAGGCCCGCATCAGGTATTTCCACTCGCTGCCCGGCTCACTGGCAAGTACCAGCAATCCATCCTCATCCGACCAAACATAAACCGGATAATCCTTCAGGTACCAGCGGGAAAAGGAGGCAATCTCTCCCGCCGTATACTGCCGGGGCAGGTTTTCCGGCATGCGGTCGCTCCAAACAACAGCGCCACTGTCGTCAAGTTGCATTGCCCAAGCATAACGCTCCTCCATTGCCCGACGCGCTTCTGCGGAAACAGCAAAGCATCCGTCCGTCTGACGCTCAATCCCGTCAGCGATGACCTCGACGCGGTCCTCCGGTCTGGGTTTCTCATCCGAACAATGCAAAATGAAGCCCAGCATCACACCTAGATTCAAGATCAACAAAAACAGCCCCACGCCGATTGCCGCGCCTACATACCGTCCGAGTATCCTGCCAAGACCCTTCATTGCCTATCCTCCCGTGTGAGCTTGTACCCAAGGCCGCGCACCGTCAGCAGCCAGCGCGGCTTGGAGGGATTATCTTCAATTTTTTCCCGCAGCCGGCGGATATGCACCATAAGCGTATTTTCGTATCCAAAATTTTCCTCGTCCCACACGGCGCGGCACAGCGCGTCTATGGTAACAATATTGCCCCGATTATCCGCGAGCTTGCGCAACAGCGCGTATTCCTTTGCGGTCAGCGGCGTGGAGTTCGCGTCACGAAGCACCAGCCCGCTGCCCCAATCCACAACCGTTTCCCCCAGCGATAGACACTCCCCCGCATTTTGCAGATTTGCGGCATAGGAACGCCGGAGCACCGCGGTCAGCCGCAGCACCAGTTCCTGCGGAAGAAAAGGCTTGGCGATATAATCATCCGCCCCTAAACCGAGTCCGTGCAGACGATCCGCATCCGCATCGCGTGCGGAAAGGAACAGAATAGGGATATCTCTTTCCTGCCGCAGCTCCTGCAGCAGCGAAAAGCCATCGCCGTCCGGCAGCATCACATCCAGCAGGATCGCCTCCGGCCTGATATCGCCCACCGCCCGCCGCGCCTCCGTACAGCTTTGCGCGGTATATACCGCGAGGAAGCCCGCCTGCATTAAAATCTCCTTTATCATATTGCAGAGCGCCGCCTCGTCATCCACAATTAATATTTTGCAGCTATAAATATCCCGCATATTGCATCACCCCAGCTATGATAACACATATTTCGGTCTATTTGTAAAAAAGTAAGGTAATTGTAAGGTAGGCTTCATCTAATTGTAATCTTCTCATCGTATCATTGTAATATAACAAAAAGAGAAATGGAGTGTTCCCCTATGACGCAAAATCTGGTTGAAACAAAAGGGCTTTGTAAGAGCTATGGCGGTGCGCTGCGCGTCAAGGACCTGCACATGCAGGTGCCAGAGGGCGCGATATACGGCTTTCTCGGCCCCAACGGCGCCGGAAAGTCCACCACCTTGAAAATGATCCTCGGCCTGGCGCATCCTACCGGCGGCGAAATAGACGTATTCGGCAAACGGATGAATGCGAAAAACCGACTGGATATCTTAAAGGATATTGGTTCCCTGATCGAATCCCCTTCTTATTATGGCCATTTGACCGGCGAGGAAAATCTGAAGATCCTGCAGACGCTGCGGAAGGTTCCGGAACAGAATATTCGCGAGGCGCTCGAAATCGTTCGCCTGACCAGCCAAAAGGACAAGCAGGTCGCACATTACTCCCTCGGTATGAAGCAGCGGCTCGGATTGGCCGCCGCACTGCTTGCGCATCCCCGCCTGCTGATACTCGACGAGCCAACCAACGGTCTGGATCCTGCGGGGATTCAGGAAATGCGTGAGCTGATCTGCGACCTGCCGCGCCGCTTTGGCATGACCGTGCTGGTATCCAGCCACCTGCTCAGCGAGATCGATCAGATGGCGACCCATGTGGGTGTAATTGCGGATGGCGCCCTAGTCTACCAAAATACGATCGACCGTCTCCACGAGAAAAGCGAACATCATCTGGCGCTTCGTACGCTTAACAACCCGCTGGCGCAGGCGATCCTGACCCATGACGGCGTAATTAATGACTTGGACGCCGACGAGATTATTCTGCCGCCGCTGGAAAACGAAGAAGTCGCGCACTGCGTCGCCCTGCTGACTGACAGCGGGATTGGCGTGCTCCGTATTGAAGAACGCCGCAAAAACCTGGAGGATATTTTCCTGGAACTGACGGAGGGGGCGGCAAGCTTATGAAAGCGCTCAAAATGGAGTTTTTCAAATGCAGGCGCCGCCGGATATGGCTCCCTCTGCTGGTTATGCTGGCGGCGCAGCTCGCCTGGGGGCTGTACAGCCTCCGCGCGCTGTCGGAGCGGGAGCTGCAGCAGGGCTGGGCGATGATCCTATATAATTTCCCCATGCTCAACGCAATGATGACGCCTGTAATCGCGGCCGTGGTTGCCTCCCGTCTGGCTGATATTGAGCATAAGGGGCAAACCCTCAAGCTGCTTGAAACCGTGCAGCCAACCGGTTCGCTGTTCGACGCGAAGCTGATCTGCGGTGCTGCATACATGACCGGTTTTCTCGCCGTGCAAATGGCGGTCGTCCTGCTGTTCGGCATCTGCAGCGGTTTTGCCGGAAACCCACCGGTGACAAAGCTGACGGAATATTTTTTCTCCAGTTTGGTCACAACCCTGGCGATCCTGCTCTTACAGCTTGTCCTGTCTTTGCAGATCCAAAATCAGATGATCGGCATGATCGTCGGGCTGATCGGCTCGTTTATCGGACTGTTCTCCCTGTTTTTCCCGCCCAGCTTTCAAAAGGCTTTCGTATGGGCGTATTACGCGCTCCTGTATAACACCGGCATGGCGTGGGACGCATCGACCCGTATCTCAGACTATTACTTCATCGATTTCAATCTCAGCGGCTTTCTTTGCCTGATCGCATATTTTCTGGTGATTTATGGGGTTGGCCGCGTGCTTTTTATCCGGAAGGAGGTCTAAACCATGCTGTTACGCACAATCTATGCAGAATTTTGCAAGCTGCATCACTCGTTTATCTGGCTCGCGCTTATCATTCTCCCCATCGTGTCCGCAGGATTGGGTACGGCGAATTATTTGAATAACCTGGGTCTGCTCACGGACCAATGGTATTCGCTCTGGACACAGCACGCCCTGTTTTACTGCGCGCTGTTCGCTCCTGCCCTGACCGGCGTCTACTGCGCTTACGTCTGCCGTCTGGAACACCTCAACCGCAACTGGAACACCGTGATGACCCAGCCGATCCCTATCAGCGTCATGCTGGTTTCCAAGCTTTCCGTCGTATCCTTTTTGACGCTGCTCACGCAACTTTTCATCGGTATACTGTTCCTGATTAGCGGTAAGCTTGCAGGGCTGACCGCCCCTGTTCCATTTGCGCTTGTCTACTGGGTATTCCGCGGCTGGTGGGCGCTCACGGTGCAGGCGGCGCTGCTGCTTTGCGTTGCGCTGGTCATCCGGTCGTTTGCCGTTCCCGTTGCCGCAGGCATCCTTGGTGGATTTTGCGGATTACCCGCGCTGGTCAAAGGCTTCGGCGTGTACTTTCCTTTTTCTCTGCTCAGTCTTGGGATGTGTTCCCACCATCCGACCGAGCCAATGGACTGCAGTGCGGCGGCATTCCTTATCAGCTCGTGCTTTTACCTGCTCCTGGGTCTTACTGCCAGCCTGCTTTGGCTGAAAAAAAGAGATATCAAAACAACATAAAAAGGAAGCGCGGCACGCCGCGCTTCCTTTTCCCTTATTTACAAAGAAAAGCCGTTTCTGAAGAAACGGCTTTTATGGTGGACATTGACGGGTTCGAACCGCCGACCTTCCGCACGTCAAGCGGATGCTCTTCCAGCTGAGCTAAATGTCCATAGAAAGGACGGTAAGCGTACCGTCCGTATTCGCTTGTGCAATCAGTTCTTGCAGCGCTCGAGATACTCGCCTGTACGGGTATCAATCTTGATGCGTTCGCCCTGTTCGATGAACAGCGGAACCTGCACCGTAGCGCCGGTTTCAACCACTGCGGGCTTGAGCGTATTGGTTGCCGTGTTTCCCTTGAAGCCCGGATCGGTTTCGGTGATCTCTAACTCGACGAACAGCGGGGCTTCTACCGCAAACACGCTGCCTTTATAAGAGCAAACCTTGACATTTTCATTTTCCTTGACAAAACGAAAATCATCACCGAGCGTGTCCTTACCAATCGGGATCTGCTCGTAGGTTTCATTATCCATGAAGTAGTAAAGGTCGCCCTCGTTATAGAGATACTGCATATCGCGGCGCTCTACATATGCGGTTTCATATTTATCAGTCGGATTGAAAGAACGCTCGGTGACAGCGCCGGTGATCACGTTCTTCATCTTGACGCGAACAAAAGCAGCACCCTTGCCCGGCTTTACATGCTGGAACTCGATAACCTGCTGCACCTGACCGTCCATTTCAAAAGTAACGCCATTACGAAATTCGCCTGCGGTCATAATCGGTATTCCTCCAAAGAAAAAATCCTCGTTTTGCTGTCCTCACGAACAGCGCTTATTTATATTACCCCAATTTTCCCGTTTTGGCAAGAGGATTTTTCAATTTTTATTAAAATTTTTTTCACCCCACAAAACAGGCAAACGGCGCCGTTTATGAAACGGCGCCGCGCAGGCCCTATTCCCTTATATGTCGTGGCAGGTTCAGCAGCAGCAACCGCAGTTGTTTCCGCAGTTGTTCATATCGCTGTATCCATTATTGTTCTGGCAGCAGCAGATCCAGATCAGGATGACCACGATAATGATCCACCACCAGTTGTTTTCGCCCCAAAGAGAATTAGAAGAACACATAAGTTATTTCCTCCTATCAAAGATTTCACTTCATACTATGGAGGAAGCAGCGCGTTGGTTACACGGCGTCAGAAATTTTTCCCAGCAGTCCGTCCCGAAACAGCCCCCGCACCTCTACGGCTACCGGCGTATTCTTGCAAATCCCTCCCCCCTCTATATAGATAGGAAAGCCATATTGTCCATGCGACATCCAGCGTCCGCCCACACAGTGTTCCGGCAGGACCTCCAGCGTTTTCCCCACAAACCGTCCAAGGTATTTCTCTGTGAGCGCAGCCGCAGCCTTTTTAGCACGCGCGGCTCGTTCCGCCTTCACCGCTTTCGGCAGCTGCCCGTCCATTCGGGCGGCGCGCGTCTTTTCGCGGATCGAAAACGGGAACACATGTACTGCGGAAAACGCGCATTTTTCCAAAAACGCAAGCGTTTGTGCGAACTCCTCTTCGGTCTCCCTGGGAAAACCAACGATCAGGTCGGTAGTCACCGAGCAGTCCGGAAAATATTTTTTCAGCAGTTGTACTTTATCATAATACGCTTCCGTTGTGTATTTCCTTCCCATACGCTGCAGTACACTGTCGCACCCGCTTTGCAGGGACAAGTGAAAATGGCGTGCAAGGTTGGAAAATCCTGCTGACCGCTCGCAAAACTCCCTGTCAACAATGCGTGGGTCGAGAGAACCCAAGCGGAAACGCATCGCGGGATTGGCGGCCAGAAGCCGGCACAGCAGATCGGTCAGGGACACCGGCGGAACCAGGTCGCGGCCATAAGAGGCGATCTCGATCCCTGTCAGGACGATTTCATGCACGCCCTCCCGCAAAAGGCGGGCGGCTTCCTGCAGAGCCTGCTCCGGCACCATGGAGCGTACCCTGCCGCGAGCATAGGGAATAATGCAGTAGGCGCAGAAATTGTCGCAGCCGTCTTCGATCTTCAGCAAGGCCCGTGTGCGCCCATCCGGCACACCGGCAGGCAGATATTCAAAGCAGCCCTGTCCGTCCCGTTCCTCTCCTGCCGGCGGCAAATGGAGAACCGCATTTTCACACAGGCCGATCACCGCGGCTCGGTCGCGCGTGCCGCATATGATATCGACCTCCTCTGTTTTTCGGATGCGCTCCGGATCGATCTGCGCAAAACAGCCGCACGCGGCAATCACGGCATGCGGATTTTCCTTGCGCAGCTTATGAAAAGCACGGATATTTTTGTGGTCCGATACCGAGGTGACCGTGCAGGTGTTAACAATGACAGCGTCAGCACCATTTTCCACAATTTCATGCCCACGTTCTTGTGCAAGCTGCTGTAACGCTTGCGTCTCAAACAGATTTACTTTGCAGCCCAACGTAAAAAAAGCAAATTTCATACAGCACTCCTACTGGGTAAATTGGTATATTTTTTCTGTATTATAGCATAAAATCGGTCACTTTTCCAAGGAAACTTAAATTTAATTTGACAAATCCAGGCATACATGATATACTGTTTCCGTAATGTAACCTGAGACTGTAATCACTTTGTAACTATTAAGGAGTGCATATCTATGCCTACCACCGCCAAGAAGAACGATCTTCTGGAATATAAAGGCCATCCGCTGATGCGCAAGGAGAATATCATTTACTATGGTTCCATGAGCGACTCTCACATCATTATGATGCAGATCTTGGATGCCGGCGAGGTCAAAGGGCTTCCTGTCGCAAAGCGCGTTTCCGTACAGCTCCAGCAGACAAACCCCAATGTCCGCATGAAAGAGCGTATTGTGAAAAAAACCGAAAAAGATAGCCTGTGGGCGGCGATGGATATCGCCTCGATTTGGCTCGGACGTGCGCTCAACAGCAAGTAAAAGCCGAAGCATGGTAAAACGAAGGAGCTTATCCATGAATTCACCAAAAAAACTGATTCGGATCGCTGTCTCGGCCGCTTTAGCGGCTTCAATGCTTCTGCCGAACGCTTTCGCATTGTATCCCGCAAAGGTCAAGGCGGACGCCCTGTATCTCCGTGAGGCCCCTGAGGGAAACATTATTGCAACCCTGCCGCAGGATACGGTGCTTGCCGTGGTCAACAACAGCAACAGTTGGTTCAAGGTCGTTGTAAATGGCCGCGAGGGTTATGTCAGTGGCGAATACCTGACCGGTACGCTGACCAGCGACTTTAATTTAGGGACCGGCCATATCGTCTGCGATACGACCGTCAACCTCCGCGAACAGCCCAACACCTCCTCCTCGGTTCTTGCCTCCCTGTCCAACAGTACCGCCGTTTCTGTGACTGGCGTATACCAGGGATGGTATAAGGTGTCCTGTAATGGCAAAAACGGATACGTCCATCCGGATTACATAACGTTTGCCGCAGTGCAGACGCCGGCTCCGGCAGAGAACAAGGCTCCGGTCACCCCAGATTCCAACGTTGTTTCCTATACCGGAACAAGTGAAGCGCGGGCTGAGGTTCTGGAATACGCAGCCCAGTTCCTCGGGACGCCCTATGTTTACGGCGGAAGTTCTCCCAGCGGTTTTGACTGCTCCGGCTTTACCTCCTATGTATTTAACAATACGGTAGGATCCATCCCCCGGGTGGCGCAGTCCCAGTTTAACGCCACAACGCATGTTTCCCGTGAGGAGCTGTTGCCCGGCGATCTGGTGTTCTTTGGGAGCAGCGCTTCTTCCATCAGCCATGTCGGCATCTATGTGGGAGACGATACGTTTATCCACTCCCCCCACACAGGCGATGTGGTAAAGTATGAATCTCTCTCCGGTAACTATGCGTCCCGTTTCCAGGGCGGCGGACGAGTGATTTTCGATTGATCAAAAGCCTTTCGCTGTATACAGCGAAAGGCTTTTTCTATGCCTCCAGGGAAATGGCTCCATCCGCAAAACGGATTGCTTTCGGTTCTATCCCCCATGTCATGAGCTGACGGTTCAGGCTGTCCGCTATTTGCTCGGATATCTTTGCTGCGGTTTCCTCTGGTAAAACAATCCCGGCAATTTCCATCGTGGCGCAGTCCAGCTTTATACTGCCTGATTCCGCGGATATATTCCAAACGCTATACACCTTGCAGGGGTCTGGCAGAAACAATACCGCCGTTCTCATCCCCCCTGTTGCAAGCCCGCTGTCCACCAGGCTCTGCTTCTGCACGGACGCCCCCAGGGATACGATTCCATCCTTGCTGATTTTTGCAGTGATGCCGTCCGGTGAAAACGGAAGCGCCTGCACGATCATCGTACACAGGTCATCCTCGCTGAGCTGCATTTTCATCTGGAGATCCTCCTCTTCTTCTGTTTGCGGCGCCGGAGCCGGATTTTCCGGCTCCTTTGTCTCTATTTGATCGGCAGGGTGACCAAGCAGCATCCTGCCGATCATCAGCAGGCACAGCAGCATGCAGACACCCAATATCAGCGTATATACGAAACTGCGTTCCTCATCCATAAGGTGTTCCCGCCTCTTTTCATTCTGTCGTTACCGAATTATATGCATATACACCGCAGCATATGAAAAAAACCTGCTGGGAGCATCCCAGCAGGTTTTTCCATTTTACTCAGTTGCAGCACTTAGAGGAATTCTTATTCCCGCAGCCGCAGCTTCCGCAGGCGTTGCCGCCGCCGACATTGCCGGTCATGCAGTCCGAAAACTCCTGCTTGGGCGGGAAGAATTCATCGATCGGGAACTCAAAGTTCGCAAAGATCGCACACGGATCCTGCGCTTCACCAGCACCGCTGTTCGAGCAATCGCGGCGCGGCAGGCAGATATCGTAAGCCGGCATCAGCAGTTGGATATCACGTTCCAGACGAATGATCGAGAACTGGCCCAGCGTAATGAACAGCTGGTAGCCATCGGTACCCAGAACAAGATCGTCGCCCTGGAAGCAGCCGCCGATCGCGCGCGGCACTTCGTTCAATGCACAGCAGCAGCAGTTGCAGGAAACCTCCGGCGCTACGACGCGGGCGTCCAGCAGGATCGGGTCAACAACCTCCACCACCGCGGTCGGTTTGTTGCTGTCCGGACAGAGCTGGACATCCATGCCATCCTCTACAAAACGGGACGAGAAAATGCGTGCGCCGCCCTCGCCGCCGAACAGAACAACGCGCTTATCAAAGACGGACAGACCATCGATGATGCGGGGGCGTCCGACCAGGCAGCTGACTTCGCACTCGATCTTATAGAAGAATCGAATATCAATCGTGTAGAACCCGCGGTTGAACTGCACCTTCTCCACATCGATCTTGACGCAAAGCAGCTCTGCGGAACGCGGCTTCACCGATACGATGCCGCCGGAATTAAGCAGTTCCTGCGCATCGCGGCACAGATATACCCGAATATCGCGCAGGCATTCCTTGCTGCGGCAGGAATCATAAACTTTACTGGTGTGAACACAAACCGCCTCACGGATACCGCCGGCAACGTTATTATTACCATTGCCGCAGATCGGGCCGGGGCAGCAGACTTTATCAGCCATGTATATTACCTCCAAATAGTGATTGAAGAGACTTCAATACCAGTCTATTCAAAGGTACGCCGTGTGTTACTGCACCAAATCCTCGTCTGTGACAAAGAACTCCTGATCCATATCCATGCAGCGGCGGTCCAGCTCGGAGGTCGTGCCAAGCCGCCGCCGCACAGCGTCATATTCCTGCCTTGCCCTGGGATTCTCTTTCCCTGTGCGTACCGCGCGTATCAGCAGGTTTTTCGGCGTATCGAGCGGCGAAATATATTCAACCACAGAAACGCGGTAGCCCTCCGCCTCCAGTTTGAGCGCGCGCATACTATCGGTCAAAACATCGTTGAATCGTGCTTTGAATACCCCGTGTTTGGTCAGGGGGGCGAGGTCGGGCAGACGGTACTGATCCAGCAATTCCTTGTGGCAGCACGGCACACAGGCAATATATCTTGCCCGCGCGCGTATCGCGGTCGCCAATGCAAGGTCGGTCGCGATATCGCACGCATGCAGTGAAATCACCGCCGTTACATTCTTCGGCGGCTGGTAGGCTCTCAGATCCGCGCACTGGAATACCATATTATGATAACCGAGCCGCTTTGCCATTGCCCTGCTTTCTTCAATAACATGCTCATTAATGTCAACGCCGATCACGCGGCACCGCCGCCGCAGCACATTGTGCAGGTAATAATTCATCACAAAGCTGAGATAAGATTTTCCGCAGGCGCAGTCCAGAAGGACGATTTCCTCCCCGTCGTCTTTTTCGAACATGGGGGCAACCAGTTCAACATAGTGGTCTATCTGGTTATATTTACGGATCATATCGTTTTTGAGCTTTCCGTCTGCTGTGAGGATGCCTATTTCCCGTAAAAGCGGCGCTGCATGGTCAACGCGGATCAAATACTGCCGACCGCTGTCCAGCAGGGGATTCGCCGCAGTCGCCTGCTCTTCGGTTGTCGCTTCCCGCTCCGCCTGCTTCATCTGTACGCCGCGCGCGTCTACCGTCAGCGACACGACGGTACCGCGTTCGGTGTAGGACAAACGTGCTTCGTCGAATTTCTCCGCCTGCTGGGAGAAAAAAGCACAGAAAGCCACGGAGTCGACCGCCGTCTCCGTCCCTTGGAAGCGGAGCGTATAGCCTGTCTCCGCCCGTGCCAGGCTGGCGTCAAATTTCTTTTTCCCAGATAGGAATATGCAGTCTGCCCGCACAAAGTAATCCCTGTTTTTTGTCAGCCGCGCCGCAATACCGGTCAATAACAGCTTCAGCTTGGCCTGATCGCCTTTTTGCATACTATTCGCACCTCTTGCCCGCCCTGGCCGGCGGTGTTTTCCATTGTTTTAATATAACATATCACGCTGGTTTTTGCCACGCTGAAAACCGTTTCACAACGACAATGTGTGCCAATCTGGAAACAGCTTTTCGGTCTCGTGGGAAACCAGAACAACCGCGCGCCCCCTCCGGTACCGGCGCAACGCTTCTGCCGCATGCCAGAGGGTCTGCGCGTCCAGACCGGCAAACGGTTCATCAAGCACCAGGATATCTCCCTGCGCCGCAAGCGCCCGTGCCAGCGCGACCCGTCGACGCATCCCGCCGGAAAGCGTACAGACCGGCTGTTCCAGAGCACTGTCGGGAAGCAGCGTGTTCAGAATGCGGAACGCGGATGGACTGTCGTCGCAGACCAGCGCTACGTTCTGCAAAGCACTCCAATTTTCGACCAGACGGTCCTCCTGAAACACTGGGCAAAAGCGAACCGCAGCTGGTATGATCCGCTTTCCGCTATCGGGTTGCTCCAGCCCCATCATCAGCCGCAGAAGCGTTGTTTTTCCAATGCCGGAAGCGCCGGTTACCTGCCAGCACTCCCCTGGCCCGAGCGTCCAGCACAGGTCATGAAGCACCGCGTTTCCGTCAAACGCCTTATCAATATGCTCTATCCGCAGCATCATGCGGCGATCCCCCATTTCCTTTGCACAGTGGCAAGCGCGAAAACCAGCAGCCGCTCCAGCGCCAGGCTGAGCAGGATGATCACCAGCGACCACGCAAACAAATCCGCCGTATTTAGATAGAGCTTGGATAAATAAAGCTGCTCCCCAATCGACCAGCGCGGAAGCCCGATGATTTCACCCGCAACGCCAGCCTTCAGCGCCATACCGACGGATACACGGCAGGCGGACAGCAAATACGGCAGACAGGCGGGCAGCCACACGGCCCGCAGGCGTTTGGCTGGCGTCAAATGAAAAAGCTGCGCCATTTCCAGCATCCCCTGATCGGTCTGCTGCAGACCCTCGCCCAAATTGATGTATACAGCGGGAAAAACAACAAAAAATGCGGTTAAGACGGAAATCCATTCCGAACGAACCCAAATCAGCGCCACCACGATGAAACACGCCACCGGAAGGCTTTTCATCACCTGTATCAGCGGCCCGAGCAGCATACGGAGAACCGGCATCCGGCGGCAGGCGATGGCAAGCAGACAGCCTGTGCTAAAGGCCAGCAAAAAACCCGACGCGATTTTCCCCAACGAATGCGCGATCGAAAACCAGAATTCACTGTTCCGCAATAGGGAAAGCAGGCTCCGCACCGTCGGTACGGGACCTGCAAATAACAGCTTGGGCAAAAGCACAGCCGCCGCCTGCCAAACAGCCAGCCAGAAAAGCGCGGTCACACCGATGCGAAACCAGCGCTTAGCCCAAATAGTAGAAACCTTCATCGGGCAGCGTTCCCCCTACCGCGTCCGGCGCGATCCCGTAAAGCATTTCCAGATAATCCGAAACCCAGCCCTTCATCTCCTGTCCCGACGCTGCCGCCACAGGGTTGAAATTGGTCAACACGAGCTGTGCTACTGGCGCCTTGACGATACCGTATGCTTCGATCAACTGCGCGCCTGCCTCCGGATCGGAAACAACCGTTTCAACAGACTGCTGATGATCCTGCACGAACTGCGCCACCGCCGCAGGATGCTCATCCGCAAACGCCTTGCGGACGACCGTGACGCCGGTCGCGATCCCCTGCCCATTCGGGCTGTACGTTTTCCATGCGTCTTCCAGCGGGAAATTAATTGATAGTTCCTGATCCTGCATCAATGCAACGGTTGCGAAAGGCTGCGGCAGGATGCCGACCGCTTCTGCATCCTGCGACAGTGCGGATACCACCTCGGTCGCCTCGCTTTTGAATGCAATCGTCAAATCGCTTTCCTCGATACCGCTTTTGTCAAGCAGGTAACGCAGCGTCCACTCCGGCGTAGTCCCCTTGCCGGTCATATAAATGGTCCTGCCCGCTAAGCCCTCAAGCGTATTCAGGGCTTCGTCGTGAGAAACCGCGTATAATACGTTTCCGGCGTTGACGTCCAACACCTGCACGCCGCCCTCGGTCCTCTGGTACAGGGTTGCCGCCAGATTGGTCGGGATAAGCGCGATGTCCACCTCGTCTTTACCGATCAACGGGACGATCTCGTCCGCAGAGGTATAGAGATCGAACTGGTAATGTGTCTCGTCCCCCTCGTTATCCTTCATCATCTGAACCAGCCCCATGGCTGTAGGTCCTTTCAAGGCGGCGACGCGGATACTTACCCCGTCTTCGTAACCAGCTTCCACCGTCGCTGTTTGCTGCTGCTCAGGCTCCTGCAGCGCCGTATCGCCCTGTCCACAGCCCGCAAGCAGGGATAACGCCATCACTGACGCCACTAAACCGGATAAAATACGTTTCATTTCCATTCTCTCCTTATTTTGCCATCATGGATTTGACCTGAACATGCTTCAGCCGGCCCAGCTTGCCGCACAGTGCGTTGATCGTATCGATCGTGCTGTCCATCACGATCGTAATAATCGAACAGCTTTCACGATAATGCGGAAGCCCCATGCGCCCAATGATCGAGGCACCATATTCGTGAAGCAGGGCGTTGACTTCGCCGCTGGATTCGCGGTCCTCGACAATAATGCCCAAAATCGCAATACGGTTTTCCATTTTATTCCTCCTGCAACAAAAAACGTCCTGCATCCACACGACACAGAACGCCCGTTTTATGGTTTTTCGCTCTTTCATCGCAGATCGAATCTTTGACAGCAGACACTGATTTTATGCAGACGCTCGCCCGGCAGCGCATGCTTTCGGGAAAGGAAGTCCTTGAAAAAAGTATACCCCAGTTTGCTCGATTTTGTCAATGTATATTTCGCCCGTGATCGGAGAGACTAATGGGGAAATCAAAAAAGGAGGTCTTTCTTATGGATCGTTCAAACTGCAACAAGGCAATCCGCTGCACTGTCAATCAGTGCGCCAATCACAGTGACGGTGCAGAGTATTGCGCGCTGGACTGCATCACCGTAGGCACGCATGAGGCCAACCCGACGGTCGATCAGTGTACTGACTGCAAATCTTTCCAGAGAAAGTGCTGCTGATCTCGATTTCCCGATGGAAAGGAGCGGATGCCGACTGGTGCCCGCTCCTTTCCATTTATTTTTTTCGCAGCAAAACCTTATATGTGCGCTCAACGCCAAATGCGCCGAGCGGGGCGGTTATCAGGATCGACAGCACCGCGACGGTCAAAACAATCTGTCCGCACGCCAGGCCCATAGAAAGCGGCACGGCGCCGATCGCGGCCTGCACCGTTGCCTTCGGCATATAAGCTATCATACAGAACAGCCTCTCCTTTGCGTTCAGCACAGTTCCCAGCATACAGCAGAATACGCCGGCCATCCGGAATAAAAGCACACAACATAGCAGTAATACAACGGCAGGGCCAGCCTGCGCTGCATAGCGGATATCGACAGCGGCACCCACCAGCACAAACAAAAGCACCTCTGCCGCGACCCATAGCCTGGAAAACTTGGCCGACAGACGCACCGCGACTTCAGGCCTGTTACGCTGCAGCAAGATGCCAAGGCACATAACAGCGATCAGGCCGGAAAACGGAACAATGCCTTTCACACGGTTTTCCAATGCCACCAGCAGGAATGCGGCGCTCAGGATTATCAGCACCTTTGCCGTATCGCGCATATGCTTTTTTCGAAAAAGCAATGCAAGCAGGTGCCCCAGCGCTGCGCCGCACGCTATGCCGAGCAGGATCGACAGCGGGACCTGTAAGAAATCCATCACGGCAACCGTATCTCCTTGGGAAATGCCTGTGAAAGCGGTAAATAGCACAATGACAAAGACATCGTCCACCGATGCACCCGCGAGAATCATCTGCGGTATGCTTTTGGCTGTCCCATAGCCTTCCTCCATCAGCCGGAGCATTTTAGGTACAATAACCGCGGGCGATACCGCCGCAATTACCGCTCCCATGACCGCTGCTTCCAGAGCAGTAATCCCCAGCATCTTCGGCGCCAGCAGCACCATGCCACATATCTCAAAGCAGGCCGGCACAAAGCACATAAGCACGGCCGGCCGCCCCACGCGTTTCAAATCCGCGATATTCAGCGACAGTCCAGCCCTTGTCAGGATGATGATCAGCGCGAGCTGCCGCAGGTCGGCGCTGATTCCCAGCAGCGCAGGGTCTAATAGGTTGAGTACACAGGGGCCGAGCAGGATGCCTGTAACCAGCATACCGAGCAGGCTTGGCAGGCCGATCCGGCTAAACACCCATCCGAGCAGCATCCCCAACAGGAACACATACGCCAAACTTGTTAACATTAACTTTTACCTCCATTTTTGGCGGAGCATAAAAAAAGCTGATGCCCCGCACGTTTTTTCGTGCAGAAGTCATCAGCTTTTTCAAGCGGTTCAGGCAGTATGCGCCAAGGGAGAACTTCATTCCCTTTTGTTATTATATCAGGCTTCCTCTGCGTTTTCAAGATTTTTTGTATCGCCGGCGATAAATGTGATCGCCCGACTGAAGTTTGTAATGTCCGCGTGCTTTACCGCGCCGCCAAACTCCCCGTCCAGCGTCCACAGGACATCGTTCTTCGCATCAAACGTGATCTGCGACGTCCGGAAATACACAAAGCGGCTGGAGTCCACATTTCCCGTCAGCAGGTCATTGGCAAGCCACTGAAGCTCCATGGGGTTTTCTACCGGATAGACCAAAAGCACCTCATACAAGCCATCGTCCAGCGCCACATCATCCGTTGAAATTGTTTTGAAGCCCCCGACGGAGACGGTATTGGACACCATGCCGAAAATAAAATCGTCCTCTACCGTCATTTCCGCGCTGTTCACACACATATGGTGTTCCCTGATGCTGGTCAGTGATTTGACACCTTCTATGATATACGCTGCGCGGCCAAAGACGTTTTTAGTCTGCTGCGGCGTTGCGTAGGATACCTCGGTAAACACGCCGAACGCCGCGATATAGTTGAAATACCGTTCGTTGAACATCCCGATATCGAGCGCTTGCAAATTGTCGCTGGCTGCGACAGCCGCCGCCTCCACCGGAGATTTGGGTATGCCCAGACTGAGTGCAAAATCGTTTGTCGTACCCGCAGGGATATAACCAAGCGGCGGGCGGGTCTGCGCTTCCATCAGGCCGGTGACCACTTCGTTGAGCGTTCCATCCCCGCCCGCACAGACAATGCGGTCAAACTCCGCCGCCCTTTCCCGCGCAACGCGGGTTGCATCTTTCGTCCCCTGCGTGGCATAGAGGGTAACGTCATAGCCCGCTTTCTGGAACGTACTCACGCAATCGACGACCTTGCCAGCGATCGCGCCGCGTCCCGCATGCGGGTTGACGATCCAAAGCAGCTTTTTCATCCAGGCATACCCTCTCCTCTAATTTATGAAATTAAACCGCACACCGCGTTGGCATAGGACACCGGATCATCAACCGGCAGGCCCTCGATCAGAAGCGCCTGCGTATAGAGTATTTCCGCGTAGACCGCAACTTTATCCGAGTTTTGCTGCTGCAGCTCGCAAAGCTTTTTGAAAACCGGATGCTCCGCGTTCAGCTCCAAAATGCGCTCCGCGTGTACGCGCTGGCTATCGTCGAGCGCCTGCTGGTTGAGTACCTTTTCCATCTCCAAGGTCACAGGCCCTTCCGCGCGCAGGCAGCACGGATGACTTTTCAGGCGGCCGGTTAATTCCACTTTCTTTACCTTACCCTCCAGTGCTGTTCCCAACGCAGCCAAAAGCGTCTCATTCTCCTCGGTCAGCTTTTTGATTTCCGCCTTTTCATCTTCGCTCTCCAGTCCGAGATCCGCGTCAGCGATCGACTTGAATTCTTTCTCCTGATAGCTTGCCAGCATTTTTATGCAGAACTCATCGATGTTATCATCCAGGCACAGAACCTCATAGCCCTTGTCGCGCAGCGTCTCCATCGCCGGCAGCAGTTTGATCTTATCGATCGTTTCCCCGCAGGCATAGTAGATATATTTCTGTTCCTCTTTCATGCGGGAAACATATTCCTCCAACGTGACCAGCTTATCTTCGGTGGAGGAATGGTAAATCAGAAGATCCTGCAGTAAGTCCTTATGCGCGCCGTAGTCCACATATGCACCATATTTAATCTGGCGTCCAAATGCCTTCCAGAACTTTTCATATTCCTCGCGTTGGTCTTTCTGCATTTTGAGCAGCTCGCTCTTGATTTTCTTCTCAATGCTCTGCGCAATCGCTTTCAGGTGACGGTCGTGCTGCAGCATCTCACGGGAAATATTGAGCGAAAGATCCGCTGTATCCACCATACCGCGCACAAAGCTGAAATGGTCGGGCAGCAGGTCGGCGCACTTATCCATGATCAGAACGCCATTGGAATAAAGCTGCAGCCCTTTCTCATAGTCCTTGGTATAGTAATCCATCGGCGCGTGCGCAGGGATGAACAGCATCGCCGTATAGGTCACCGCTCCCTCCACGCTGGAATGGATATGGCAGAGCGGGGGCTGGTAATCGTAAAATTTGGAAGTATAAAACGAATTGTATTCCTCCTCCGTCAAATCCTTTTTGGACTTTTTCCAAATCGGGACCATGGAGTTAAGGGTTGTGTTTTCCGTGTATTCCTCCCATTCCGGCTGGTAATCCTCCCCTGCATCCGCCGGCTTTTCCTTCATACGGGAGCGTATCATGTCCATCTTGATCGGATACCGAATATAATCCGAATACTTCTTTACCAATGCTTGTATCCTGTATGGTTCCAGGAATTCGTCATAGGTTTCGTTTTCCGTATTTTCCTTGATTGTAAGCGTAATACGGGTGCCGTTTTCCTCTTTTTCACACGGCGTTACGGTATAGCCAGCCGTGCCGTCGGATTCCCAACGGTTTGCCTGGTCGCTGCCGATCGCACGGGATACAACCTCAACATGGCTTGCGACCATAAATGCCGCATAGAAGCCAACGCCGAACTGGCCGATAATATCAATATCCGCCTGATCCTGGTTCTCTTTCTTAAAAGCAAGCGAGCCGGAACGGGCGATCGTACCCAGGTTGCTTTCCAGCTCCTCCGCTGTCATGCCGCAACCGTGGTCTTCAATCACAAAGCGACGGTTTTCCTTGTCAAGCGTCAGCTCGATCGGTAAGCTGTCGCGCGTGATGCCGGTCTTGCCATCTTTCATTGCGTTATAGTAAAGCTTATCCGTTGCATCCGAAGCGTTGGAAATCAGCTCCCGCAGGAAAATTTCTTTATGTGTATAAATCGAATTGATCATTAAGTCCAACAGGCGCTTGGACTCCGCCTTAAATTGTTTCTTTGCCATGATCGATGCACCTCTATTGATGAAATGATGTTAGCACTCTAACACTTCGAGTGCCAACACTGTAATGATAATACCATGGAAAGGAAAAATCAAGCCCTCCCTCCAAAATTCATTTTTTATTCAAAAAGAAATGGAAGTCGCATTGCAACAAAATAAAAAGGGCCACATCATAGCGATATGCCCCCTTTCTGCTATTTTGCTGCTTGTACTGCGTGAATTTTTACGGACTGCCTTTTCCTTTCTGCACGACGACCACATGAGGATAGGCGATTTCGATTCCTTCCTGCTCGTAGATTTTCTTGATATTTTCCTGCACCGTGCATTTCAGACTGAACGCAGTACCGTTGTCCTTGGCCCAAAGCGACGCGCGCAGCGTGACTGCGGATTCCGCCAGCGTCAAAACGACCACCTGTACCAGCGACACGCCGGCCGCAACCTGTTCGGGCGTACGCACATCAAGGAAGTCCGGCTGGCGGGCGATCTCCTGCGCGAGCAGCTCCTTTGCGCGGGCGATATCGGATTCATAGGTTACACCGATTTCGAGGAATGCGCAGACGCGGCTGTCGCCATAGTCCGCATTTTCGATAATCGAATTGTTCATCACGCTGTTCGGCACGATCACGCGCTTGTTTTCGTAGGTGCGGATAGCGGTGTGGTGCAGGGTGATCTCCTCGACCACACCGGAAATGTCGTTATCCACACAGCGCACCACGTCTCCAATCACAAACGGTTTGAACGCCAGAATCATCATCCCGCTGACTATGCTGCCCAGCGCCTCCTGCGATGCCAGACCGCCGACCACCGCGAGCACGCCGCCCGCGGCCATCAGCTTGTTCATACCCGCGCTGAGCGCCGGTATGTTGGAAACGATCACCGCAAAACCTGTGAAATATAAGGCTGCGATCGCAAGATACCGGCAGAACGCCAATATCGTCGCGTTGCCGCTGCTGACCTGCTTCTGCCGGTCGATCAGCCGGAGCATAATCCGGTTAACCACCCGCACGCAGACCAGCGTCACAATACTTGTGGCCGCGATAAACAGTGCGGTCAGCGCGATGCTGGGCAAGCCGTTCTCTATCAAGTTTTCCTGCCAGCTCACCCAAGCATCCCTCCTTCCACCGAATCTTTAGTACGCAATACCCCAAACGACCATTTTATGCGCCGGTTTCCCGCATACCGGACATACGTCCGCGATATGCTCCTGCTCGAACGGCATGCAGCGGCTCGGCATACCGGTTTCCTCCTTGATCTTTTCCTCGCAGGCTAGGTCGCCGCACCACATGGATTTGATAAAGCCCGTATGCTCGGTGAGGATCGACTTCATCTCGTCAAGCGTCTTCGCGGTATAGGTGTGCTCCTCACGGTTTTTCAGCGCCTTCTGGAACAGGGCATCCTGAATTTCCTGCAGCAGCGCCGGAATTTTTTCCGTCAGCTTTTCAAATTTCACAACGGTCTTTTCACGGTTGTCACGGCGTACCAAAACACACTGCCCGTTTGCGATATCGCGCGGTCCGACCTCCAGCCGGAGCGGCACGCCCTTCATCTCGTACTCGGCGAACTTCCAACCGGGGCTGTTTTCGGACAGGTCGATCTTTGCGCGCACACCAGCTGCTTTTACCATTTCATAAATCTCCTGCGCCTTTTCGGTCACGCCCGGCTTATGGCTTGCCACCGGAATGACAACAAGCTGTGTCGGCGCAATACGGGGCGGCAGTACGAGACCTTCGTTGTCGCCATGTGTCATAATAATCGCGCCGATCATGCGCGTAGACATGCCCCATGAGGTCTGGTACATATATTGGAGTGTATTGTTCTTATCCGTGTACTGCATTCCGAACGCGCGCGCAAATCCGTCGCCGAAGTAGTGCGAGGTGCCGGACTGCAGCGCCTTGCAGTCATGCATCATGGCCTCGATGGTGTAGGTTTTCTCTGCGCCCGCAAAGCGTTCCTTTTCAGTTTTCTCCCCCTTGATGACCGGAATAGCGAGCCATTCCTCCGCAAACCTGGCGTAAATATTCAGCATACGGAGGGTCTCCTCCATCGCTTCTTCCGCCGTTGCATGGACAGTATGCCCTTCCTGCCACCAGAATTCCCGGCTGCGCAGGAACGGACGGGTGGTTTTTTCCCACCGGACCACGCTGCACCACTGGTTATACAGCTTTGGCAGGTCGCGCCAGGAGCGAACGATTTTCGCGTAATGCTCGCAGAACAGCGTTTCCGACGTCGGACGGACGCAAAGACGCTCTTCCAGCTTTTCCGAGCCGCCATGCGTGACCCAAGCCACCTCGGGCGCAAAGCCTTCAACATGGTCTTTTTCCTTCTGCAGCAGGCTTTCCGGTATAAAAATCGGCATCGCGACATTTTCATGTCCGGTCTCTTTGAACATACCGTCCAGCGCCTGCTGGATGTTTTCCCACAGCGCCTGCGCGTACGGGCGCATAATAACGCAGCCCTTGACCGAGGAATAGTCGATCATCTCCGCTTTTTTCACGATATCGGTGTACCACTGCGCAAAATCCACATCCATGGATGTGATCTCGCTGACCAGCTTCTTCTGTTCTGCCATAATTGTATTCCCTCACCTTTTCCAAATAGATTTCATAAAATAACAATAGATTCTTATGTATCAAACAAAGGGGTAATCACTATGAACCTTTCTCAGTCCTTTTATGTCAAGCCTGCGGCTCATGAGGTCGTCGATACCACAGTATCCCTATATCTGGATCAGCGTCCCGCGGTTGTCGGGACAGTAGTGGATCAGAACGGGAAACCGGTTGAGGAAGCGCTTGTAACCTTTTACCGCGCAGACGCGCCCGCCACGCCTGTGAGCGCACTGTATACCGACGAGCTCGGCCGCTTCACCTTCGGCCCGCTGGAAGCCGGCCAGCTTTACCACGTGAAAGTTTTCAAGCGTTCCGACGCGATCCGCGCTCTGGAACAGGGGAACTAAGCCCTACCGCCGCCCCCCAAGAAGCGTATCGCGTACAAAAAACTTTTTCATCCTTTACCCCCGATGCGCCAGACTATGAGTTGACCCCGACGCCGAGCGCGTCCAGCCGTGCCTGCTCGACCGCGCATTCCTCTTCCGTATAGCCGGAAAATCCCATGCCCGGCGTGTTGACCAGCGCGCGCAGCCGGCCGTTCTCAATCGCATATTCGTAGGAGTGGTAATCCGCCATCCCCATCACATAGGTGTACTGTACACGCACCACACCCGCCTCCGCACAGGTGATCCGGTCAAAGGTCAGTCCATGCGCGGGCTGGTTCGCCAGCAGCACGGTTTCCGTACCGTCCGCCGCAATGCGTATCGCTTCGGTACCCGCCAGCGTAAAAACACCTGCACCATAATACCCTGGGCGTTCGTCTGCCGGCGAGGCCAACAGCACATAGCTGCCGTCTGCGGGGTCGATCTCACAGTCATATACCGGCTTGTCTGTGATCTGCAGCAGCTTGCCATCCTCTGCCCGATACAGCCCCGCCGTACCCCAGGCGCAGGAGCCGTTATCTGACAAGAGCTTCGGCGCATTCTCGCCCTGCCAGTAAGCCAATTCTTCCTCTGTCCTCTGTGCCGCATCTTTCGGCAGGGGATATAGGTTTTCTACCGTGTAGCTTCCGGCCGGCTCACCGTCCCAGCTCCAGCCCGAGATCACCGTGTGTTCGGCCGTGATATTTTCCGTCAGCAGCAGGCCGCTGCTCAGGACAACGGACAGCCGATCCCCTGCTGCAAGCGGCAAGGCGCTGGCGCCGTTTTCGTCCAAACGGTAGAATTTATGCTCACCGGCCTGGAACACACAGCCATCATCCCCCTGCAGGCAGGACAGCAATGCGTCGCTCCCTTCTTCCTTTGTCAGAGAAAGCACCGCTTCAGTCTCCGCGCCGCGGACCGCATAGACCGTATCCCCCTCCGGCTCGCGGAACAGGAGGTAG
This sequence comes from Agathobaculum faecis, assembly GCF_014287995.1. Taxonomy (NCBI): domain Bacteria; kingdom Bacillati; phylum Bacillota; class Clostridia; order Eubacteriales; family Butyricicoccaceae; genus Agathobaculum; species Agathobaculum faecis. Next base: position 313,126 of record NZ_JACOPL010000001.1, read on the forward strand.
TCTGTCTCTCCCGCGTATCCCATGATTTTCGCCGTGCTGCCCTCCGGACCGCGCAGCAGCTCTTCCGCTTCCAGCGTCTCCTCATCGAGACGGAAGCATACATAGTTCTGCCCTTCCGACGCTTTCTCGCCATACAGTTGATTCAAGGAGGATTCGTAATAATAAATTACATCGATTTCAGCATCCGCACAACGCACCACCGGCACGCCCGCAATCACACAGGACAGGCGGTAATCCATATCATTGAATCCGTGTAATGTATCCTGCATGTATGCGCGCGGCAAAACGTCCCACGCCGCCTTCTTGAACTGCTCCAAGGAGAATACGCTGCGGTCGATCAGCTTCTGCGCGACTGTAATGCCGTTTGTGTCCTCGCATTTGAGATAGTATTCTCCCAGCAGGCGTGCGGACAACGATACCGCGTCCCCGCGGACAAACCCCGCCCTGTCGCAGTTGCCCTCCTCATCTATGCCGTAAAGCCCCAGAAAGTCATAGTTTTCCTCATCCGTTGAGGCGCGCGCAAGAAATGTGCAGTACTGCCCATAGGTCACGCTTTCCTCCGCTCCGTATCTGGTTGCGGATACGCCGCGCGTCAGACCGCTTTGATACAGCCAGGCAATATAGGGGGCCGCCCATTCGGGTACATCGGTAAAGGGGTGCGTCCACGCTCCTTCCAGCGCGGTCTGCTCTGCGCCGAGGAAGCGCGTCAGCATCACAGCCGCCTCTGCGCGCGTCATGGGCTGTTCCAGCTCAAACCCCTTTTCCGTCCCTCGAAACAGGCCGAGGTCGTACAGCATCTGCGCCTGCGCTTCCGTGTCGCCCGGATAGGCGTTGTCGATCGTGCCGACGTTTGCCGCCCCTGCGGCAAACGTCATCAACAATACTGCAAAACAAGTGGCAGCCAGCTTTTTCATAGCCCTATCCCCTTTCAGTGGATTACCGCAGCTTTTCTTTCACCTCATAGGACAGCTTTTCGATGAACTCCACCAGCTCCATCGGCGTGGTCTCGCCGGTTTTGCGCTCGCGCACTGAAATGATGCCTTTCTCCTCGTCCTTGTCACCGATAACGACCATATACGGCACCTTATGCACCTGCGCCTCGCGGATCTTGTAGCCGATCTTCTCGTTGCGGTCATCCATGCTCACGCGGAAGCCCGCTTCGGTGAGCTGCCCCACGACCTCCTGCGCGCAGGGGATATTGCGGTCGGTCATGGGCATGACGCGCACCTGCTCCGGAGCGAGCCAGGTGGGGAACGCGCCTGCAAAGTGCTCGGTGATGACGCCGATGAAGCGCTCGATCGAGCCAAGCACCACGCGGTGGATCATAATCGGGCGGTGCTTTTCGCCGTCCGCGCCGATATACTCCAGCTCAAACCGCTCGGGAAGCTGGGAGTCCAGCTGAATCGTGCCACACTGCCAAGTGCGGCCGAGCGAGTCGGCCAGATGGAAGTCCAGCTTGGGGCCGTAGAACGCGCCGTCGCCCTCGTTGACCACATAGTCCTTGCCCATCTCGGTGATGGCTTCCTTGAGGATATCCTGGTTGTGTTCCCACTGTTCGACCGTGCCGATGTGGTCCTCCGGCATGGTGGACAGCTCGATCTTATAGCTCAGGCCGAACACCGAGTACACCTCGTCGAACAGCTTGACTGTGTTTTTAATCTCATCCTTCATCTGGTCTGGCGTCATGAAGATATGCGCATCGTCCTGCGTGAAGCAGCGTACGCGGAACAGGCCGTGCAGCGCACCGGACAGCTCGTGGCGATGGACAAGGCCAAGCTCGCCCACGCGCAACGGTAGTTCGCGGTAGGAGTGCGGCTGGGACTTGTAGACCAGCATACCGCCCGGGCAGTTCATGGGCTTGATGGCAAAGTCCTCGTCGTCAATGACCGTGGTGTACATATTGTTCTTGTAGTGCTCCCAGTGGCCCGAACGCTCCCAAAGCTTGCGGCTGAGGATGACCGGCGTGGAAACCTCGACATAGCCGTACTTCTTGTGTACCTCGCGCCAGTAGTCGATCAGGGTATTCTTGAGCGTCATGCCGCCCGGCAGGAAGAACGGGAAGCCCGGGCCTTCCTCAGTCAGCATGAACAGGCCAAGTTCCTTGCCCAGACGGCGGTGATCGCGCTTCTTGGCCTCCTCCAGCATGTTCAGGTAGGCATCCAGTTCGTCCTTCTTGGGGAAAGCTGTGCCGTAGATACGCTGAAGCATCTTATTTTTGCTGTCGCCGCGCCAGTATGCGCCGGTGACGCTCATCAGCTTAATGCCGTTTCCCTTGACGCGGCCGGTGGTATCCAGATGCGGGCCGGCACACAGGTCGGTGAACTCACCCTGTTTGTAGAACGAGATGGTCGCGTCCTCAGGTAGGTCGTCGATGAGCTGCACCTTATATGGCTCGTCCTTTTCCTCCATCAGCTTGCGCGCCTCGGCGCGCGGCAGCTCGAAGCGTTCGAGCGGCAGCTTCTCCTTGCAGATCTTCTTCATCTCGGCCTCGAGCGCGTCCAAATTCTCCTGCGTAAAGGAGAACGGTGCGTCGAAATCGTAGTAGAAGCCGTTTTCGATCGACGGGCCGATGGCAAGCTTGACCTCGGGATACAGGCGCTTGACCGCCTGCGCAAGGATATGGGATACCGTATGACGGTAGGTGTCGCGGTATTCCGGATTTTCAAACGTGTACTTGTTTTCTTCGGACATAACAGTGTTCCTCCTTTTGTATTTTGGGGGGAGAACGAAAAAGCCCACCCCCGACATAAAATCAGGGGTGAGCATAAACCCACGGTTCCACCCTGCTTGCAAGCCCGTTTTCGGGCTTACCGCTCTGGAGTCCGTAACGAGGACGACACGCCGCGGCATACTGCGCTTTTCCGCCGCGGGGCTCGGGAATCGGTGCCGCTTTCTCCGCGCCTGCGGACGCTTTCAGCCGCGTCGTCCGCTCTCTGCCAGACGCTTGTTAGATACTTACGGGATTTCCGTCATCGCTTTTGCTTATGAATACATTTATATTATACCCCAAGCCTTGCTTTGTCAACCGTTAATTCGCCGTTTCGTAGCGGCCGACAAACAAAATCTCGCCATTTGCGTTATCACGGATAACAAACCAGAACGGCTCATCCGCGGTGAACGTGCGCACCAGTTCGGGGCGGGACGGCAGCGCCGCGCCCGCACCATCCATCGCGGCGGTCACCGCCGCGGCTTCCGTGCCTTTTTCATCCACTGCGACGTATGTTTTGTGTACCACCGTGTCCAGGAAATGCTGCCTGGCCGGCAGTTCGGAGGGGTCGAGCATCGCGGTCAGATCCGCTTTTTCCGGCTCATACGCTGTCCGCACACCGAGCGCCTGCAGCGCTTCGTCCAACGGTGCGCCGTACTCCACCTTGAATCTGGGTATGGAGGCCCGTACGTCACTATAGGTAAATTCCGCGTTATCCAGCAGGTTCTGCACGTCCAGCTCATCGTCCGCTTTAATCAGGTACATGCTGAAATCCGCGTCGCGGAAGTATTTCCAGTTGTCGCCCTCCCAATTGTCCACCGCGTATTTGCGGTAATCCATCCTGAGCGCTTCCACACCCGGGGTGGAATAATAGCCGAAGACATCGGTCTGGTGCATCATGTCTACCGTGCCGGCCGTACCATCCGCATTCGTAAAGTCCGCCTTTTCCGTATGTGCGGGGGAAAACTCTTTTTCCCAAGCGGCCTTGAAGTACACCGCGTTGATCAGCGCGGTGACAAACTCGCGGTTGTCCTCGGTCAGGATGGTCGGGATCTTGCCATGCGTTTTCTCGTCCGCCCAGGCGTTGACCCGTTCGACCGAGTCCGCATTTGTGACCTCCTCCACCACGGCGCGGAAATATTCGTCCATTTCGCGCGCATAGTCCGGCAGGAACTCGCCCGCCCCGTCAAACCAGCTTTGATTGATCCAAAGGGAATTGGCGGTTTCGAGCGACATAATGCGCGCGTAGCCGTCATAGGTCGCAAGCTGCTCTTTCACAGTCTGGTTAAACGCCTCCAGATCCTCGATCTGCAAGGCATCGAGCAGCTCCCGCTGCGTTTCCCCCTTCGTACCATTCGCCAGCATGGCCAGGCACATCCGGATGGAATAAGGCGACAGCGACCAGTTGCCCTCCGCATCCACCGCACGGATAAGGGCGTCAGCGAAACCCGGCTTCTCCGGTGCGGCGACCGCGCTCATATCAAGCGCATTTGCGTTTGCAATCCACTGCGCCGCCTCGCTGCCGGCAACCAGATCATTCGGCCGGAAATCCAATGCGCTGGATGTCGTGCCATCCGGATAGCTGACATTACTTTCATCCGACATATCGATCACACCGTACATCCAGCACTTGCTCACACCGTTCTGCGCCCATTCCGCAATATTATACGGGTCGGGCGAACCGGTGCCGCAGCCCGCGGGGAGCGCGGTGTATCGATAATCCAAATACCGTCCGAGCAGCGCCGCCGCTTCCTGCCGCGTGATCAGGTCGTCCAAGCGCAGCACCGCTTTTTCCCCGTCCTGCGCCGCTCCGTTCAGGATCCATTTTGCAAACGTCCACTTGACCTCGTCGGATGCTTCCACGCCGTCGGTGAAGTATTCCTCCATGTCGATCCACGCGCTGTCTGACACGTCCTCGCCGGACGCCGACGCAAGCGCTTCCAGAAAGTCGCCGCGCGTGACCGTTTTTGGCAGTTTCCGCAGAGCATCCTCTGTCGGGTAGCCGTACACCTCCTGCTCCTGCGCTGCACCGGCGCATACTGGCACCCCCATGCACAACGCAAGCACCCAGGCCATTATCCGTTTTTTCACTTGAAATCCCTCCCATTCTTTCAGTTTACTGGTTAGACGACCGCCTCTTCCAAGTAGTTCCCATATTTAATGTCAAAGCTCCCTATATAGGGAGCTTGTTTAACATTTGAGCGCCTCGTCAGTGATATGAGCCGTGATCCGCTCATAAAAATCCCGTTTCTGTCCCTCGTCCGTAAAAGCAGAAAAAGGCACGATGACCGCGGAAAATTCATCTACGAAAATATAGTAATGGGCAGCATCCGACGCTGTGCGCTGGACCGCTTCATATTGATAGGTCGTATCCTCGTTTTCCCCCGCAAGCTCGAATTCATTTTCCCGCAGGGTCAATGTTTTGGGTCCGCAAAGCTGCTTGTTGTTGGCCCTTTGCAGGATGCGCTCCACATTTTTTACAACCTTCCGCTTCATATACCACGGCGTGCCGAAAAAACAGACCGCCGCAAGCGCCAAATATCCGACAACGGATACCACGCTCAGCACCTTGAGCCAATACATCAGCGCCGTGCCGCCCAGCGCGACGATCACTGCGGAAGCGATCCGCGTCGTCAGGATACTGCGCTGTACGACTGCGTTATTGGTATAGTAATTCAAATTGAAGTCGATATAGTCCTGCTTGGTGATATCATAATGAAGTTCCATAAAGCGGGCTCCTTTTACATTCTGCTCTTATTGTACCGAATATCTACGCCAAATGCAAGTAAAAGCGGCGGCCTTTTCTCCGCAGTCTGTATGTCTGCTCGCTTGACAGACGCAGAATATTGGCATAGTATTATTTCCGGAAAGGAGATGTTCCATGAAGCGCGTTTTCCCTCGCATATTCCTGCCGCTCGTCTGCCTGCTGTACGCCTGCTTTCTGGTTCTTGACCTTACGGCGTTGGCCGACAGCACTTGGATCAAATACGTTTCCATACTGCTCTGCTTTTCCGCCGCCCTGCTCAACCATTCCTGTCAGGATGGGAGGCTTGTCGTACTCGCCCTGCTATTTACCGCCGCCGCCGATTGGTTTTTATTGGTCCAAAACCGGAATTATCTGTTCGGCGTATCGCTTTTCTGCATCGTGCAGTTTATCTACAGTATTCGCCTGTACCGACTGCGGGGCAGGCTGTGCTTTGCATCGCTTCCATTCCGCATACTGCCTTTGTCGGCGTTCTTTTTCGGTATCGATACGCTTTCCGCGCTTTCGGTCTTCTATTTTTCCAACCTGGCTGTCAACGCATGGGAAGGTGTGCTTCTGCGGTCCTGCGGCCGGAAGCATCGTCTGTTTGCCTGCGGGCTGCTTTTGTTTGTCTGCTGCGACCTCTGCGTCGGCGCATGGAATCTGGGGATCTTCCCGTCCTGCACGCATTTTGGCATGTGGCTCTTTTATTTGCCTTCACAGGTCTGTATCGCCCTTTCATCCTATCCACAAGGAGCAACAAAACAATGAAACCATCAAAATCCCTGTCTATCCTGCTGTCAGTTGTATTGGCGGTATTCTTTCTGTCTGCCGCAATCGCTTTCCCTATCCTGTGCCGCCCGTTCTATTATCAGCAAATCCACTTGCTTCAGCTCACCGAGCGGACTGGCTGGAGCGAGCAGACGATCCGTGAGGCTTATGATGAGGTCATGGATTATCTGGTGTTCGACGCCCCATTCGGCACGGGCGACCTCGCCTGGTCGGAGGATGGCCAAGCACATTTTGCGGACTGTAAGATATTGTTCCAGCAGGACTTTGTCCTGCTGGGCGGCTCAGCCGCCGCGTTGGTTTTGCTTGCGCTGCTTGGCCACCGCTGCGGGCTCCGGTTTTACCGGTTCCGCGGGCGCGGGCCTGCATTTTGGTCGGCTGCCGCCATGGGCGTTGTTTACCTTATCACTGCGATTTGGGCGTTCTGCGATTTCAACAGCATGTTTACTGTTTTCCACCAGGTCTTTTTTCCCGGCAAGACCAACTGGGTATTCGACGCGCGCCTGGATGAAATCATCCTCATCCTGCCGGAAGCTTTCTGGGCAAGGACCGGCGCATTGGTCCTATTGCTCTCCTTTGGCGGGCTTTGTCTGGCCGCACTGGTCGGCGAACTGCTGTATCGGAAGAAAAAGCAGGCATTGCAATAAAAAGGACACAGGGTGCTTACCCTGCGTCCTTTTTTCGCATTATAGCTTACTTGGCCATGGAAGCGACTTCCGCCGCGAAGTCGTCCTGCTTCTTTTCAATACCCTCGCCCTTTTCAAAGCGCACGCACTTGGCCAGCTTGATCTCGCCGCCGAGCTCCTTGGCCACAGCCGCGATATGCTGTTCTACAGAAACCTTGTTCTCCTTGACAAATGCCTGCTGCAGGAGGCAGTTCTCCTCATAGTACTTGCCGATACGGCCCTCGACCATCTTGTGAATAATCTGCTCCGGCTTCGGCTTGGCAGCGGTCTTATTCTCTTCAAGCGCCTGCGCCAACAGGATTTCTTTCTCCTTGGCCAGAGTCGCCTCGTCCACCTGGGACTTATCCATAAAGGACGGGTTCATCGCAGCCGCCTGCATGCCGATGTCCTTACCCAGCTCCTTAACAGTCGCATTATCTTTCAGATTGTCCGAAACCTGTAGGCCGACCAGCACGCCGATCACGCCGCCCATATGGTTATAGGCTACGTTGACCGTGGATTCGTCAAAGCGCTCAAAGCGGCGGATCTGGATGTTCTCACCAATCGTCAGTACCTTCTCCTGCAGGGCTTCCTGAACGGTCAGGTCGCCCATCTTGCAGGTCTTCAGCGCTTCCACATCAGCGGGCGCCTCCCTGGTCACAACGCCAGCCAGATCAGCAACGAACTGCTGGAAGTCCGCGTTCTTGGCAACAAAGTCGGTTTCCGAGTTTACCTCGATAATCGCGCCCACGCCGTACTTATCGCATACGGTCGCGCAGACAACACCCTCGGCCGCGATGCGGTCCGCCTTCTTGGCAGCCTTGGCCAAGCCCTTTTCGCGCAGGAGCTCGATCGCCTTGTCAAAATCGCCGTCAGACTCGGTCAGCGCCTTCTTGCAGTCCATCATACCCACGTTGGTCATTTCGCGGAGCTTTTTTACGTCAGCAGCAGTAAAAGCCATTTTTATATTCCTCCATCATTCTATTTCAAAACAAAACCGTAGGGCGCGACGACCTCGGCGCGCCGGGTCGTCGCGCCCTACGAACAACTCACTAATTTCTATGCAGTTATGCTTATGCCTGCGCGGAAGCCGCTTCAGTCTCTTCCGCCTTTGCTTCAACCTCAAGCTGCTCGCCCTGCTTGCCTTCCAAAACGGCGTTCGCCATGGTCTGGGAGATCAGCTTGATCGCGCGGATGGCGTCGTCGTTGCCTGGGATGACATAGTCGATCTCGTCCGGATCGCAGTTGGTGTCAACGATCGCAACGATCGGGATACCCAGCTTGCGAGCCTCGGCAATCGCGTTCTTCTCCTTGCGGGAGTCGACCACGAACAGCGCGCCCGGCAGCTTCTTCATTTCCTTAACGCCGCCCAGGTACTTTTCGAGCTTGGCGATTTCGAGCTGGAGCTTGATGACTTCCTTCTTCGGCAACAGGTCGAACGTGCCGTCCGCCTGCATCTTCTGCAACTGGTTCAGACGCGCGATACGGGTACGCATAGTCTTGAAGTTGGTCAGCATGCCGCCCAGCCAGCGCGCATTGACATAGAACTGGCCGCAACGCTCCGCCTCTTCCTTGATCGCGTCCTGCGCCTGCTTCTTGGTGCCGACAAACAGGATAGACTCGCCCGCAGCGGCCATATCGCGCACGAAGAAGTATGCTTCCTCAAGTTTCTTTACAGTTTTCTGCAGGTCAATGATATAGATACCATTGCGCTCGGTGAAGATGTAGGTCGCCATCTTCGGGTTCCAGCGGCGGGTCTGGTGGCCGAAGTGTACACCGGCCTCCAAAAGCTGCTTCATAGAGATTACTGCCATTTTCATTTTCCTCCTTGGTTGTTTCCTCCATCCCTGATCATCTGACAGCGGCAACAGGCCGTTCGGCCCGTCACCGGCCGCTTTCATCACAGGATGTGCGAATTCATGCTCTAATAGTATAGCGCTGTACGCATCCAATGTCAAACATTATTTACTGATTTTCGCTTATTTTTTCCAAAAGCAATACGGTCTATACGCTTATCCCCACGCATCTTTCCATGCGCTCCCGCTTATTTTTTCCAGCGGACCAGGATATAATCCTCTCCCAGCGTTTCGATGCAGTTCCAGGGGATCACACAGTCGTCGCGCGAAAACAGGCTCATGATGCCGCCTTGCCCTGGGACAACGATCGCCGTGATCTGTCCGCAGACCGGATCGAACACTAGATCGCATACTTCCCCCAAACGCGCTCCATCGCACAGGTTGATCACTTCCCTGCAATGCAGCTCGGAAAAACGCATCGCTCCCATCCCTTCACTCTCCCAACGCCCTTTTGAGATAGCTTTCTGTGCTTTCCCCTGACGCACGATTATACCGCCCCATTTCATACAGGCATGATGGATCGCCTGTAACCAAATTCATCCGTTCCTCACATCCGAGCGTACATAGAAACCCCATTTCGCGCAGCACCTGCTCGCTTTCATCCGAGCATGCGCCAAACGGATAGGTATAGCACTGCGGCTCCGGCAGCCCATTCTCGGATAACAGTTCCTGTGTCTGACCGGTATCCTCCCGCAGCAGGCTTTCATAGGTGGTCTGGTCCTCCCCCCGCCTGCGCAGGCAGCCGCGGCGCTCCCCGTATTCGTGCAGGTTCCAGGAATGGTTCTGCACCTCAAAAACATCCTGCATTTCGCGCAGCCTGTCGATCGTCAAATGCGACCAGTAGGCGTTTTCCACGCCGCTTTCCGTATACTGGTCGGTCTGGCAGCCTATGATCGAAACGACCGCCCGCATGTTCCGCTGCTGCAGCAGCGGATATGCGTAAACATAATTGTTATAATACCCGTCGTCAAACGTGATCATCACAGGCTTTTCCGGCAGTGGCTCACCTTTATGTACATAGGCGAGCAGGTCGGAAACCGTAACTGTCTCGTAGCCCCGTTTTTGTAACGCATCCAGGTCCTCTGCCAGCACGGATGGCGAAACGACATATTTCCCCTGACGGGCGCTGTCTTTTAAAATGCTATGGTACATCAGGATCGGCAGCCTGACGCCGTTCTGCTCCCCAAACACCGCGTTTGTGTCGCCGCGCTGCAGCAACACCAGCGCAAAGCAAAGCACGATAACCGTACACACCGCCTGAAATGCTGTGTGACGAAAGCCCAGCTTCAAAAAAAATCCCCCCTCGGACCGCTTCCATGCTTCTCAGCACAGCGTATGCCCGCCGGGGGGATTTTATGAATCCGCAGCGCTCCGCGCCACGCGCTATTTTTTATATTTTGCAACGCCTTCCGTATAGAGGTTACCGCCGACGCAGTCCTGTGAAACAATCGCGCTGAAGTTTTCCACCGTCAGCCGCTTGACCGATTCGCAGCCCAGTTCCTCATAGGCGATCACTTCCACCCTTTTGATAGACGCCGCCTTGGCCGCGCCCGCGCCGCCGATCGCGACCATATACACCGCTCCGTTGCGCGCCATCGCATCCTGCACTGCTTGGCAGCGTATGCCCTTGCCGATCATGCAGGAAAGGCCCGCATCCAGAAGTCGCGGCGCAAAGGGATCCATACGGCCCGATGTTGTCGGTCCGACCGAACCGATCACCTGCCCCGGCTTGGCCGGCGTTGGCCCCGCGTAGTAGATTGCCGCTCCCTCTAACGCAAACGGGAGCGCTTCTCCCGCATCCATAGCCGCGACGATTTTTTTGTGCGCCGCATCACGGGCGGTATACACTGTTCCGGTTAGGGAGACCGTATCGCCGGCACGGAGCTTGGAAGCCATCTGCTTTAGCTCCTCTGTTTTCAGGTCATAGTGCGCCATTGCTCATTCCTCCGTCTTGATCCGCAGATTACTCAGTACATCGCGCAGGCCGGATTTGCTTTTGTCCGCTTCGCTCTTTCCAAGCGCGGCCGTAATGCGGTCGATCTCTCCCAGCACTTCCCCCGCTTTGCGCGCCATTTCCGCCGATTCCTGCTGACTGCGCGCCAAAACCGTCCGATAGTTCTCTTTCGCCGTATCGAGCTGGCGTTTGACCTGCTCGATCATCTCAAGCGACTGGCGGCGCAGCTTTTGCAGCTCGCTTTTGGCATCCTCCTCGATCTGCTTCGCCCGCCGGTAAGCCGAAAGCTCCATCTCTGCGATTTTCTCCTTGGAGGCATCGTACTCCCCGCATTTCTGCGCCAGCTTGGTATTTTCCGCAGTCAGGCGGTCATTTTCCGCCGCAAGCGATTCCGCCCGCGCGTTCTGTGCTTCGATTTCGGTCGTCTGCAGGGTAAAGCCCTTTTCGATCTCATCGAGCTTCGCTCTGATTTTATCGGTATCCAGCGTCATCTGCCCTAGCCGTTCCAGCAGCTCCGCGTTTTTCTCCGTCAGCTTTTCATTTTGCCCGCGCAACTCCCCCATCGCGGCCTGCGCCTCCGCCAGCTGCCGGCGAAGCTCCTCGGTTTCCGAAAAGTACCTGGTATCTGTTTCCTCTATGTATCGCAGCACGTCTTCCCGCTTAAACCCACCGAAAACGACGCCGCGGAACCCCTTGCTCTGCTCATCCATGACATTATCCTCCACTATACGATCTTCTTTAAGTATAGCAAAGCCGGACCTTTCTGGCAATAAAAAGATCATCCCCCCCTCGTTCTTCCCCATTTTATCGGGCAAAACAGACGCGCATCCTCGGATTTCCGCTTGCAATCCCGAAGCAAAAGTGCTATGATAAGTTCATCACGCTAAATCGGAGAAAGATATTATGTTAGAGCTGAAAGATTTCGAAGCGGCGGCCGACCGCCTGAAGAATGTGATCCATAACATCCCGCTGTCCACTTCCGGCACCTTTTCTGCCATGAGCGGCGCGGAAGTCTATCTGAAGTACGAGAACCAGCAGAAAACCGGTTCATTCAAGGTGCGCGGCGCATACAACAAGATTATGAAGCGCTACGCCGAGGGCGACCTCCATGCGGTCGTCGCCTCGTCCGCAGGCAATCACGCGCAGGGCGTCGCGTTCGCAGCCAGTTCGGTCGGCGTAAAGTCTACCATCGTCATGCCCCGTTCCACACCGATTGCAAAGGTGTCCGCGACGCAGGGCTACGGCGCTGAAGTTGTGCTTGCCGGCAATATCTATGACGAAGCCTATGCCAAGGCCTGTGAGATCTGCGAGGAAACCGGAGCCGAGTTCATCCATCCGTTTGACGACGAGGATGTTATGGCCGGTCAGGGTACGATCGCACTCGAGATTCTGCGCGATCTTCCGTTCGTCGATATCATTTTTGTCCCTGCGGGCGGCGGCGGGCTGATCTCCGGTATCGCGGCCTGCGCCAAGCAGATCAATCCGCGCATCCAGATTGTCGGTGTACAAGCAGAGGGCGCGCCGGCCATCGCCAATTCTTTCCGCGCGGGTACGCTCCAGCCATCGGATACGGTCCGGACCATCGCGGACGGTATCGCGGTCAAGTGTCCCGGTGAAAACACGTTCCGGTATATTCAGCAATATGTCGACCGTGTTGTCACGGTCTCCGATGAGGAGATTGCTTCCACCGTACTCCTGCTGCTTGAACGCTGCAAGCAGGTCGTGGAAACCTCCGGCGCGGCGCCCCTGGCGGCCGTACTCAACAACAAGGTGGATGTCAAGGGCAAAAAGGTCGTCTGCGTGCTTTCCGGCGGCAATATTGATGTGTCTTTCATCCATAAGATCGTGGAAAAGGGGCTTGTCACTCGCTGCCGCCAGTTGAAATTCTCGGTGCTGATGCCAGACGTACCCGGCGCGCTCGAACGTTTTGCACATCTGGTGGCCGAGCAGAACGCCAACATCATTCTGTTCCAGCATGACCGAGTGCAGGCTGATCTGGATATCGGCGAAGCGATCATCCAAGTCGTCTGCGAGGTCGGCGGCGTTGAGCACGCCAAGCGTCTGCTTGACGACTTGAGCAGGCAGGGCTATCAGGTTTTCACCTCACAGATTTAAAGGAGAAATAAATAAAGCTGCAGACATTGAGTCTGCAGCTTTATTTATTTGCGATTACGGATTGGGGGAGGTCGTTACGCCGGTCCCATTATCCACAGCCGCGCCGTTGTTGTTATTGTTATCGTTTCCGGTCAGTGCATCGCCGACATCCTCGGCGCCGTCTTTGATGGCGTTGCCCGCGTCGTCCACGCCATCGACTATGTCGTCTCCGACTCTATCCGCATCATTTCCAATGCTGTTATCCATCGTGTCGTTTTGATCATTCTGGCTGTCCGTAACCGTATTATCCGCATCGTCTTTATTTTGGTCGTCGGACGTATTGGAGCAGCCGCAGCCAATCAGCATTGTCATCATGGCCAGTAACGCAACAAGCTTTTTCATTGCATTTCCTCCTTTATATTTGCTCATAGTATAGGAGGATGCAAAAAAATTTATACATGAAACTCGATTTTTTTCATATGCGCAAGCACAACGGAACAAGTCAGGCCGGTCACAAGCCCAAGCGGGACGCTCATCACCAGCAGGAAAGGCAGATACGCCGCAACTGCCGCTGTCTGCATCCAGAATATTGCCGCAAGCACCTGCCCGATATTATGTGCCGCCGCCCCGGCCACACTGACACCCAGCAGAGAGCAGAACCGCCCTTCCAGCCGCAGCAGCAGGTACATGGCAACCAAGGAAAGCAGCCCCCCAAGCAGGGAAAACAGAAACGCGGTCACGCTCCCCATCAGTACCGAGGAAATCGTCACGCGGCATACCAAAATAAAAAACGCGTCCCGCACCGAAAGTCTTGTCAGCGCAAACAGGGTCACCACGTTTGCAAGGCCGAGCTTGACGCCGGGTACCGGCACGACCGCATCCAGTGGAAACAGCCGCTCGGCCAGCGACAGTACGATCGCGAGCGCGGTCAGCAGGCCGCAGAACGATACCTTTTTCGCTTTCATCCTTCCGCACACTCCCCTCTAACTTACGATCGCGTCAATATCGCTCTGCCCGCCTGTGATTTTCAGCACAACGCGGTTCGGGAGACAGACCGCCACCTGGCCGGCACGCGTTAATGTTCCGGTCCTGACGCAGACCTGGTCGCGGCAATCCGCATACTGCATTTTTGCCGTTTTGCCAAGCAATACCACTGTATTATGTCCATCAAGCTCAATCGTCCGGTCGGTCTGTTCCTCCAGTGCGACCCGCTCCACCAGACTGCCGTCTTTCCAGACCTCCGCATAAAGCCGGTCGCCCACCGCCTGCATTGCCAGCACAGCGGCCAGCGCGGCCGCCACCAGCAGCACCGCGCCGATAATCACGGCGTCTCCCCACTTCATTCTACTGCGCATAGGTATACCCTTTTTCCTCACCTAAAAACGAAAAGGTACAGAGCTCGCCGACCTGCTGCGTCGTGTAAACCTGCCGGTCCGCTGTGATGAAAACAGCAGCGATCTGATTTTCGGCGCAAAACATCATTCCCTCCTCAAGCCCCATGACAAACAGCGCGGTCGTCAGCGCATCCGCACGGGTAGAGCTTTCGTCGATCACGGTCACGCTGCGCAGGCCGCTTTCCGCCGGATAACCAGTAGCGGGGTCAAAAATATGGTGGTACCGTTTCCCATCCTGCTCAAAATAGCGCTCATAGTCGCCCGAGGTGACAACCGACAGGTCTTTTACCGCGACCGTTGCCAAATAATCCGCGCTGTTATCCGGATCTGCAATACCGACAACCCAGTTCCCTCCGTCGCGGTCGGGATTCTCGCCGAACGCCCCAACATTGCCACCGAGACGGGCCAGCACGCTCCATGTCCCCGAACGGTCCCGTTGTTCCCAAGCCGCCTTAACCTCGTCCGTTGCAAACCCTTTGCCAATGCCGCCAAGGTCAAGCTGCGCACCGTTCAGCAGGCGCACTCGTCCGTCTCCTAGAAGCTCGATATTCTCATAGCCTACGCCGGACAGCGCCTGCTCGATCTCATTCTGGGACGGTACCCTGGCGTCCTCCGTATTGATACCCCACAGATCGGTCAGCGCAGCCATCGTTGGGTCAAACGCGCCGCCGGTCAGCTTCGCGTACTCCACCGCATCAGCGATTGCCGCATAGGTATCCTCAGCCACCGTGCAGACCGCCCCCTCCGCGTGGTTCAAACGGTAAAGGTCGCTGTCCTCTCTTGTGCGGGAAAGCGCCGGTTCCAGTACGTTTACACGCTGTTCCAGCTCCGTTGCCAGTTCCTGCGCCGCTTCGGAATCCCCCGCGCCTTCCCCGCATACCGCTATGGACATAAACGTGTCCATGGCAAAAAAATCCGTGCTGCAGACGTTTCCGCTGCCGGAGCACCCTGACAGGCACAAAAGCGCCGCAAGCAGCGCAGCTATCCGTTTCATCGCAATACCATTCTCCCGCATGCAAAATATGTATCATTATAATACAATCGTGAAAAAAACACAAGCGCGCCGCTCTCCAAAGTAAAACAGTACGCACCGCCGGCCGGCAATGCGTACTGTTTTGTTGTAACTTTAGACGTAAAACAGGATATCGGAATACGTCGGGAACGGCCAGTATTTCTTGCCAACCAGCAGCTCCAGATCGTCCGCAGGCTGACGCACTGCGTTCATGATCGGGATGACCATATCATGATAGTAATTCGACAGGCGCTTGGCATCGGCCTGCGGCGCCTGTGCAATGGCGTCGCTCAATTCGCCGCATTTTCTGTACAACTCCTCTGTCAACCCACAGACCTTGCGCAGCAGGTCAACCTCCATCGTATTGGATACGCCGACCTCTTTTTTGTTCCTTGCCGTTTGCGCCAACTCATTCTGGAACGTCGTGCAGGCGGGGAGTATCTCTTCCCGCGCCATATCGGCCATTGTCAGCGCTTCGATATGCAGCGTCTTATAATATTCCTCCAGCAGCGCCTCTTCGCGGGATTCCATCTCGATGCGGGTATAAACGCCATGCGTTGCAAACAGGCGGATGTTTTTCTCATCCGTGTAGTGCGGCAGCGCCTCGGCAGTCGACTTCAGGTTGAGCAGGCCGCGCTTTTCCGCTTCTGTAATCCAAGCGTCGTCATAGCCGTTGCCGTTGAAAATAATTCGCTTGTGAGCCTTGATCTCGCGCTTAATCAGCTCATGTAGCGCGCTCTCAAAGTCGGCGGCGCTTTCAAGCTCATCCGCAAACAGGCGCAGCTCCTCCGCGACCGCAGTATTAATCATGATATTGGGGCAGGCAATGTTGATCGCCGAGCCCAGCATG
Organism: Agathobaculum faecis; assembly: GCF_014287995.1. Taxonomy (NCBI): domain Bacteria; kingdom Bacillati; phylum Bacillota; class Clostridia; order Eubacteriales; family Butyricicoccaceae; genus Agathobaculum; species Agathobaculum faecis. Next base: position 329,190 of record NZ_JACOPL010000001.1, read on the forward strand.
CGGAATTCAAACTTGTTTCCGGTAAAGGCGAACGGGGAGGTGCGGTTGCGGTCGGTTGTATCCTTCGGAATGTCCGGCAGCGCGGATACGCCGAGATCCATCTTGGTCTTGGTCATATCCGTATAGTCCGCATCCGACTCAATCGCATCCAGGATTGCCTGCAGTTCGTCGCCAATGAACATGGAAACGATGGCGGGAGGCGCTTCGTTCGCGCCCAAGCGGTGGTCGTTGCCCGCGGACGCAACCGAGATGCGCAGCAGGTCCTGATATTCGTCCACAGCCTTGATAACCGCAGTCAGGAACAGCAGGAACTGCGCGTTTTCGCTCGGCGTCCTGCCGGGCTCGAGCAGGTTTTCGCCCGTATCCGTGGAAAGCGACCAGTTGTTGTGCTTGCCCGAGCCGTTGACGCCCTCGAACGGTTTTTCATGCAGCAGGCAGATAAAATTATGCTTCTGCGCGACCCGCTTCATGACCTCCATGGTGAGTTGGTTATGGTCGGTCGCAATATTGGCTGTGGTAAACACCGGCGCCATCTCGTGCTGGCAGGGCGCGACCTCGTTATGCTTGGTCTTGGAAAAGATGCCGAGCTTCCACAGTTCTTCGTCCAGTTCCTGCATGAACGCCGCCACACGCGGGCGGATGGAGCCGAAGTAGTGGTCCTCCATCTCCTGTCCCTTCGGCGGCTTTGCCCCGAACAGCGTGCGGCCGGTGAAAATCAGGTCCTTGCGCTTGGCGTAGTCCCGTTTATCGATCAAAAAGTATTCCTGCTCCGGCCCGACCGTCGTTGTGACGTGGCGGACCTCCTTGCCGAACAGCTTCAGCACGCGGCAGGCCTGTGCGCTGATCGCTTCCATCGAGCGCAGCAGCGGCGTCTTTTTATCGAGTATCTCACCCGTATACGAACAGAACGCAGTCGGGATATACAGCGAGCCATCCTTGACAAAGGCGTAGCTCGTCGGATCCCAGGCCGTGTAGCCACGCGCCTCGAAGGTCGCGCGCAGGCCGCCAGAGGGGAACGAAGACGCGTCCGGCTCGCCCTTGATCAGTTCCTTGCCGGAAAACTCCATCATCACGCCGCCGTCGTCCGTCGGAGAGATAAAGGAATCATGCTTTTCGGCCGAAATGCCGTTGAGCGGCTGGAACCAGTGGGTATAGTGCGTTGCGCCCTTGGAGAGCGCCCAGTCTTTCATCGCTGTCGCCACAACGGCGGCAACGTCCGCATCGATCGCAGTCCCTTCCCGCATGGTCTTTTTGAGCTTGCGGTAAACATCCTTCGGAAGACGCTCCTTCATCACGGTCTCGTTAAAGACCATGCTGCCAAAAAGCTCGGGGACGTTCCTTGCCGTGTTCATACACATATCGCTCCTTACTACTCTGATATAGATTTTTCGTGATAACAATAAATAATCAGCCTGTTATTTGCTGCCCATATAACCATATAAAACAAGCGCTGCGGGGATGGTTTCCCACAGCGCGTTCTGCTGTTTACAAAAGAATTATAATCCGCATGCTTCCGGCTTGTCAAGGCCTCCTCCTCGTCTTTTTCCTCTTTGTTTAATCTGTACAGGTATCTTACGCGCGGGCGGTCCGTATTTTTCAGAATCCGCAAAGCGCCCGCTTCTTCCCTTTCCGTCGCATTGTCCGATTTCTTCATTTTTTGTATGATACCACCCAAAACCAGCCTTCGGGATACGACAAAATTTTTCCGGTTTTTTTCAATTGGGTAGAGAAATCGGAAAGGAATTATGCTATACTAAATTACATATGGGTTGCGGTGCGTGAAACGCGTATGCACGCCTCGAAAAATGATCTTCAAGGAGGGGAAACCGCGTGAAGCTGTCTTTTACCAAAATGCACGGCTGCGGCAATCATTATATTTATTTCAACTGCTTCGACCAGGCTGTACCCGATCCGGAGGCGCTTTCCATCCGGCTGAGCGAGCCGCATTTCGGCATCGGTGGCGATGGTATCATCCTGATATCTCCATCCGACCGGGCAGACGCGCAGATGCGGATTTTCAACGCGGACGGTTCGGAGGGCCGGATGTGCGGAAACGGCATCCGCTGCGTCGGCAAATACCTGTATGACAACGGCATGGTAAACGGACGGACAGCGGTCACGGTTGATACGCTTTCCGGTGTCAAAAGGCTCGAACTCGACGTTCGGGACGGCAGGGTTCAGTCTGTCCGCGTGGATATGGGCGCCGCCATTCTCCTGCCGCGCGATATACCGGCCGATTTCGAAGGCGATTCCGTCGTCGGCGCGCCGCTTGTGGTGGATGAAAGGGTTTATCACGTCACCTGTGTCTCCATGGGCAATCCGCACTGCGTAATCTTCCTGTCCGAGGATATCGATAGTCTCGACCTCGCGCGGACCGGACCCAAATTCGAGCATCACCCGCTCTTCCCTGCGCGCATCAACACGGAATTTGTCAATATCCAATCCGATGGCAGCCTGAAAATGCGCGTGTGGGAGCGCGGCTCGGGCGAAACTTGGGCCTGCGGCACCGGCGCGTGCGCCGTGGGCGTCGCGGCCTGCCTTACAGGGCGCGCGGAAAAAGGCAGCGATATCACCGTCCGCCTGCGCGGCGGTGATCTGAACATTCAATATACCGACGAAACCGTGTTCATGACGGGCGCGGCAACCACAATTTTTGAGGGGGAAATCGAGATATGACAAAGTACATCTTCGTAACCGGCGGCGTTGTTTCTGGTCTGGGCAAGGGCATCACGGCCGCGTCGCTGGGACGCCTGCTGAAAAGCCGCGGCCTCAAGGTGGCCGCGCAGAAGCTCGACCCCTACATCAACGTCGACCCGGGTACGATGAGCCCGTTCCAGCATGGCGAGGTCTATGTAACGGACGATGGTGCGGAAACCGATCTCGACCTCGGCCACTATGAACGCTTTATCGACGAGGACTTGAACAAATTCTCCAACCTGACCACCGGCAAGGTCTACTGGAACGTGCTCAACAAGGAGCGCGCCGGGGAATACCTGGGCGAAACCGTGCAGGTCATCCCCCATATTACCAATGAGATCAAGTCTTTCATTTATTCGGTCGGCAAGAAGACCTCGGCCGACGTTGTCATCACCGAGATCGGAGGTACAACCGGCGATATCGAATCCCAGCCGTTCCTTGAGGCGATCCGCCAAGTCGCGACCGAGGTCGGCCGCCGCAACTGCCTGTTTATCCATGTAACGCTCGTCCCCTACATCTCCGGCTCGAACGAGCCGAAAAGCAAGCCCACCCAGCATTCGGTCAAGGAGCTGCGCGGCCTCGGCATTTCCCCGGATATTATCGTAGCGCGCGTCGATCAGCCTATGGATGACGACATCAAAAGGAAGATCTCCATGTTCTGCACCGTGCCGGAGGACTGCGTAATTGAAAACCGTACGCTTCCCGTACTGTATCAGGCGCCCATGATGCTGGAGGAAAGCCACCTGTCCGATATCGTCTGCCGCGAGCTGGCCATCGGCGCGCCCAAGGGCGACATGAGCGAGTGGGTCGCCATGCTCGAGCGCATCGCAGCGCGCAAGGCGCATGTCCGGATCGCGCTGGTCGGCAAATACGTTAAGCTGCACGACGCATACCTGTCCGTTGCGGAAGCCCTGCAGCACGGTGGCTATGAAAATGAATGCTTTGTCGATATTGAATGGGTGGATTCGGAGGAGATCAACGACTCGACCGTGGACAAGCTGCTCGGCGAGGTCGACGGCGTCATCCTCCCCGGCGGCTTCGGCCCGCGCGGCATTGAGGGCATGATCTGCGCCGCCAATTATGCGCGCACACAGGGCATCCCCTATTTCGGCATCTGTCTGGGCATGCAGATTGCGGTCATGAGCTATGCGCGCAACGTGCTGGGCTTTGAAGACGCTAATTCGAGCGAGTTTGATCCGGATTCCACGCATCCGGTCATCGACCTGATGGAAAGTCAGCAGGGCGTTTCCAAAAAAGGCGGTACGATGCGTCTGGGCGCTTATCCATGTAAAATTCGTCCGGACACCATCATGTCTGCGGCCTATGGCACGGAAATGATTTCCGAGCGCCACCGCCACCGTTATGAATTCAATAATAATTTCCGTGAGCAGATCGAAAAACAGGGTATGCTGATTACAGGCACCTCGCCCACCGGCGAGCTGGTTGAAACAGTCGAGATCCCAAACCATCCGTTCTATATCGGCGTACAGTTCCACCCCGAATTCAAGTCCCGCCCCAACCGCGCGCATCCGCTGTTCAAGGCGTTTGTTGCAGCATCGCTGGAAAGGAGCAAAAAACATGCAGATTAATCAAAATTTTGACAATATCGCGCAGAGCTATCTGTTTTCCACCGTAGCCAAAAAGCAGCGCGAATTTCAGGCCGCCCATCCGGAAGCGGATGTGATCAAGCTGTCCATCGGAGATGTAACCCGTCCCCTGGTTCCTGCTGTGATCGACGCGCTGCACGCGGCGGTCGAGGATCAGGCCCGGCAGGAAACCTTCCACGGCTATGGCGACGAGCAGGGCTACAGCTTTCTGCACGAAGCGCTGGCCGGCTATTACCGGACGCATGGCGTTTCGCTTGATACCGATGAAATCTTTATTTCGGACGGCGCAAAAAGTGATCTCGGCAATATCCTCGACCTGTTCAGCGCAGATAATACCGTCCTGGTTCCCGATCCGGTCTATCCCGTCTATGTCGATACCAATGTCATGGCCGGCCGCAAGGTGATTTTTGCGGACGCCAACGCGGGAAACGGCTTCCTCCCGCTGCCGGATGCCGGCACAGCGTGTGATATCATCTATATCTGCTCCCCGAACAACCCGACCGGCGCCGCATATGACCGTGCCGGACTTCAGGCATGGGTGGAGTACGCCAACGCGCAGCATGCTGTTATCCTATATGATGCGGCTTACGAATGCTTTATCGAAGACACCGGTCTCCCCCGCTCCATTTATGAGATCGAGGGTGCCAAAACCTGTGCGGTCGAGTTCTGTTCGTTCTCCAAAATGGCCGGCTTCACCGGAACGCGCTGTGGCTGGACGATCGTCCCTAAGGCTTTGGCTGATGGAAAACTCAACAAAATGTGGCTGCGCCGCCAGACCACAAAATTCAACGGCGTACCCTATATCGTACAGAAAGGTGCGGCGGCCTGCTTTACCGAAGCGGGCATGCAGCAGATTCGGGAAACGCTCGGCTATTATAAGCAGAATGCCAAAGTGCTCAGCGAAACGCTCGATTCGCTCGGCATCTGGTACACGGGCGGTAAAAACAGCCCATATCTCTGGCTGAAATGCCCGAATAGCATGGATAGCTGGACGTTCTTTGACTACCTGCTGGAACACGCCCATGTGGTCGGCACGCCCGGCGCCGGCTTTGGCAAGAACGGCGACGGTTTCTTCCGCCTGACCGCGTTCGGCGACCAGCAGCGAACGGTTGAGGCGGCAGAGCGCCTGAAAAAGCTGCTTGGATAAGATAAAAAGGGCTGTCTCTTCGGAGTCAGTCCTTTATCCTTTGATCGGAGGGGTGTTATGGGTCTTATTTTTACAAAAACCTGTGTACTTTGCTGCAAAACCTTGGATGCTGACGCTGGGAAAGCCGCCATGCTTTGTCCTGCCTGCGCAAAGGCCGTGCGGGAGCAGTACCGATGCACCGAGCGGTTCCAGATCGACGGAGCCGATGATGCCGCCGCACCGCTTCTTTACACCGGTGCGGTCGCGGACGCGGTCAAGCGTTTCAAATTCAAGCACCGCCAGCACTATGCAGACTGGTTCGCCGCGCAGACCCTGCCGGTCTTAGCGGAGCGACTGGACACCTGGATGCCTGATCTTGTCACATTTATCCCCATCGGTGTGCTCCACTGGTACCAGCGCGGCTATAACCAGGCGGAGCTGCTCGCGCAGCGGATCGCCGCCCCGTTTTCGCTTTCCTGTGCCGCCACGCTGTGGAAGCGGCCGTTTACCCCCAAGCAGTCTGGCCGAAAGGACGCGGCGGCGCGGGAGAAGAACGCGAAACGCGCTCTGTGGATACGCGCCGGCATCGACCTTTCCGGTAAATCCGTTGTCCTTGTAGACGATATTATCACAACCGGTTCGACGGCTGCCGCGGCGGTCAAGCTGCTGCGCGAAATGGGCGCGACGCATGTTTATGTGCTTGCCCCTACCAGAACGCCGTCCGGCCGCAGAGATTAAAAAAGCAGGGAGATGGTGCTACCATCCTCCCTGCTTTTTCCATTTCAGTCGTCCCGCTCATCTCCCCAGAAAAACAGCGCAACCGTCCCTGGGCCGGTATGCGCACCGATTACTGTGCCGATACTGTTTATGGAGACCCTGCCGTTCAGATGCGGGAATCGCGCCTCTACCATATCCGCTACCGCGCGCGCATCTTCCATGCATGCGGACTGCGAAATAAAGCATTTTCCGCTGTAATCCAGTCCATTTTCCGCATGCTGCTCCATCATTTTAACAATTTCGGAAACGACCGCTTTTTTGCCCCGTATTTTCTTCCGAGGAACCAGACGGCCCTCAAAATCCACGTTGAGCAGCGGACAAATCCCCAGCAGCGTGCCAAAGGTTGCTGCAGCGGGCGAAATTCGGCCACCGCGCTTAAAGCTGGTCAGGTCGGTCGCAAAAAACCAGTGGTGGAGCCGGAGCTTGTTCTGTTCCACCCATGTGTGCAATTCATCAAGCGACATACCCGCGTCGCGCTTATCGCAGGCCGCATCCACCAGCAGCCCATAGCCGGAGGATGCCGCCAGCGTATCCACCACATAAATCTTCCGTTCCGGATATTTCTCCCGCATTTCTTCGGCCGCAATACAGGCGGACGCGCAGGAGCCTGACAGTCCGCTAGAAAATGACAGATGCAGGATGTCTTTCCCCTCCTGCAGCAGCGGTTCGAACAGCCGCTTGTATTCCTCCACATTTACCTGCGCCGTGGTGGGCTGCGCCCCCGCGGCTATTTTTGCAAAATACTCCTCATAGGGTATGGTTTTGCCGAGATCGTCCAGGTAATCTTCCCCCTCCAACTGAAAATGAAAGCTGGCGAAGGGTACCTGCCTCATCCGAAAGAATTCGGCGGGCAGATCTGCTGTCGAACAGCAGGTAAGCGCATATGAAACCATAAAACATTCCTCATCATTCCATCATTTGTTTCCAGTATACCATGAAACCGCTTTTCTGAAAAGGCATATACCGTAAAACGTCGACGCCTTGAAAGGCGGCAGAAAACCCGTTTCGGGAACGGTCCAGACATTTCTTTTCTTGACCTTTTCCCCCATCCATGTTATCTTTTGATTAGGATAACGCACGCAGGCACCGCGATTGAAGCACGCTTTCAATCGCTTTTTTTCTGCAAAGCAAGGAGCTGCCGCTATGGAAGAAAATATTAAATGGACCAAACTTACTCGTTGCGCAGGCTGCGGCGCCAAGGTCGGCGCCGGTATTTTGGCACAGTTGCTCGACGGCATAGAGGTCCACCGCGATCCTGATCTGCTGGTGGGCTTTGACAAAAGCGATGACGCCTCGGTTTACCGGCTGTCGGACGAGCTTGCGCTGGTGCAGACCGTGGACTTTTTTCCACCCATTGCGGACGATCCGTTTCTGTTTGGCCAGATTGCGGCCGCCAACGCCCTGTCTGACATTTACGCCATGGGCGGCGAACCAAAGCTCGCGCTTAACCTGCTCTGTATACCGGAGAAGATGCCCCAGAGCGCGGTCCATGCGCTTCTCAGGGGCGGCTATGGCAAGGTATATGAAGCCGGCGCGCTCATCACCGGCGGACACAGTATTTTGGATGAGGAGCCAAAATACGGCCTGTCCGTCACTGGCTTTGTCCATCCCGAGCGGCTGCTGACAAACGCAGGGGCAAGGCCGGGGGATATTATGTTTCTGACCAAGCCCCTCGGAACCGGCGTCCTCACTACCGCCGCCAAAGCGGAGCTTTGTCCCCCTGCCGCGCTCGCGCAGGCCTATCGCCTGATGGCAACCCTGAACAAAGCCGCGCGCGATATCATGGTGCGGTATCGCGTCCATGCCTGCACGGATGTAACCGGCTTCGGCCTTCTCGGCCATGCGGTTGAAATGGCGCAGGCAAGCGGGGTTGCGCTGACGCTTGACGCAAAAGGGTTCGACCTGCTGCCCGAAGCCCTCGCGCTGGCGCGCACCGGCATCCTGCCGGAAGGGATGTATCGCAACCGCACCTTTGCCCAGCCCTTTGTCGATGCGGGACAGACCGAGCTGGCTGTACAGGACCTGCTGTATGACCCGCAGACCTCCGGCGGGCTGCTGATCGCCGTCGATCCGGCGGACGCGGACGCGCTTTGGGACGAGTTGCGGCCATCCGTACCCAGCGCGCAGCGTATCGGCAAAGCGGCCGACTATACCGGAGGCGCAAGAATCATCCTGCGCTGACCGCGGCAATGGCTTCCAGCGCACGCCCGACCTCTTCTTCGGTCGTGAACCAACCGAAAGACAGCCGCACGCTTCCTCTTGGGAACGTGCCAAGCGTTTTATGAGCGGACGGCGCACAGTGCAAACCGCAGCGTGTCAAAATTCCATATTCGCACTCCAGCCGGTACGCCGCTTCCGCATTATCTTTTCCAGGGAAATCTAGGCTGAATACCCCTACCCGCCCCGCGGCGGTTCGGGGGCCGTACAGCACGACGCCCGGCACTCTCTGCAAGCCGTCCAGGAACTGTTCGGCCAGCACCCTGTCATGTGCGGCGACCGTCTCCACCGTAACGCCCTGCAGGTATTCCAGCGCCGCTTCCCAGCCGTAAATCCCCGGCACATTCGGTGTTCCCGACTCAAACCGGTCGGGCATATAACTTGGCTGTTCCTCGCTGTCTGACGCGCTTCCCGTCCCACCGGAAACAAATGGTTCCAGAGCCGCCGCGAAATCCGGCCGCAGAATCAGCGCCCCGATGCCCTGCGGCCCCATCAGGCCCTTATGCCCGGGAACGGATAGCGCCGCAAGCCCCAGCCTGCCGAAATCAATCGGCAGGTGTCCGGCCGTCTGCGCGGCATCCAGCGCAAACGGAACACCATGCGCAGCGCAGACCTGTCCCGCCCTTTCGGCGTCCTGCACCGTGCCGGAAACGTTGGAGGCGTGGCAAAGCAGCACCAGCCTCGTATCCGGCCGCAGCATCCGCTCCAGCGCCCGCAGGTCAAGGCATCCCTCCGCGTCGCACGGCACGCGCTCAAACCGCACGCCGTGCTGCGACATCTGCTGTAGCGGACGCATGACCGCGTTGTGCTCCATCGCGGAAACCAGACAGTGATCGCCCGGGCGCAGCGCGCCGTGCAGCAGCATATTCAGCCCCCAAGTATTGCCGGGCGTCAGCACCACATGCGCAGGGTCGGGAAAAGAGAACAGCGCACCCAGCCTTTGCCGCAGGCGCAGCGCGACCATACCCGCCTCCTGCGCGGCGCCATAGGACGACCGGTTGACCGTCGCGCCCACGGTTTCCACATATTCCTGCATCCGTTTCCCTACCGCCGGCGGTTTGGGGAACGACGTCGCGGCATGATCCAGATATATGGTTCTCATCGGCATCCCTCCATTGCCCTCTCTGTACAGGGCTCTGTTTTGACCAGTGTAGCACAGCCTGCAGCAAAAGTAAAATTTCGACCTCATTTTATTAAAGGAGATTCCCTATGAGCAAACACCACCGTCTCATCCTTCTGGCCGGTTTTATCACCGGCCTCGCTGCGCTGGGGCTTACCGCAGCAGGCAATCCCGCCAATATGGGCTTCTGCATCGCCTGCTTCCTGCGTGATATCGCGGGCGGGCTTGGTATGCACAGCGCCGCAAAGGTCCAATACATACGCCCGGAAATAATCGGGCTCGTACTGGGCGCGCTCCTGTCCGCCACGGCCGGCCGTGAATTCGAGGCGCGCGCCGGTTCCGCGCCCGCGCTGCGCTTTGTACTGGGTATGATTGTCATGGTCGGAGCGCTCGCTTTCCTCGGCTGCCCGCTCCGCATGGTGCTTCGGCTGGCCGGGGGCGACCTTACCGCCGTTTCCGGCTTTGCCGGCTTCGCGCTCGGCATCGGCATCGGTGTGTTGTGCCTGAAAAAAGGATTTTCCCTGGGCCGCGCCTATAAAGTAAAGCGGTCTAACGGCTTCGTCCTGCCCTGTTTTATGGCCGCCCTTCTTGTCCTTCTGCTTGCCGTACCTTCTGTGCTGCGCTTCTCCGAGGAAGGGCCGGGCGCGAGCCATGCCTACTGGCTGGTTTCCCTCGCCGGCGGGCTGATCGTCGGCGGGCTGGCGCAGAAAAGCCGGCTGTGTATGGCAGGCGGCATCCGCGACATATTCCTGTTCCGCGACTTCCATTTAGTGAGCGGCTTTGCGGCGATCTTCGCCACCGTGCTGATCGGCAACCTGCTGCTGGGCGGATTCCATCCCACGCTTGCCGTGCAGCCGATTGCCCATCATGATTATCTGTGGAACCTGCTCGGGATGGCAGCGGTCGGCTGGGGCGCTGTTCTTCTGGGCGGATGCCCGCTCCGCCAGCTCATTTTGGCCGGAGAAGGCAACGGGGACAGCGCGGTTACCGTATTCGGCATGCTGACCGGCGCGGCGCTCTCCCACAATTTCGGCATGGCCGGCAACGCGGATGCCATGACGGGCGGCGCCTTTGTCGCTGGAGGTGTGGGAACGCCCGGACAGATCGGGATACTGATCGGCCTGATCCTGCTGTTTATCATATCCGTCGTGAATCTGCACAAGGAGGAAAAAAACAATGGTTGATGCAAGAGGATATTCCTGCCCCATGCCGGTGGTCATGGTGCAGAAGGAAGTCAGCCGGAGCGCGCCCGACCAACTTGAGGTGCTGGTGGACGACCGCTGCGCGGTCGAAAATATTTCCCGCTTTGCCGGTCACAGCGGTTATGCGGTAGAGATTCGCGAGGTTGCGGATGATGAATTCTCTCTTCTGCTGACTAAACTGCCATGAATCGATATATTGCGACGTTCTACACCCACCTGAGCGCTCTTTTAAGCTTCCAAGCCCTGCAAAACGCGGATATTCCCGTCCGGATGCTGCCAGTCCCGCGCACGCTCAGTTCGTCCTGCGGCACCTGCGTCCAGTTTTCCGCCGAAACTGACTGCCGCGCGCTGCTGGATACGGATACCGAGGCAATTTACCTTGCGGGAACCACTGGTTATATTCTGCTTTGGCGCAGCGAAACCTGAAAGGAGTGACACCCATGTCGCCTTTCGTAATTGCCGCCGTAGGGGCCGGCGGGAAAACGACCGCCCTGCTTCATCTGGCACGCGCCCTCTCCCACCGTGCTGTCCTGCTGACCACCACGACCCATATGTTTCCAGTCCGTCCGCCGCTGTGCCGCAGCCTGCTGCTCGATCCCCCCCCCATCCAGCTTCAGGAACAGCTTCGCCGGACCGGAGTTACCTGTGCGGGTACGCGTTCTACAGACGGGAAAATGGGGGCGCTTCCCGCTGCCTTGCTGCAGCAATCCATCCGCGCTTCCGATATTACGCTTTGCGAAGCGGACGGCGCGCACGGCTTACCGCTCAAGCTGCACCGTCCGGATGAACCGGTACTCCCGCCGCAAACCAGCCTTTGCCTGATTGTTGCCGGCCTGTCCGCGCTTGGGCGACCGGTCGGGGCAGCGGTACACCGTTACCAGCTCCACCCCGTCTGGGCGCAGGCTCCCAGCCAGCGGATCGGTCCGCAGACCATGATATCCTGCATTCGGGAAACCGTCGCCGCGGTCGGACTTCCCCCTGACAAGCTGCGCGTCTTCCTAAATCAGTCGGATCTTACCGGTGTTCGGCCGCAGGCGAAGGAAATTTTGCAGGCGCTTTCCTCTGACGGCCTGGACTGCCGCATGGGAAGTCTACACGACACCCCTGCCCACTTCATCGACTGGCTGCTTCCCTTGACCTAAAAAACGGGCTGATACCAGCCCGTTTTTGTCGTTGCTTACAGTAACTCGATCCCCTTTTCTCCGGATAGCTCGAGAAGCGCTTCCACCACGCCGCCGCCGATTGCACGCGCCTTATCCGATATGGTATCGCAATAGGCCGCCTGTTCCGGCCGTGGGTCGATATCCGCGATCTTCAGCCCCGCCGATACCGGATAGCCCTCCCGAATCAGGCCGCGCAGAACGCCGTTTATCGTCGCGGAAACCGGCGTTTCTCCAATACGGGCGATGGTCTGCCCCGCGCGGACAATCGCGCCGATATCCACTGCCGCACCAGTTTCATCCTTAACAAAGCGCATCCGCCCTGCCGCCGGCGCGTGAATGACCCGTTCCACCGTATAACCCGCAATCGCCCCCGGCACACCCGTATCTGGTATTGCCGCACCCTGCCGAATCACACGCCCCAGATGGTGTCCCCGCATGGTCTCCACCACTGCGTCCACATCCTCGCCCGCAGTAAAGCCTGGGCCAATGCCAATCGTGATTTGAGCCAGGCTCCGGTCGGTACCCAAATTGTGTTTGGCCAAAATGGCATCCACCACTGCGGCGGGCCGCAGCACCCCGATGCAAGCCGCGCGTTCATCCACCAGCAGCGGCACTTCGCCCGTGCGGGATACCGCTGCCGCCTGCGCCACATCAGAAACGCAGCGGCAGCGCACGCCCTCCACCTTGGATGTCCCCCGCCAAACAGCCTCGCACAGCGCCGCCTTGCGCCGAATCGCGGAAGGGTCCGCACATTCAGTCGTGATCACCCTGAAGCCGCAGCGGTACAGGCGAACGATCACTCCGGTTGCCAGATCTCCTGCTCCCCGCACCAGCACCCACGGCCGCACTTCACGCTTTAACATTCCAGTTCACTCCTGCCCCAACAGATCCGTAAAATATTCCTGCGCCATCTGGTCGAGCATCTCATGTGCCTGTCTGTCGAACGCACGGTACCGCGCCAGAAGCGCGCGTCCTTTTTCAGTCAGCGACGCGCCGCCGCCCCCCGCTCCGCCGATGCGGCGCTCCAACAGCGCAAAGCCAAGCTGCTCCTCGCAAGCATGTACCACGCTCCATGCCTTGTTGTAGCTCATCTCCATGCGTGCGGCGCTGCGCCGCAGGGATCCCAGTTCCGCGACGCCCTCGAGCAACTGCGCCGCGCCCGGCCCGAAAAGCTTTCCCTCCCGCACAAGGCGCAGGCTTGCTTTCACCCGAATCCGCTCCGCCATTAGGTTTTCCTCCATCCGCCAATATGCCATCATTATAGCATGTCCCCTGTTCAAACGCAACGGCCCACCCGTTTTGCATACCTTTCGTTATATATTAATTAATATAACGAAAGGTGCGACAAAAACGCCCTGCGCTTTTCTATTCCTTATTTGTTGCCGAAATAGATTGCAGTATGGTATAATCGTGTTATACAAATGCCGCTGGACGCTTTTGTGAGCAGTCCGCAGCTTACCGCAGGAGGCTTTCCCTATGAAATTGATACGCACGCAGGACGCGGTCGGGCAGGTGCTCTGCCATGATATCACCCAGATTATCCCTGGCATCACAAAGGACGCGGTGTTCCGCAAGGGTCATATCATCCGCGAGGAGGATATCCCTATCCTCCTCAGCGTCGGCAAGGAGCATATCTATATTTGGGAAAATAACGAAACCATGCTGCACGAAAACGATGCAGCGGATATCCTGCGTGCAATCTGTCAAAACGCGCATATGCGCGCCACCCCTCCTAAAGAGGGGAAAATCGAGCTGATCGCTGAAGCCGACGGCCTGCTGCTGGTCGATATCGAGCGCCTGCGCGCGGTCAATGCGCTGGGCGAAATGATAATCGCCACGCGCGCCTCGGGCTTTCCCGTCAAGGCGGGCGACAAGCTGTGCGGCATGCGTGTGATCCCTCTTGTGATCGAAAAAGAAAAAATGGAGCGGGCTGCACGAACAACCGGAGACGAACCGCTCCTCCGACTGCTTCCATTCCGTCCCCGTTCTTTCGGCGTGGTCACAACTGGAAACGAGGTATATCATGGCCTGATTCAGGATGCATTCACGCCGGTGCTCGTGCGGAAAATGGCCGAATACGGCTGTAAAATGACCGCACATACGGTTTGCAGCGACAACGCGGGACAGATCACGGACGCAATCTGTCAGATGGCGGCCAGCGGCGTGGAGCTGATTCTCTGTACCGGCGGCATGAGCGTCGATCCGGACGACCGCACTCCGCTTGCCATACGGAATGCGGGCGCGAAAGTGATCAGCTACGGCGCACCCGTGCTGCCGGGCGCGATGTTCCTTGTTTCCTATCTGCCGGACGGGCATCCGGTCTGCGGCCTGCCGGGGTGCGTGATGTACGCAAAGCGTACCATCTTCGATCTGGTCCTGCCTCGTCTGCTGGCAGACATGCCTGTCACTGCAGACTGGCTCGCCGGTCTGGGGCATGGTGGGCTGTGCCTGAACTGTGCGGACTGCCATTTCCCGAACTGCGGCTTCGGCAAGGGCATATGACGCATCGGCTTCATCGTGGGAAACAGGAGGACGTTATGGCTTTTACCCATATTGATGCAAACGGCAATGCCGTGATGGTGGATGTAAGCGCGAAGCAGTCCTCTGTGCGCACGGCTTCCGCCTCTGGACGCATCCGCATGAGCGCGGAATGCTTTTCAGCTGTTCAAAGCGGCACATCCCAAAAAGGCAATGTGCTTGGCGTAGCACAGGTGGCGGGCATCATGGCTGCTAAACACACCGCCGACCTTATTCCGCTGTGCCACCGGCTGAACCTTACCAAATGCGAAATCGCATTTACGTTTTTGGAAGAAGAACGGAGCATCCAGGCTGTCTGCACCGTGCGTTGCGCCGGCCCGACCGGTGTGGAAATGGAAGCCCTGACCGGCGCTTCCACCGCGCTGCTCACCATTTACGATATGTGTAAGGCGATCGACAAGCGCATGGTGATCTCGGACATCCATCTGCTGAAAAAGCAGGGCGGCAAGAGCGGAGATTTCCGCTTTGCGGACAACAGCCATGCGTGACGCGCTCGGCCGCGAGATTAACTACCTGCGCTTATCCATTACCGACCGGTGCAACCTGCGCTGCCGCTACTGTATGCCAGCCGGAGGCATCCCGCTTTCCGCGCACAGCGCTCTGCTTCGGTATGAGGAGCTGCTGCGCGTCGCACGTGCGGCGGCGGCGCTGGGCATTGACCGGTTCAAGGTCACAGGCGGCGAACCGCTTGTCCGCCGGGGCTGTACGGATTTTATCCGCGCGCTGAAGGCAGTTTCCGGCGTGCGTCAGGTAACGCTGACCACCAACGGCCTCCTGCTCCCGCCTTTGCTGGACGAGCTGTGCCAAGCCGGTCTCGACAGCGTCAACATCAGCTTGGACACCCTCGATAACGCGCAGTATCAACGCATCACCCGCCGCATGCACACAGCAGACGACGTGCTCGCCGCCGTACGCCAATGCGCGGGGCGGCTCCCTACCCGCATAAACGCTGTGCTTCTGCCGGAAACAGCAGATCAACTCATCTCACTCGCGCGGCTGGCGGAGCAGCTCCCTGTAGACGTGCGTTTTATCGAACATATGCCGATTGGCGGCAGGAAAGCGCTTTCCGCCGCGTCTTCTTCCGTTCTTGACCGCCTGCGCACAGTCTGGCCGACGCTTGCGCCTTTTGGGGAGCGGCGCGGCAACGGACCTGCACGCTATTATTCCACGCCCGCTCTTCAGGGCTACATCGGACTCATCCAAGCGGTCAGCCATTCGTTTTGCGCAGACTGCAACCGCGTGCGCCTGACCAGTACGGGCATATTGAAGCCCTGCCTTTGCTATCCGCAAGGTACGGACCTGAAGCCGCTCCTGCGCGGCGGCGCGGCGGAAAACGCGTTGAGTACGGCCATCGAACAGGCAGTTTGGGCAAAACCTGCCGCCCATTGTTTTACCCGAACGCAGTACCCCGCCGAGCAAAGAAGCATGAACCAGATCGGAGGATAGTCAATGGGAAAGATAATCGCCGTATGTACGAGCGAAACGCGCGGCGTACAAAAGCAAAGCCGAAAGGAAGCTCTGCTGGAAAAGGATTGGGGTATCCGCGGTGACGCACACGCCGGACACTGGCACCGGCAGGTCAGTCTGCTTTCCGCAGAGGAGGTTGCTGCTTTTAACGCAAAAGGCGCGGATGTGCGCTCCGGCGCGTTTGGGGAAAATCTCGTGGTGGAGGGCATCGACTTCCGCAGCCTGCCGGTCGGCACATTGCTGCGCTGCGGGGATGTGCTACTTGAGCTGACACAAATCGGCAAGGAATGCCATCACCACTGTGCGATTTACGAAAAAATGGGGGATTGCATTATGCCGCGTGAAGGTGTGTTCGCCCGCGTGCTCGCAGGCGGGCAAATCTCCGCAGGCGATGAAATGACAGTCGAGCCGCGCACCGCGCCCTTACCATATCAGGCGGCGGTCGTCACCCTGTCCGACCGCTGCGCTTCAGGCGAGCGAGAGGATAAAAGCGGTCCTTTGGTCGCCGCACGGCTGGCCGCGGCCGGATTCGTGGTTGTCGAGCAGCTTGTCCGGCCGGACGAACGCGAACTGCTTGAGCGCAGCCTTATCCGCCTGTGCGACCAGCGGCAGCTCGACCTGATTCTGACCACGGGCGGCACAGGCTTTGCCCCGCGCGATATCACACCTGAGGCGACACGCGCTGTCGCGGAACGCGACGCGCCCGGCATCGCGGAAGCGATCCGCGCCGCGAGCATGCGCATCACGCCGCGCGCCATGCTCAGCCGCGCGGCGGCGGTCATCCGCGGCAAGACGCTGATTATTAATCTGCCCGGCAGCCCCAGGGCGTGTATGGAGGGCATGGACGTATTTCTGGACCAGCTCCCCCATGCGCTTGACCTCCTGCGTGGCATGCCGCAGGACTGTGGGCGCTGAGTTCTCTACATCAAAAAAGGAGGCTTTGATGCATACCATACCTCTTGAAACAGACCGGCTAATCCTGCGCAAATTTGAAGACAAAGATATGCAGCCTCTGCATCTTCTTTTGATGGATGAAACGGTAAACACGTTCTTACCCTGGTTCCCCGTCAAAAGTCTGGAGGATACCAGGACATTTTACGAAACGCATTTTGCAGGCAAGGCATATCATTTCGCAATTTGTCTACAAAGTGATAACATTCCGATCGGCTATGTAAAAGCAGATACGGACGACAGCCATGATTTCGGCTATGCGCTCCGCCGTGAGTTCTGGCACAGAGGGATCGCGACCGAGGCAGGCAAGACGCTTGTCGCGTATCTGCGAAAGGACGGTGTTCCTTACATCACGGCAACGCACGATAAAAACAACCCCAGAAGCGGAAAAGTGATGCGACAGATCGGCATGCGATATTGCTATTCTTACGAGGAGCAGTGGCAGCCTAAAAATATTCGGGTCGTATTCAGAATGTATCAATTGAATTTTGACGGACAGGACGACCGCGTATACCGGAAATACTGGAACCTTTATGATGCGCACTATGTTGAAAAGCATCTGTAATCTTGTCCGTATGCTATATTCCACCAAGAAATCCATGAAAAAGAAAAGAGAATCCCCTATGGAAAAACACATTGTATGGTTGCTCACGGCAGCAACGGCGCTCAGCCTGACTGCCTGCGACGGCACGGAAGCCGCATCCGGCGACGTCGCAGCAGGGCAGGAAACTGAACTGGTCGTTTTCGCAGCGGCCAGCCTTACCGAAACCCTGGACCAGATCGCCGAGGACTACAAAACCGTCGCGCCGGACGTGACGCTGACCTTTAACTTTGACTCCTCCGGTACACTCAAGACCCAGATCGAGGAAGGCGCGATGTGCGACCTGTTTATTTCCGCCGGCCAAAAGCAGATGGATCAATTGGATGCGACGGCTGACCCATCGGTCAACACCGACGGGCTGGATTTCTTGCTGGCGGGCAGCCGTGTCGACCTGTTGGAAAACAAGGTGACGCTCGCCGTGCCGGAAAATAACCCCAAGGGCATCGACAGCTTTGACATGCTGGCCGCGCATCTGGAAGCGGGGGATATCCTGCTCGCCATGGGCAACAGCGATGTGCCGGTCGGTCAATATACGCAAAAAATCCTTGCCTACTATGGCCTGGATGAATCAGCGCTCACCAATGCACAGTGTATCACCTACGGCAGCAACGTCAAAGAGGTCACCACTCAGGTCAGAGAGGGCAGCGTGGATGCGGGCGTTATTTACTGCACGGACGCTTACAGCGCGGGCCTGACCGTTGTCGATGAGGCGACACCCGAAATGTGCGGACAGGTCATTTATCCGGCGGCCGTGCTGCAAACCTCCGCGCATCAGGATGCGGCGCGGTCTTTTCTGGACTACCTTGCCGCAGACGAGGCCATGTCAGTGTTCGAAGCGGTGGGATTCTCTAAAGTCGCCTAACGGCGCAGGCTGGGTTCGGACAGAGAAAGGGATCCAGTCCCACACTGGTATCTGAGGAGGTAACGCGGGTGGACTGGTATCCGCTTTGGAACTCGCTGCGCATCGCGGCGATCAGCATCGTGCTGGTATGCTTTACAGGCATCGCGGCGGCATACTACGCCGTGCGCCTGCCCCGTGCGCTCAAAGGCGTTTTGGACATGATACTGACCTTGCCGCTCGTATTGCCGCCTACGGTCGTCGGATATTTTCTGCTGCTGTTGTTCGGCAGCCGGCGGCCACTGGGCATGGCGCTGGAAAGCGTCGGAATAAAATTCGTGATGACCTGGTACGGCGGTGTAATCACGGCGGCGGTCGTCGCGTTTCCCCTACTGTACCGCACCGCGCGCGGCGCGTTTGAAGCGTTCGACGAGACCTTAGCGCAGGCTGGGCAGACGCTTGGTCTCTCCAATTGTTACATATTCTGGCGTATCCGGCTGCCTGCCTGCAGGCAGGGGATTTTCGCGGGCGTCGTATTGGCGTTCGCCCGCGCGCTGGGCGAGTATGGCGCGACCAGTATGCTGATCGGCTATACGCCCGGCCGTACCGCGACCATCTCCACCACCGTCTATCAGCTGTGGCGCACCGGCGACGAGCTGCACGCATTTTACTGGGTACTGGTCAACCTTGCGATCTCGGCAGCGGTGCTGCTGACCGTGAGCCTGCTTGAGCGTCGCCAGCGGAAAGGAGGACATGTCGGGTGAACTTATTTGTCGATATCCGCAAGCGGCTGGGCTCTTTCACATTAAACGCTTCGTTTGAGACTGCGGACGCTGTTACCGGCCTGCTGGGCGCCTCCGGCTGCGGCAAAAGCATGACGCTCAAATGTATCGCCGGCGTGGAAAAGCCGGACGAAGGCTGGATCGTGCTGGACGGTGAAACGCTGTTCGATTCCGCTCGCGGCATCAACCTGCCGCCGCAAAAACGGCAGGTTGGCTATCTGTTCCAGCACTATGCCCTGTTTCCCCATATGACGGTGGAAAAAAACATCCTGTGCGGCCTGCACGCGGAAAAGGATAAGGCCACCCGCCAGCGGTGCCTGCGGGAAACGCTCGAAATGCTGCAGCTCACCGGTTTGGAAAAACACCGCCCAGCCCAGCTTTCGGGCGGACAGGCGCAGCGGGCAGCGCTTGCCCGCATGCTGGTCAGCCAGCCGCGCCTGCTGCTGCTGGACGAGCCGTTCTCCGCGCTGGACAGCCATTTACGCGACCAGCTCCAGCCCCAGTTCATGTCCCTGCTGCGCTCCTACGGGCGGCAGGCGGTGATGGTGACGCACAGCCGTGACGAAGCCTATCACCTCTGCACCCGTCTGTGCATTATGGAGGATGGCCGTATCCTGCGCGCGGGCGGCACTAAAGAGGTTTTTGCCGCCCCTGGCAGCGAGGCCGCCGCACGTCTGACCGGTTGCAAAAATATCTCCCGCGCGGTCAAAGCGGGCGCATATACCGTCGAGGCGCTCGACTGGGGCGTCTGTCTGACTGCCGCGCAGCCTGTGCCGGACAACCTGAAAGCGGTCGGCCTGCGCGCGCATGCTTTCCACCCGCAGGTTCCGTCCAACCGCTTGCCCGTGTTATGGGCAGACGCGTTGGAAGAGCCGTTTGAATGGATCCTGCTGTTCCGCTACCAGAGCCAAGCCGCAAGCGCGCCTGCGCTCTGGTGGCGCTTCCCCAAGGACAGGAAGCCGGCCGCGCTCCCTGATTCGCTCGGCATCGCGCCTGAGCATGTATTGCTGCTGACTTGAAAACGGAGGGTATCCCGCATGATCGAACGACTGCTGCAAACCGCGCTGTGTGAAATACAGGCCGGCCGGCCCGCGATGCTGGTATCCATCGTCCGCTCCACCGGTTCCACGCCGCGTAAGGCCGGCGCCCTGATGCTCGTTGGAGAAAACGGCCTGCTGTGCGGCACAATCGGCGGCGGACTGCTTGAGCATCGCTGCCTTGCGATCGCCTCGTCCGCCCTTACCGTACCGCGCTGTGAAGCCTTTGTGCTGGACAACCGGCAGGCGGGTAGCTTGGGCATGGTATGCGGCGGTACTGCCGAGGTTCTTTTTACCCCGCTTACCGACGCTGCGCCGCTGCAGCAGGCCGTGGACAGTTTCCGTGCTGTCCCGCCTGTCCGATTCTGCCTGCCGCTGGACGGCTCCGCGCCTCTACTCTCGCAGGAGCAGTCCATCCGCTCCTGCCCCGCTGTCGTCCTTCTGGAAGAGCGTCCAGTCCTGGCGCTCCCCTTATCTGATACCGGTCGGGTGTTTGTGCTGGGCGGCGGGCATGTGTCACTCGCCCTTTCCCGGCTCCTGTATCATCTGGAATTTCGCCATATTGTTATTGACGACCGCGCGGTGTTCTGCTCGCCGGAACGTTTCCCCCATGCCGAGCATACCCTTTGCATCCCATTTTCCCTACTCACCCAAACATTGGCCGGTCCGATTTCCCCTGCCGCCGACGATGCTTTCTGTATCATGACGCGCGGCCACGAAGGGGATACGGACGCGCTCCGTTTCGCCCTCTCCACCCCCGCTTCCTACATCGGCGTAATGGGCAGCCGTCGCAAGCGGGAGTCAGTCTTTTCCCTATTGGAAAGCGAGGGCTTCCTCCATGTGCGGCAGCGTGTCATCACGCCGATCGGACTTGCTATCGGCGCGCAGACCCCCGCAGAGATTGCGGTATCGATTGCCGCGCAACTCATCGCATGGCGCAGCTCAAAGACCGCCGCCGCCAAGCTGTGAGCGGCAGCGGCCGCCGTATTTTCTCCCGCTTAGTTCCTCGCTCTGTCCCGCTCTTCCTGTTTTTTAAAACTTGTGGAAAAAGTCTTGACATATCTGCTTATCCGAGATATAATATAAAAGCTGTCACGGTTGGAAAACATTGCGACGGATATAATTCGAGGTGTGGCTCAGCTTGGTAGAGCGCTTCGTTCGGGACGAAGAGGCCGCAGGTTCAAATCCTGTCACCTCGACCATAAAAAGGTTTTGCATCTTGCAAAACCTTTTTGTTTTACGCAGGAAAAAGCGGGTCCAGAATGGACCCGCTTTTTTCACACGGTGCTTCGGTCATAATCCCGCTATCAGACAGTGCATAAAGCGCTGGAATTCTCCCCCGCGTTGTTCCGCAATCTGATTGACCTCCGCGCCAGAAAGCGGCTGCATCAAAACCCCCGCCGCCATATTGGTGATCATTGCAACCGCAGCTACCGGCAAGCCGCAGTGCGCCGCTGCGACCACTTCAAATACCGTGGACATCCCAACCGCATCGGCTCCCATCGCGCGAAACATCCGGATTTCCGCAGGTGTTTCAAACTGCGGCCCATTCACGCCGCAGTAAACGCCGGACCGGAGCGTCACACCACAGGATAATGCGGCCTTTCGTGCGGTATCCCGCAAAGCAGGTGCATACGCAAACGTCATATCCGGAAAGCGCACGCCCAAGCTGTCGTCATTCGGTCCGGTGAGCGGGCTTTTTCCCGTCATATTGATGTGATCCTCAATCAGCATAAGATCGCCGACCGAAAACGATGTATTGATCCCCCCCGACGCATTCGTCAGCACCAGCGCGCGCACGCCAAGCGCTTTCATTACATAGACCGGATACGCGATCTCCTCGGGCGCATAGCCCTCGTAGCCGTGCAGGCGCCCCTGCATACAAAGAACCTTTTTCCCCTCCAGCATACCGCAGATCAAACGTCCGGTATGGTCCGGCGCGGTGGATACCCGAAAATGCGGTATCTCTCCGTACGGGATACACACCGCAGCTTCCAGCTCCTCCGCCATCGGGCCGAGTCCGGATCCAAGAACCAATCCGATTTCCGGCACAAACGGCAGCCTGCTTTTCAAATAATCCGTCGATTCATCCACTTTTGTTTTTTTCATACGATATGCCCCCTTACAGTGCGGACAAAATCCGGCTGGTACGTAACCGTACCTCTGCCTTAACCTTTTCCAGATCGATCGTGGTATACGAACCGTCGCGGTATAATACCTCGCCATCCACCATCGTCAGCCGGATATCCGCCCCCTGCGCCGCATATACCACGTTGCAGGCCGCATCCGTCATGGGTGTGAACTGCGGCGTATCCGTATTGATGACGCACAGGTCGGCCTTGCAGCCAACTTTGAGAAGGCCGCTGTCCGTCCGTCCCTGTGACAAAGCGCCTGCGCGTGTCGCCGCATACAGCGCCTGCGCGGGAGTAATTAACGTCGCATCGCGATAATACCCTTTATATGCCACAGCAAACAGGTACAAATCCTGCAGGATATTAAGATTATTGTTGGAGGCCGCGCCATCCGTACCCAACGCGACGTTAATACCCATATCGAGCATCCTGGGTACATTGGCATAGCCTGACGCGAGTTTGAGATTGCTGGCCGGACAGCAGGCAACGGTAACGCCATGCTTCTTGAGGATGTCGAAGTCTTCCCCCTCCAGCCAAACACAGTGCGCCGCTGTGGTCGGCACGTCGAATATGCCGTGTGCCTGCATATAGGCCGCCGGCGTCATGCCGTGCCGCTGCTTGCACGCCTCATGCTCCTCCTGTGTTTCCGAAAGATGAATATGCATCTGCGCGCCGCATGCCCCGGCCTGCGCGGCAACCGCCTCCACAACCTTGGGGGTCGAGGTGTACTCTCCGTGGATGCACAGGTCGCCCCGCAGCCGACCCTGATTCGCGCCGTTCCACTCGCCCAGCAGCCGCAGGTTATCCTGATATGCCGGCAGCGCTTCGTAAGAACTGTCGTCAAACACGGTAAGCCCCCTGCTCAAATTACATTTGATGCCGCTCTCCAGAATCGCCCTAGTCATCCCATCCAGAAAGAAATACATATCCGTGAATGACACCGTGCCGCAGGCCAGCATTTCAGCAATCGCAAGTTGTGTGCCGTGGTAAGCGGCCTCATCATCCAGCTTATCCTCAAATGGAAAGACCTTTTCATTCAGCCAGCGCTGCAGCGGGAGGTTCTCCGCATAGCCGCGCAGCAGGGTCATGGGCGCATGGCTGTGTACATTGTAGAAGCCGGGCAGCAGCAAACGGTGACGCCCATCGTACCGCTCACCATAATCCGCGTCCGGCGCGGCCGGCCCGATATAATCTATCATACCATCCCTTGTTCCTACATATTGCCCCCTTTTCAAAATGAAGCCTTCATCCAGTACATCAATGTTACAGAACAGCATTGTTTTCTCCTTTACCTTGGGTATGTATGGCGCGGTCTTTTTTCATTTGGTTGGAGGTTTCCCCAAACAACGTTCATCGGCACGGCATAGGTGGAAAAACGCACGCCGAGATCGGTGTTAAAATGATCGATCGATTTCATCAGCCCGATACAGCCCACCTGAAACAAATCATCCGGCGATTCACCGCGGCCCTGAAAGCGCTGCACGACTGACAAAACCAGCCGCAGGTTACCTTGGATCAACTCGTCCCTCGCCTGCTTGTCTCCCTGCTTCACGCGCAGCAGCAGTTGGTCGGTCTTTTTGGCCGACAGCACCGGCAGCCCTGATGTATTTACCCCGCAGATCTCTACTTTGGTTTGCATGGAAAATCCTCCTGCCTCATGCACAGGTTGTGCGTTCTATCAGGATTTTCCCCGCGGTTCGGAAAGAATATACCGACGAAATTTTTTGCCAGCCGACATGCTTCGACCGGATTTTCCGTCCGGATATGCTTGGCCGGAAAATATTTCTCAGCCGCTTCCACTTTTATTTTACCTTATTTCATCCGTATTCGCAAGGCAGCAAAGGAAAAAGACCACCGACAGCCGTCGGTGGTCTTTTGGTGCGGATGGGGGGACTTGAACCCCCACGTCCTTGCGAACACTAGCACCTGAAGCTAGCGCGTCTGCCATTCCGCCACATCCGCATATTCTCTTGTCTCGCACCTGAGAGAGTGGTGCGAGTGACGGGACTTGAACCCGTACGTCGATTGACACACGCCCCTCAAACGTGCCTGTCTACCAGTTCCAGCACACTCGCATTTGCTTTCTCATCGAGTCGCCTCACTGTCAGCGACAATATGTATTATATCGAATAGAACGAAGTTTGTCAACAGCTTTTTTCAAAAATTTTCCCAGACAACAAAGAATTCTGTCTGCTAAAAATCCGTTAAATTTCATCCACGCTACGTCTTCTTTTCAACACAGCGTTGACTTTTCCTATTCATCCTGATAGAATAGCAACAGTCAGGAGGAACCGCATCATGCCAGAAAAGAAAGTCAGCCGCCGTGTGCTCTATACGCGCAACGCGCTGCGCGACGCCTTTATTGATTTGATTACCGAACAGCCGTTATCCGATATCACCGTGACCGATATCTGCGCGCGGGCCGATATCAACCGCAGCACGTTCTACCTTCACTATCGGGATGTCGATGCGCTTCTGGTCGAAATTGAAAATAATATCATCGACCATATCGAGCAGGAGTTTTCCCGTGCGCCTCATGAGCATGTGTTCGAGGAGCTGGTAGCCTTTCTAAAGCTTCTACAGCAAACACCGCGCATTCCCAAGCTGTTGTATGCGCTTACCGGCGAGCAGGGTGATCCCCGCTTTATCCGCCGCCTGCAGCAGTTGCTCTTCAACGCTTTCCAGCAGGGATGGGACTTGCTCATGCCGGAGAGCTCCCGCAGCTATAAGTTTTTGATTTATTCCTATACTCTCCCCGGCGTCATATCCCTGCTGTCATCTTGGTTGCGCGGCGACGCGCCTGATATGACAGCCGAGCAAACCGTGGAACTGCTCCATACGCTGATTACGCATGGCATGAGCGGTATTTCACCGCTTTTCCTTCGCCCTGGCGCTGGGGTTCTCAATTTATCTTGACAAGCTTTTCGCAGGGTGCTATATTAAAAAAGCTGCAAACCAAATATGCTCGCGTTTTTATCGCCGGATAAAAATTGCTGCGCCAGACTTTCTATCGTAGGCCTTAGAAGATAGAAAGCGCTGGCGTTTTTTATTGGTTAAAGGAGAACATCAAAATGGAACATACTGCTGATCTACGCTCCTTCGGGCGCTACGCCTCACTGAACGTGCTTGGCATGCTGGGGCTTTCCTGCTATATCCTTGCGGATACCTTTTTCGTCTCCTGCGGGATGGGCGCGAACGGGCTTGCCGCTCTCAACATCGCTATCCCCGCCTACAATCTACTCAACGGCCTGGGGTTGATGATTGGTGTCGGTGGCGCGACCCGCTATACCGTCAGCTGCGCCCAATGCGACAACATATCCGCGGATCGCGCGTTTACGCATGCCGTCGGACTCGGCCTTGCAGTAGGCTTGCTTTTTATGCTGATCGGGCTGGCTGGCGCGGCACCGGTTTCTCGTCTTTTAGGCGCAGATGCCGACACCTTTCCCCTGACCAGCGTTTATCTGCGCACCCTGCTCAGTTTCGCGCCTTTTTTTGTGATGAACAATGTATTACTTGCCTTTGTCCGCAATGACGGCGCGCCTGGGCGCGCTATGTGCGGTATGATAGTCGGCAGCTTGTCCAATGTTGTTTTGGACTATGTATTCATTTTCCCCTGCGACTGGGGCATGTTTGGCGCGGCTTTCGCCACTGGGCTTTCCCCAATTATCAGTCTGCTGATCCTTTCCGGCCATCTGCGCAGCCCTGTCCGCGGCTTTCATCTGTGCCGAGTGCGGCCGCAGGGCCGCCTGCTCGCTTCGATCTGCGCGTCCGGCATCTCTTCTTTCGTCGGGGAGCTTTCCTCCGCCGTCGTGCTGTTTTTATTCAATTTCGTCCTGCTGCGGATTTCCGGCAATACCGGCGTTGCGGCATACGGTATCGTCGCCAATCTGGCTCTGGTGGCCATCGCGATCTTTCAAGGCCTGTCGACCGGCATGCAGCCCCTTGTCAGCCACAGCAGCGGCCTGAACGACCACGGCGCGCTTCGCCGTTTCTACCGGTACGGCATCACGTCATCGCTCGCGATTGCCACGCTGCTTTATGTGCTGGTTTTCGTATTTGCCGCCCCCATTACCGCAGTGTTCAACAGCGAAAACAACGCGGTCCTCGCCGGCTACGCGGTCACCGGACTGCGCATCTATTTCTGCGGCTTTTGGTTCGCCGGCTGCAATATCGTCTCTTCTATCTTTTTCAGCGCGTCAGGGCGTTCCGCACAGGGATTCCTGCTCTCCATGCTCCGCGGCGTAATTGCAATTGTGCCGTTCCTCTTCCTTTTGACCGCATGGTTCGGTATCACGGGCGTTTGGGTCGCCTTTCCGGCAACCGAGCTGTTCACTTTCCTGTTCACCGCCGTATGCGCTGCGAAAGCGTTCCGTCGCACTGCGTAAAAAGACAGCCTCCGGTTATCCGGAGGCTGTCTTTTCATTTTGCTCACATACGGTTTTAAAGCGCTTCCACCAGTGATTTGAACAGCTTGCCGCGCTCCATAAAATTTTTGAACCGGTCAAATGACGCGCTGGCTGGACTCATGATGACCATATCGCCCGACTGCGCCTGCGCCTGTGCTTCGCGCACGGCGGTTTCGAGGTCCGGAACCTCAATGATCGGCGGGTGTTCCCCTTCGGCCGCCAGCACGCAGTCGCGTATCTTTGGTGCGGTCGCGCCGGTCAGGATCAGGGTCTTGACATGGGTGCAGATCGGCCCGCCCAGCACATCATAAGGGATGTGTTTATCATAGCCGCCCGCAATCAGGATCACTTTCTGCTGAAAGGATTCCAGGCCAGCGATCGTGCGCGTTGGGCTGGAAGCAATCGAATCGTTATAATATTTGACGCCGTCCTTTTCCCGCACGAATTCGATCCGGTGCTCCACCCCGCCAAAGGTCGTCGCAACCGCGCGGATATCGTCGTCCGGCACATACCCCTGCACAACGGCCGCAGCCATCATCATGTTGTATACGTTGTGCGCGCCGGGAATACGGATATCCGCCGCCGACATCAGCGCACGGCGCGTACCGTCCTCCGAAATATACAGCATATCATCTTTCAGAAACACACCGTTCGCAAGCTCCTGCGTTTTGCTGGTGCAGAACAGGTTGCCGGAAGCGTGCAGCGAACGGGTAACCTCGTCATCCAGATTGAGCACCAAACGGTCATCCGCTTTCTGGTTAAGGTAAATAGCCGTTTTCGCCTGCACATACTCGTCAAAATCCTTGTGGTAATCCAGGTGGTTGGGCGTCAGATTGGTAATCGCCGCAATGTGCGGCGAATGCCGCATCCCCATGAGCTGGAACGACGAAAGCTCGACAACAGCAAGATCCCTTTCCTGCATCTCATTTACGCGCGGCAACAGCGGTGTGCCGATGTTGCCGCCCAGATGCACGGTGTAGCCCGCATGCTTTAACATTTCGCTCACCAATGTTGTCGTGGTCGTTTTGCCGTCCGAGCCTGTGATACCGATGATCGGACACGGGCAGACCGCGAAGAAAAGCTCCATTTCGCTTGTGATCTCCGAGCCATTCTGCCGCGCATTTTCCAGAAAACGCGGATGCACGCCCGGCGTGCGGAAGATCACGTCCTCGTCCAGCGCTTCCAGGTAATGCTCGCCCAGCACGAAGTCCACGCCCAGCGTCGCCAGCGTTGCATAGCCGTCGCCAAGCTCTGTCGGGGTCTTTTTATCATGTACCGTCACACAGACTCCCGCCGCGCGCAACATGCGGATGAGCGGCATATTGCTAACGCCCGCGCCGATTACGCCGACCCGTTTATCCGACAGGCCGCCGAGATATTGTTCCAAAGCTGTCATAATAATGCGTCCACCGCCTTTTTCTCGATGTACAGTATAACCGATTTCATCCAATTTTGCAAGTACAGGTTTGACGGGAACGCTTTTTTGGGGTATACTGGATACCGTGACTGGTGCAGACGGTCGCGTGCGTTATGCATGAGGAAAGTCCGGGCTGCGCAGGGCAAGGATAACGGATAACGTCCGCCGGGGGCGACCCCAGGAATAGTGCAACAGAGAAATACCGCCGCGTCTCCGTAATGAAGACTCGGTAAGGGTGGAAAGGCGAGGTAAGGGCTCACCGCGCCCCATGGCAACATGGGGGGCCTGTAAACTCTATCCGCAGCAACGCCGACAGGGACTATGGGCGGCCCGTCCGTCCCGACTGGCGGCTTGAGGCGCGCGGCGACGCGCGTCCCAGATAGATGACCGTCCAATACAGAACCCGGCTTACAGCACCAGTCATGACACGTCAAAAAAGCGCTCCATACGGAGCGCTTTTTCCTTTTCTTCCCTATCAGTTCAGCAGCCAGATGGCGCAATTCAGATATCCGGCAAACAACAGCCACAGGATGTAGGGTGCGAGCAGCCATGCCGCCAACTTCCGTATCCTGCCAAACGCCGCCACGGCAGCCAGTACCAGCGCAAGCAGAAGCAGCAGCCACAGGAACGACACCCCATACCAGCCGCGGCCAAAGAAGAGTAACGGCCAGACAAAATTTACCGCAAGCTGTCCACCGTACAGTGTCAGCGCGCGCTTCTTGTCCTGACGCGCCGCGTCCGATTTCCAGACCAACCAGCACGCGACCCCCATCAGAATATATAGCACCGTCCATACCGCTGGAAACACCCATGCCGGCGGCGCAAGCGGCGGCTGTATCAAAGCCCCATACTGGTCCATGCTGCCCATGGTGAGCCATGCGGACAGCCCGCCGACCGCAAGCGGCAGCAAAATACTGGCAACCAGCAATTTGCATCAGCTCCTTTCCCCTGCTGTTTCAGGGTATGGAGCTTTTCCGGCGTTTATGTATTTTTCTCTATCCAAAGGTGCGCCGCAGTTTTTCCCGCTCCTCCGGTTTTTCCACCCAGTTCTCAACATAGCCGCAGTCATAGCAGACATAGCGGATCACCGGTACCTTGCCGAGCAGCGTCGCCCTTGTCGTGTAAATATTGTTTCCGCTGGCATAGCGGTACGGATTATCAGAGATGCGGATGCTGTGGGTCCCGCCGCACTTCGGGCATTTTGCGCCGTTTTTCATACCGGTTCCCTCCTTCCCTCAGAGCAGGCCAAGCAGCAGCATTTTCGTTACCTACAGCGCGTCGTCCGTAACCTTCCTATCCTCCTCGTACTCCGCAACCGGACAGGTTTCCGCATCCGTGTCGCAGGCTTTTCCACAGTATTCGCAAAACTTCATTTCAAAGCTCCTTTTTCCGGTAAAGCCGCACGCTGACCCGATAACACAACAGGTATACCATCAGCGCGACCGCCAGACAGCCCAACAGCAAAAAGACAAAGCGCCTTTCATCCACTCCGGCAAGCCAGCGTCCCGCTGCCGCCAGCAACGGTATCCGGATTTCCAGGCTTACTGCGGCAAACACCAGCGCCAGCGGAAGAAAAAATGCAGCCAGCATGATATACCCCGCCTTTTGGATGCCCCATTTAAACGCTACCGCCATCTCCACACCGATCATAATAACCGCGACCGCTTCACAGGCCAGCACGGACACATAATTTTCCATCAACGCCTGCGGCTGCCCATGCGCCAGACAGTAAAACGTGGCAAATACCAGACTGCACGCAAACAGCGTCAGATTGACGGCCAGCGCCAGCAAAAAACGGCTTGCCACCACCTCGTGCCGCAGGATGGGCAGCGACAGGCTCAGACGGTCCCAGCCGGCGGACTGCTCCGCCGAAAAAGCTGTACTGGGGAACATATACCCCATAACGACAAGCATGGAAAAGAAAAAGATCGGCTGCTCGGCTATGACCGCCCATACCAGAAAAATCACCGGCGCAAGCAGCATAGACTTGATGGAAAGGCGAAAATTCATCCAGTCCGCATATAATATCGCTTTCATCGAGCGCTCTCTCCTTTACAGCTCAGTCCTTTGATAGATTTTCAGGCTGATCAGATAGCAGATAAGGTATACGGCGACGCCGACCGTTACCGCCGCCGTAATCAGCAGGCCGAGCCGCGCTTCTTCCGCCGCATCCAGCCATCGGGCGGCCGCCTCGAACACCTCGCCAAAGCCGGGCAGCTTTTCGAGTACAAACATCCCCAACACCGGCACCCAGACGCACGCCATAACGATATACCGGCCTTTTTCGATGCCAAACCGAAAGGTGACCGCCATCAGCACCCCCATCAGGAGCAGGGATACCGCCTCGCACACGAGCAAGCCCGCCAAAACCTCGGCTAGACTGGTTGACGAGTCATAAAACACGCAGTATGCCGACGCCAGCGCCGAACCGATCCCCAGCAGTGCCAAGTTGATCAGCACGCCGATCAAAAATTTGCTGCCGACCACATCGCGCCGCAGGATGGGCAGCGACAGGCTCAGGCGGTTCCATCCATACGCCTGATCTGCGGCGAACAGCGTCGTCGGTATCATGATGCTGAGCATCACTACGATAAAGTTGAAAAACATCAGCTTGTTCCACACCAGCGCGGTCGCGGCAAACACCACCAAGACGAACAGAATCGAGCGGATAGACTGCCGGAAGTTCATCCAGTCCGCATACAGCATCGCTTTCATCGCTGCTCCTCCCCTCTGGTCAGGAACAGCATAATCTGCTCGATATTGGCGGCCTCGACCGGCCAGTTTGCCGGCACACTATCCCTGCGCACCAGCGCCTCGCAGCCAAACGCCCCAATCCTTTTCGCACGCATGGCCGACGGCTCCAGCGCGGAAAGCTGCTCCGCCGTGCAGCGCAGCACGCCGAAAGTATCCAGCAGCTCGTCACGCGGCTCGCTCAGCAGAACGCGCCCCTGATGGATAAAAGTGATATGATCCGCGATCTTATCCAGATCGCTCGTGATATGGCTGGACAGCAAAATCGCGTGGCTGTCCTCCTGCATAAAATCGTAGAACAGGTCGAGCACCTCGTCGCGCACCACAGGGTCCAGTCCGCTGGTCGGTTCGTCCATAATCAGCAATTCCGCTCCGTGCGACAGCGCCGCCGCGATGGAAACCTTCATCCGCATCCCCTTGGAATAATCCTTGATCTTTTTATTACGGTCGATCCCAAAGCGTTCCATAAAGCGGAAGAACTGCTCGGACTGCCAGCTTTGATAGGCCTTGCCCATCAGCACATCCACATGCCGGGCGGTCAGCGTGTTCAGGAAGCAGCCGTCCTCGAGCACCACGCCGATACGCTCCTTCACCGCGCGCTCTTCTGCTATATTGTCCAGCCCCAGCACCTTGATCGCACCCGCGTCCCGCCGGATCAGGTTGAGCACCGCTTTGATCGTGGTGGTCTTACCCGCGCCGTTTTCCCCGATGAAGCCCATCACAACGCCGCGCGGAAGCATAAAGCTCACGTCCTGCAGGGCAAACCCATCATAATGCTTGTACAGCCCATTTATCTCCAATGCGTTTTCCATCATGTTTCCTCCTCAAACAATGTTTCCGCGATCCCCAGGAACTCCGCCTTATCCAGATTGCCCAGATGGGCGGCGCGCACCGCCGCTATCAGGTGTTCCTCCACCACGCGGAGCTGCTCCTCGCGCAGCAACTCGGTATTGCACGGCGCGACAAAGCTGCCGCGGCCGGTCTGGGTAATGATAAAACCCTCCCGCTCCAATTCCTCATAGGCGCGCTTGGTTGTGATCACGCTGATGCGCAGCTCCTTTGCCAGCAGGCGCATGGAGGGCAAAGCCTCCCCCGCAGTCAGCTCCCCGCCGACGATCTTGGCCTTGATCTGCCGTACGATCTGCTCATAAATCGGCGTTCCATCCATATTGGACAGGATTATCTCCATTCCATCCTCTCCCCCCGTTTTGTATATATCCATTATATACAATAGTCACGCCATGTCAAGAGGGTTCTTCAAAATATTTTTTGTTTGAAATGACGAAATCTTTTTCTTGTGTTTGTGCAAAAAGCACGTTATACTATTTAACGCGGACAGGATTGTCCCGATTTCAAACGATACAGGCATTACGTCCGCGTTACCGGACAACTTACATTTTTTACAATTTGCTATCTCCTTTTACCTTTCTTTTTTACTTTTTACAGGAAAAGGCAGCCGGAAACCGGCTGCCTTTTCTCTTTCTTATTTTCCTCCGCGTAAAGCATAGAGCGGGAATTGAATGCGGACCTTAAACAAATCCCCGTCCACATCGACTGACAGCGTGCCGCCGCAGGCCTCCACATAGCTTTTCGCAATCGCAAGCCCCAGGCCGCTCCCTTCAGTCGAGCGCGCTTCGTCGCCGCGGACAAACCGCTCCGTGATTTCGCTCGCGTCAAAATCCATCGCATAGTTTGCGGTGTTTTTGATTTCAATCACTGCGGTTTCCTCCCGTTCGTAAACCGAAACGAAGACGCGCGTACCTGCCAACGCGTATTTCACGCAGTTCCCGATCAGGTTTTCCAGCACACGGGACATTTTTTTGCCATCCGCCCAGACCGGCACCTCATGCTCCGGTATATCCACCTTGAGCGTCAGTTTGCCTCCCACGATCGACTGGTCCTGTTCGCCAAGCGCCTGCCGGACGAGCGTGCAGGCGTCCAGCCGTTCGCACTCCATCTGTTCCGCGCCTGACTGTACCTTGGAGATATCGAACAGGTCGCTCGTCAGGTTTTTGAGCCGCAGCCCCTTCTGATGGATGATTTTTGCATAGTCGTTTGCTTCCTCCGGCGTCAAATGCTCCTGACACAGCAGGTCGGCGTAATTCAGGATAGAGGTGAGCGGGGTTTTCAGGTCATGGCTGACATTCGTAATCAGCTCGCTCTTCATCCGTTCCGCGCGGATCTCGTTCTGCAGCGCGGTCTGCATCCCGTCGCCCAGGGAGTTGATATCCTCCGCCATCTCGGAGAAGACGCCGGCCGGCATGTTTTCCAACTTATATTCCAATTCGCCGCCGCGCAGACGCCGCAACGCTTCCACAACACATTCAAAGCCATTGATACGGCTGAGCAGGAACCATGCCGCCGCCGCAAACCAGACCACGCCGAGGATAAAGACCAAAACGCCCTCACCGTAATCTATCATCAGGCCGAACATCATCGCCAGAAGGGAAAGTATGACCGAATATCCCAAAAATATCAGCAGTACATTGCGGGTCTTGTAATTTTTCAGGATTTTTCTCCATACGCTGTTCCCGCCGCGGCCAATGGCATGCCAGCCGCGGCGCAGCAGGTCGGCCAGCCAGAACCAGAGCCGTTTAACCGTCCTCCAGCACCAGCGGCAGGCCCTAAGAATGAACGAGTGCTGTACAAAGCTCCGGTTTTTCAAATTCCGCACCAGAGAAAGCGACAGCTCGACTGCCAGCGCGAACGCGCCGATAAACAAAATGATGCTCGGCAGCAGGAACCACCACATGCCGCCCATGTCCCTTTGCTGCATCCCTTCAAATATCACATAGATATTGAACGCCCCTGCCGCGATCGGCAGTCCAAACAGCAGCAGCAAATTAAGCTCGATAAAAAGGCGGTCAATGGTGACCAGATGGACAGCTTCGTCCTCCCCTGTGCGTCCGGTAACAAACAGCAGACAGATATACGCGATCACCGCCAGCAGGCACAAAACGACCAGGTTACGCAGTATCCCCATCAACGCGCCGCGCTGCGCCGACCATTGCGCCGCATATTCCGCGGCCTGTTCTTCTGTGATGCGCACATAGATCACGCTGTTTTCCGGCACATCCTCTTCCCTGTATACTCCCGACGACGGATCGACATAGGAATACTGCAATGGCATAAACATGTAATCCCCACTAAAATACAAGGTACCGTCCGCCTGCGCCACGGCAAAAAACAGGGACGACGCGGCCTCTTCCTCCGTTAAATCGCTGTTTTTCAGTACACGGTCGCCCATGCGTCCATAATAGTCGCCGATAAAATTCGCCCCACTGAACCGCCGGTCGAAAGTCTCCTGATCCAGCCCCTCGTGCAGCGCGTAGTCTAAATCCGCTACCGTGGTACTGACCAAACCATTCACCAATTGGGAATCCTCAAACCGGTCTTCCAGCCGGTATACCAGCTCGCTGTCGTTCGACCAGCGAAGCATATTCATTATCCCATATTCGGCCTGCGTGACCGCGCCCGCCACGCAGCCAACAACAACCAGAAACGCGACCAGCTTTGCCGCTGTGCTGCGGAATATCTTTTTCACCGTCATGCTCCTTCGCTCCTCTCTATCTTATAGCCCACGCCCCATACAACCTTGAGGTATCGCGGCTCTTTCGGGTTGATCTCGATTTTTTCCCTAATATGACGGATGTGTACCGCAATTGCATTGTCCGACACGATCTCGTCGTTCCACACTTGCCGGTATATTTCCTCGGTTGAGAACACCTTGCCCGGGTGGCGGCAGAGCAGCTCCAGTATTTTATATTCCAGCGGCGTGAGCCGGACGCTTTCCCCATCTACCGTCACAATCTTGCTCTCGATATCCAGCACCAAGCCGCGAATCGCAATCTGCTTTTCCGTTACCTGCATCGCGCCCAGCTGGGTGTACCGCCGAAGCTGGCTTTTTACGCGGGCAACCATCTCGGAAGGATTGAACGGTTTTGTGATATAATCGTCCGCGCCCGCCGTGAGGCCAAGTATCTTGTCCGCGTCCTCACTTTTTGCGGATATTAAAATGATTGGTATATTTTTGCTCTCCCGCACCTTGAGCAGCGTCTTGATCCCATCCATTTCCGGCATCATAATGTCAAGCAGCAGCAGATGCACCGTGCGGCTCATCAGGATATCGAGCGCTTCCAAGCCGTTATATGCCTTTTCCACCGCATAGCCTTCTGCTTTCAGAAATATCCCGATACTGTCCACGATCTCCCTATCGTCGTCCACCACCAGTATTTTCAATTGCTCCATGCTTTCCCCCTCCTCTGCGTTTTATCTTATCAGAGCTTTCTGTTGATTTCCGTTATAAAATTCTTGAGATTTTATTAAGATTTTGCTTTCTTCCGGATACAAAAAAAGAGACGCCCCAAGGCGTCTCTTCTTTCAGTTGGAGGTACCACCCAGAATCGAACTGGGGATCAGGGAGTTGCAGTCCCACGCCTTACCGCTTGGCTATGGTACCATTCCAGTATAAGGATTGTAATGGAGCGGCTGACGAGGCTCGAACTCGCTACCTCCACCTTGGCAAGGTGGCGCTCTACCAGATGAGCTACAGCCGCATATAAATGGTGCCTCCGGGCGGAATCGAACCACCGACACGGGGATTTTCAGTCCCCTGCTCTACCGACTGAGCTACAGAGGCAAATCTTCTTCAGCCGATTCCGACCAAAGAAATGGCGACCCGGATGGGACTTGAACCCACGGCCTCCAGCGTGACAGGCTGGCGCTCTAACCAACTGAGCTACCGGGCCGGATCGCCGCCGCCGTACTCACCAGCGGCGAGATTTATTATATCGAAGATTACGCAAAATGTCAACAGTTTTTTTGCTATTTTTTCATTTTTCCGCGTGCGCCAAAAGCTGCTGCAATTCCCCGCGGCTGAAGGTATATATCTTATCGCAGAACTGGCAGGTCACTTCGCTTTTTTCCTGCTCCGCCGCCATTTGAGACAGTTCCTTTTTCCCCATGCTGATCAGCGCACGCTCGACCTTTTCCCTGCTACAGGCACAGCGGTAGCCGATCTCATCGGTCTGCAAAAAATCCACATCAAACCCATCGAGTACCGCCTGTATAATCTCCTCCAGGGTCATCCCCTGTTCGAGCATGGCAGTCATGGGCTGGAGCTTGGCAAGGTTGGCCTCCAGCCGGTCGATATCCTTGTCCTGCACGCCCGGCATTAGCTGCACCAGCCAGCCGCCCGCACACTTTACTGTCCGGTCGGTATCCACCAGCACGCCCAGCGCGCAAGCGGAAGGAATCTGCTCACTCTCCGCGAAATAACGCGTCAGATCCTCGGCTATCTCGCCGTTTACCAGCGCGACTGTCCCTGTAACCGGATCCTTCAGTCCAATATCTTTAATAACCATCAGGTAGCCGCGACCCACGCCGCCGCCCACATCCAGTTTGCCATCCGCCCGCAGCGGCAGGTCGGCCGACGGGTCCTGCAGGTAGCCGCGCACATACCCATCCGCATCGCCCACACAGACGATCGCGCCCAGCGGGCCGTTTCCCTTGACCTGTACGGTCACGGAGCCGTCCGGCGTCTTAAGCTGGCTGCCCATGATCGCAGTCGCAGTCAGCGTGCGCCCAAGCGCGGCGGTCGCCAGCGGCGTTGCGCTGTGAATCTGCCGCGCGCGTTCGACCAGACCGGTCGTTCTGGCTGCGGAAATTTGAATGCCTGCGTCGCGGGCAAGCGCGCGGAGTAATAAATCGCTCATAAATTTTTAATCTCTCTTTCGTGCTGTAAAATAAATCCGGTCTTCGCCGCCACGAACCGGCGCAAATTCCTGATCCCCATAGATTTTGATTTCGCTGAAACCGGCTCGTTCCAGCATCGCGGTCAGCATTTCAGCCGTATAGATTCGCTCCTCATGCGTTTCCTGCGCACGTGTCCAGTTTTCCCCGCTGCGCTCGAAGATATCGAACTGATAGGCGCACAATCCGTCCTCCACCGCGGCCTGCCATGCGCAGAACACATCCTCGTCCTCCCGCACATAGCAATTTCCGTCCATGCGCGCGAACTTTTCCGGTGTATTGATATCGAACACAAAAAGGCCGCTCCCCGGCTCGAGAAAAAGATGCACCCGATCGAACGCCTGCTGTAATGTTTCCGGCTCGGTCACATAATTAACGCTGTCCAAGCAGCACAGGCATACGTCCACCGTACCATACAGGTCGAGCGCCTCCATCCGTTGATTGAGAAACAGCGGCCTGGGATCGCAGTTCATCGTATTCTGCATGGCCTGCATCAGCATATCGGGCGACGCATCCACCCCGATCATCTCATAGCCGCGCTGGGCGAGTATGCCGGTCAGGCTTCCCGTGCCGCAGGCCAGGTCGAGCACCAGCTTCGGCTGCATCCCTTCGCGCGCGAACAGGCGCTCAAAAAAATCCGCCCAGCGCGCATAGCCCACGTCATCGGTAAACCGGTCGTAGTATGCCGACAGGGTTTGATAACTATTCATGGTCTTCTTTCAGGCGGTCCAGCATTCTGCGGTAGCCATCCGAGCCATACACCAGGCATTTATTGACGCGGCTAATCGTCGCCGTGGATGCGCCGGTTTCCTGCACAATGTCGCTGTAAATGCGCCCCTCATCCAGCATGCGCGCCACCTGGAAGCGCTGCACCATCGCGCGCAATTCAGCGATCGTACACAGGTCCTCAAAGAAGTCGTAGCATTCCTCTACCGTTTTGAGCTTCAAAATCCCTCGAAAAAGGATATCCATATCCTCGTCTTTCAATTTCCGGTTCAACCCCATTTCCTCCTTTCGAAAAATCTTTCTCATTATGATGTATTTATTATAGCACAGCGCTTTCATAGTGTAAAGTATGAAAAAAGCGAACCGCCCCTCCTGACCGCTGCACAGGCTGCCTCAAGAGAAAAACAGGCCGCATCCTTGACGGATACGGCCTGTTCTTATTGCAATTTACAGCTTACGCCTTGCCGTTGCAGCCCAGAACGTTGATCAGCTTGTGGGTGACCATGTCCTTGACAGCCTGGCGCGCAGGCTTGAGGTACTGGCGGGGATCGAAGTGATCCGGATGCGCGTCAAAGTACTCGCGAATGGTAGCGGTAATCGCCAGACGGATATCAGAATCGATATTGATCTTGCAGACGGAAAGCTGTGCGGCATGGCGCAGTTCCTCTTCCGGAATACCGATCGCATCCGGCATCTTGCCGCCATGCGCGTTGATCATCTGGACGAAATCCTGCGGAACCGAGGAGGAACCGTGGAGTACGATCGGGAAGCCCGGCAGGCGCTTAGATACCTCTTCCAGAACGTCGAAGCGCAGCGGAGGCGGAACCAGAATGCCCTGCTCGTTGCGGGTACACTGGTCGGGCGTGAACTTATAAGCGCCGTGGCTGGTGCCGATCGCAATTGCCAGCGAGTCGCATCCAGTGCGGGTGACGAACTCCTCAACCTCTTCCGGATGGGTGTAGGAGGAATCCTCCGCGGACACCTTAACGTCGTCCTCAACGCCGGCCAGCGTTCCCAGCTCAGCCTCTACGACAACGCCGTGCGCATGCGCATACTCAACGACCTTTTTGGTGATCTCAACGTTCTCATCAAACGGCTTGCTGCTGGCGTCGATCATAACTGAGGTAAAGCCGCCGTCGATGCAGGCCTTGCAGGTCTCAAAGTCCGGACCATGATCAAGATGCAGCGCGATCGGGACATCCGGACACTCAATAACTGCAGCCTCTACCATCTTGACGAGGTAGGTGTGGTTCGCATAAGCGCGCGCGCCCTTGGAAACCTGCAGAACAACAGGGGCTTTCTGCTCCTGGCAGGCCTCGGTGATGCCCTGAACAATTTCCATGTTGTTCACGTTGAAAGCGCCGACAGCGTAGCCGCCGTCATAGGCCTTCTTAAACATCTCAGCAGTAGTAACTAATGGCATGGTAAACTTCCTTTCCTAACAAACAAATTAGCCTAAGCTGAATTCTCCCTTTATTTTAGCAGGGTACATTCATAAAATCAAGTCCAGCGCACAAAAAACCAACCAAAAATTGCTTGCTGTTCCCGTGTCCGGCAGCCTGTCCAAAAAATTCGGATTTGCATTGATTTTATTGCGTTTTTATGATACCCTTTAGAATGAAAGAGAATGCAGAGTATTGCGCCCTGATTCTCAACTTTGTTAGGAGGTATATCATTATGAGTGAACTGAAAGGCGCTTGCGTCATCGGCCAGTCGGGTGGCCCGACTTCGGTCATCAACTCTTCTGTTCTGGGTGCGCTGGAAACCGCGCTGGACAACCCGTCCATCACCCGTGTCTTCGGCATGGCGCACGGCATCAAGGGCTTGCTGAACGACGAACTGTACGATATCGATAAGGAAGACCGCGAGGAGCTGGCGCTCCTGCGTTACACCCCGTCCTCTGCCCTCGGCTCCTGCCGCTACAAGCTGGCCGATCCCGATGTGGACGACACCGATTACAAGCGCATTCTTGAAATCTTCAAAAAGTACGACATCCGTTATTTCTTCTATAACGGCGGCAACGATTCGATGGATACCTGCAACAAGGTTTCCAAGTATATGATGAAGTCCGGCTATGAGTGCCGCGTCATGGGTATCCCGAAGACGATCGACAACGACCTGTTCGGCACCGACCACTGCCCGGGCTTCGCTTCCGCCGCCAAATATATCGCCACCTCTTGCATGGAAATCTACCAGGATGCGCGCGTGTATGACACCGGCATGGTCTGCATCGTCGAGATCATGGGCCGCCACGCCGGCTGGCTGGCCGGTGCGGCCGGTCTGGCTACCGCTATGGGCGCGGGTCCGGATCTGGTCTACCTGCCGGAGACCGACTTCGACATGAAGAAGTTCCTGGCCGACGTCAAGCGCATTTATGAAGAGAAGGGCAACTGCTTGGTCGCGGTTTCCGAAGGCATCCACTATGCGGACGGTTCTTTCGTATCCGAGGCAAAGACCTCCGCGACCGACGGCTTTGGCCACGCCCAGCTTGGCGGTCTGGCCTCCATGCTGGCCGATACGGTCAAGAACGAGCTTGGCTGCAAGGTCCGCGGCATCGAGCTGTCCCTGCTGCAGCGTTGCGCGGCGCACTGCGCTTCCAAGACCGACGTGGACGAGTCCTATATGGCGGGCAAGGCTGCGGTTGAAAACGCGGTAGCAGGCAAGACCGACTATATGCCGGGCTTCCAGTGTACCCGCGACGAGAACGGCTACAAGTGCGAAATCGAGCTGCTGCCGCTGAGCCAGGTTGCCAACACCGAGAAAAAGGTGCCGCGCGACTGGATCAACGAAGAAGGCAACGGCGTAAACGAAAAGTTTATCGAGTACGCAATGCCGCTGATCAACGGCGAAAACGTAGGCCCCAAAGTGAACGGCCTGCCGCGCTTTGCCAACCTCAAGAAGATCAAGGCGGAAGCGTAAAACAAAAATACGCGCTCTGCTGCGCGAAACAATGCCGAAAACAGGCAGAGCCGCCAGGCTCTGCCTGTTTTTATTTTCAAGGGGAGGGAACCTATATGACCAAACGCTATGTTACACCTCTGCTTGTCTCCTTATCAGTGGTTGTATGGCTGGCTGCCAGCCTGTATCTGACTGAAGTTTCCGTCCAGTATGACGACGCCGTCCTTTCCAATTCCTACTATTTTTGGTTTTACGCGCCGGCGGCGCTGATCGCAGGCTGCCTGAACAGCAGCAAAGCCGCGCCGCGAAAACCATCCCGCGCGGGCGATGTGCTGATCTTTTTTGTTTTCACAGGGCTTGCTTTCCTGCTTTTTTATCAGCCGGGCGGGATGCGGCGGCTGCCCTATCTGCTGTATGTCTGGTGGCTTGCCTTGCTGCTCCTTTTGCTGCTGCTTGCGGCACTGTACTGGCACATCCCATGCCGCCATCCCCAAAAGAAGCAGCGAACACAGACTCCTCTGCATGGGGCAGCCATCGTGGTGCTGCTGCTGTATCTCTCCATAGCGCTTGTCACTGCGCTCTATCTTGCCGTGCTGCATCCCGTCAGCGTGGAGCAAATCACGCCCATCGGCGAAGCGGAGGGCGGGCGCTTTATAGGCCGCATCACCGGCGACCGGTCACAGAATCCGCTCGGCGTTTACTTTTTCGCGGACGGCGACCGCTGGTACTATTACGACGTTTTGACCGGCGCGCCTGTCAGCTACGACTCCCCTGCACATCTTCATCCATCAAGGTGATCTAAGTATGATAGACATTATACAAGACACCTCCTTTTCCGCTCGCGGCATTCCTTTCGGCATCGCCGAGGTCGTTTATCCCGCGCGGCGCGAATGGGAGGAAGCCGCGTTCCGTGCGCTTGCCGAAAAAGAGCTTTCCGCATGCAAGGCCTGTTATGCAGATTACAACCGCAAGGCAGTCTTTGGGGAAAACCCTTATTTCCGTTTTTTCCGGAAATTTCGGAAAACCTATCCGGTTATGCAGCAGTTTGAATCCGTCCTGTTCAAGGGACGCCCATTTCCGGAGGTCAACCCGATCACTGAGGTACCATTCCTGCTCGAACTGTGTACGTTTGTCCTGTCCGGCACGCATGATATCGACCGTATGGACGGCCCCCTCACCCTGTTCTCTCCTGACGCCAGGCTACCGTTTGCCGGCATGCGCAGCGACAGCACGCACACCTATCCCGGCGACCTGTGCGGCCGCGACCACAGCGGGATCATCTTCAGCATGATCGCGGGCGCGGATACGCGCACCTGTGTTTGTCCGGAAAGCTTTCATGTGTTTTACCCTGTTTTCGGCACGCCGGACACGCCGCGGGAGCTGCTGCGGGACGCGCTGAACCGGCTTTCCGGCTACATCCGCACGCTCGCCCCCGATGCGGCGGTCGAGACTTGCCTGCTATGACCGCGTTACCGTTTTTCCGCTTTCAGGAGGCTTTTCAAAAAAGTCTCTTTTTTCTTGCAGTAATCCGCTCCTTTCACGCGTCAAATGATTGGAAAGGATGTGGAGCCGCTGTGGAAGCTGTCGAAAGCAACGCCCCCTCATACCTACAGGACGAGGACGGTTTTGCGCGCCTGCTCGACGACTGGGGCGACCAGCTGCTGCGCCTATGTACGCTTTATCTGAAAGACGTGCATTTAGCCGAGGACGCAGTACAAGAGACAATGCTCAAGGCGTGGCGCAGCGCCGGACAATTCCACGGCGGGGGCAGCGAAACGACCTGGATCACCCGCATCGCCATCAACGTATGCAAAAGCTATCTGCGCTCCCCTTGGAAGCGCCGCCGCGCACCCGCCGAAGAACTGGACGCGCTGCTTGCCCCCGCAGATGACCCTCATGTGGACGATACCCTGCCCCGCGCCATTCTGGCGCTTTCCCGCCCTTACCGCGAAGTCATCATCCTGCACTATTATCAGGAACTCAAAGCGCGCGAGATCGCCGATATCCTCCATGTGGATATCTCGACCGTCACCGCCCGCCTGTCCCGTGCCCGCAACAAGCTGCGCGAGAGCCTGAAAGGGTGGTACTATGATGAATAAGCGCAATATGAGGAGGGATCTCGATATGACCATGGCAAATATCACACTTTCACCCGAACGGCGCGCCCAAATCCTGCGCGGCGTCCGGCCACGCCGCGGAAAGGCCCTGTGTTGGACGACCGGCCGCATCCTGGTGGCCGCTGTTCTGGCGGTGCTGCTGACCTTCTCGGCGTTCGCCGCCGCTGTCCCTGCGCTCCGCACAGCGCTACAGAACGCGCTTGGCAGCTTCGCCGGACAAAGCCAAAGCCTTACTGGCATCGCTATGGAATACGACGGCATCGAGGTGCGGCCGGTGTCCGCACTCTCCAGCAGCACCTATGTCCGCATCTGGGCCGAGGTGCAGGACAAGACGGGCGACCGGTTGCGCGCGGATATGGATATTGACGGGTATGTCGCCGATGTCCCCACTTTGGGCGTATCGCAGTTCAGTCTGCCGCAGGTCATCTCGTATGATGAAGAAACCCACACCGCATTGATCGAATTTTCCAGCACCGGCTATGGCGTTACGGAAAACGTCCCTGTCTCTATTTGCTTTGATCGGTTCCAGCCCCGGCAGAAGATTTCCGACGTTTCGGTTCCGATCGAGCTGGTAACGGCGCAGACGTTGGCCAGCACCACCGCCCCTGACGGTTCGGTCGTCCTGGTCCCTGAGCAAACGCCTGTCGCGCTGGAGCATACCGATTCTGTTCGTTTGTCCTCTTTCGGCTTTGCCAACGATGGACGACTCCATTTGCAGTTGGCTTTCCTCAACGCTGCGAACAGGGAAGACAGCTATCTGATCACGACCGCGCGCAGCATTTCAGGGGGGAAAGACGATGCCGTCTACAACCAGGAGCTTGGCAACAGTATGTTTGAGGAAAACGGGATCTGGTATCAGGATATGTCTTTCAGCGTGTCTCCCTCGGATTTGGGCGACGTTACCTTTGACGATTTAGCTGGCACATTGCTTGTCCTGCCCCCGGTCACCGGCGAATGGTCCACGGATATCACCATCCGGCCGGTTGAAGAGATCACCTACTATCCCAACGTTCAGGTAGGCGGCGCTTTGGTGAAGGAGATTCGCGTCTCTGAAATCGGCTTCTACGCGCTCTCCTCCAGCCAAGGTACGATTTTAGGGTATCGTCCAACCTTTGCCATGACCAAGGACGGCAAAAAGCTCTATCTGACGAATAATTGTATTGAAAGCGGCTGGTGCATTGACGATTGGAATGGCAGCAGTGGAGCCGGCCACGCGATCGACCAATGGCTGTTTGACGAGCCGATCGACCCTGCAAGCATCGCTTCCCTCAATTTTGACGGAGTGACCGTTCCCCTGCAGTAAGCCTGTTGTAAAAAAATCCCCTCTTTTCAGAGGGGATTTTTTACGTCCTCCTTGCAGGAACATTTGTTCGGTGGTATAATAGCCACAGAACGTCCGGCACCGCTGCACGCCAGGCATCGGCAGTACCACAGAATCATCACCAAACGGAAAGGAGACGCGCTATGGAGCAGCAGACACTTTTCGGCGGGGACGATACCCGTCCGCTCGCGGCGCGGCTGCGGCCGCAGGAGCTCTCCGAATTCGCTGGGCAATCCCACCTGCTTGGGCCGGGCAAGGTGCTGCGCCGCCTGATTGAAAGCGACCGCATCAGCTCGATGATCTTCTGGGGGCCGCCCGGCGTGGGCAAAACCACGCTCGCGCGCATCATCGCGAACCATACTCGAGCGTCGTTCATCGACTTTTCCGCAGTCACCAGCGGCATCAAGGAAATCAAGCAGGTCATGCAGCAGGCGGAAGACAATCGCCGTTTCGGAGAGCGTACGATCGTATTCGTGGACGAGATACACCGCTTCAACAAAGCACAGCAGGATGCGTTCCTGCCCTTTGTCGAAAAAGGCAGCATCATCCTGATCGGGGCGACGACCGAAAACCCCTCCTTTGAGGTCAACGGCGCGCTTTTATCCCGCTGCAAGGTGTTCGTTTTGCAGGCGTTGGGTACGGACGATCTTACTTCCCTGCTCTCCCGCGCGCTCACTGACCCGCGCGGCTTTGGCGGACAGAAAATCCACATTGCGCCCGATATGCTGGAGGCGATCGCGAATTTTGCCAACGGCGACGCGCGCAGCGCGCTTTCCACACTCGAAATGGT
Organism: Agathobaculum faecis; assembly: GCF_014287995.1. Lineage (NCBI taxonomy): Bacteria > Bacillati > Bacillota > Clostridia > Eubacteriales > Butyricicoccaceae > Agathobaculum > Agathobaculum faecis. The sequence goes on from NZ_JACOPL010000001.1 coordinate 373,622, forward strand.
TGTGCTGAACGGCGACGAGGCGGACGGCACGGTCACGGTAACGCCCGAAACGCTTGCGCAGTGCATTTCCAAAAAATCGTTGCTGTACGACAAAACCGGCGAGGAGCATTATAACCTGATCTCCGCGCTGCATAAGTCCATGCGCAACTCCGATCCGGACGCGGCGGTCTACTGGCTTGCGCGCATGCTCGAAGCGGGCGAGGACCCGCTCTATATCGCGCGCCGCGTGACCCGCTTTGCCAGTGAGGATATCGGCCTAGCGGATTCCCGCGCACTCGAGGTCGCGGTCGCGGCTTATCAGGCGTGCCATTTTATCGGCATGCCGGAATGCTCGGTCCACCTGACGCATGCGGTGGTGTATCTGTCGCTCGCGCCCAAGTCAAACGCATTGTATATGGCCTATGAAAGCGCGAAAAAGGACGCGCTTACCCAGCTCAGCGAACCAGTTCCGTTGGTCATCCGCAACGCGCCCACCCGCCTGATGAAAGAGCTGGATTACGGCAAAGGCTACCAATACGCCCATGACGCCGCCGATAAGCTGACCAATATGCAATGCCTTCCGGACTCTCTTGCAGGGCGGGAATACTACCGCCCGACCGAACAGGGACTGGAAGCCAAATACAAGGCCCGTCTGGAACAAATCAAGGAATGGAAGCGACAGCACCGCGCGAAATGAAAGGAGCCCCCTAATGAGAAAACGCCTATTCCCCTGTGTTTTCCTGCTGGCTGCGACGCTGCTCTGCGTCGCGCTCCCCTCTACCAGCTACCCGCTTTCCAGCGCAATCCCGACAGAATTTACCGTGTCGCCCGACGGCACGGCAACCGTCCGCGTATCGGTGGTTTCCAGTGTGGGCTATGTACGCGACTGCCGCATTGATACGCGTGACGACGGGCTGTATCTGACCTTTTACTCTACCTATGGTCTGAACAATCCAAATGGAGCACGGGATACTTTTACCATTTCCCTGCCCGCAGAATGCGATAGAATTTTCACCTACGGCGGCGGCCACAGCTATTATCCTGTCTATCAAAAGCATACTGAAGCCGAGGAATGGCAGCAGGTCTGAATCACAACAAGCAGGCGGCGGGAATTTCCCGCCGCCTGCTTGTTTTTTACTTTTGCAGCGTCTTGGCGAAGCTGTCCTTGAGAGTGACAATGCGGTTAAACCGCCCTGACTCCCGATCCTTGACATAATAGCCCATACGGACGAACTGAAAGCGCTCGCCCGCTTTCGCGTCCGCGAGAGCGGGCTCGAGTTTGCAGCCGGTCAGCTTTTTGAGGGAGTCCGGATTGAGGTAATCCAAATAGTCTTTCCCCTCAGGCAAATCGTTCGCGTTCTCAATCGTCAGCAGGTTATCGTACAGGTACAGGTCCGCATCGACCGCATGCGCGGCCGACACCCAATGGATCGTACCCTTGACCTTGCGGCCGTCCGCGGGCATCCCGTTCCCTGTCTCAAGGTCGGCGGTGCAGCGGATCTCGACGATCTCGCCGTTCCCGTCCTTGATAACCTCGTTGCATCTCACAATATACGCGCCCATCAGGCGCACCTCGCCGTCCGGCTTTAAGCGCTGGAACTTCGGGGGCGGCACCTCGGCAAAGTCGCTCTTTTCGATATACAACTCGTGCGTGAACGGCGCCTTGCGTGTACCAGCGGCCTCGTCGCGCGGGTTGTTCGGCACCTCAAATTCCTCGCACTGGTTCGCCGGATAGTTGGTAATAACCAGCTTGACCGGCTCGGTGACCGCCATGCGGCGCAGCGCGGTGTCGTTCAGCTCCTCACGGATACAGTGCTCAAGCAGCTTGATATCCACCAACGAATCCGCCTTGGCCACGCCCGCGCGCTGGACGAAATCCAGGATGGCGCTCGGCGTGTAGCCGCGGCGGCGTAGCGCGCACAGTGTGGGCATACGCGGGTCGTCCCAGCCCTCCACATGGTGCTCGAACACGAGCTGGCGCAGGTAACGCTTGCTCATGACCGTATGCGTCATGTTCAGACGGGCGAACTCGCGCTGCTTGGGATGATGCGGCAGCGGGCAGTTGTCCACGACCCACTCGTACAGCGGGCGGTGGTTTTCAAACTCGATCGAGCAGAGCGAATGCGTGATACCCTCGATCGCATCCTGAATCGGGTGGGCAAAGTCATACAGCGGATAGATACACCACTTATCCCCCTGACGGTGGTGGTGCGCCCGCACGATACGGTAAATCGCCGGATCGCGCAGGTTCATGTTCGGGCTGGCCATATCGATTTTGGCGCGCAGCGTTTTGGAACCATCCGCAAACTTGCCCGCGCGCATATCCGCGAACAGCTGCAGGTTCTCCTCCACCGGACGGTCGCGGTAGGGGCTGGGCTTGCCCTGCACGGTCAGCGAGCCGCGGTAGCTGCGCATCTCCTCCTGCGTCAGGTCGTCCACATAAGCCTTGCCAGCCTTGATGAGCGCCACCGCGCAGTCGTAGCAGGTTTCAAAATAATCCGATCCATAGAACACACCGCCCGTGGGTTCCTCGCCGGTCAGCCATTTGATATCCTCCCAGATGGAGTCCACATACTCTGTGTCCTCCTTAACCGGATTGGTGTCGTCATAACGGAGGTTGAATTTTCCGTTATACTTTTTCGAGATCGACCAGTTAATAAAGATCGCCTTGGCTGAACCGATATGCAGATAGCCGTTCGGCTCGGGTGGGAAGCGGGTATGGATCTGCTCGTTCAGCCCCGCCTCCAGGTCTGCGTCAATGATCTCGGTCAGAAAGTTACTTACGTTTTCCATCATAGCGTTATTAATTCCCCCAAAAGCGGATCAAAGCACATCCGCACATTTTTTCAGGCGCTCGAGTACCTTTTCGCGCCCCATAATGCTCATGACCGTCTGTAGGTCGGGCGCGTTCTGCCGTCCGGCGACCGCCACGCGCACCACCATGGACACGTCGCCCACCGCGCCCTTGTAGGCGGACGGGTCGGCCTTATACGCTTTGGTGTCCGTTGCATAACCGTGCTGGGACGCGATCTGCTTCATTTTTTCAAAAAAGCTGTCCGGCGTGTCGTCTTCGTCAAACACGGCCGCGAAGTCAGTCAGGATGATCCTGGCATCCTCCGCAGGCACGCGCTCGGGCATAGTGTAGTCCGGCCGGAACAGCTCGTCAAACATAAAGTCCATATAGCCCTTGGCATCCGACCAAAGCGCCAGGTCCTTGCGCGGCTTTTTGCCGCCGCGGCCGATCGCGAGGTACGCCTTGGAGCGCGCCGGATCGCGCGTGAGCAGTGCGTGGAACGCGGGATCGTTTGCCGCGCTCCAGTCCGCGATATAGCTGTATACGGTATCCGCATCCATGCGGGAGATAACGTTTTTGGACACGTCGCGCAGTTTTTCGATATCGAACAGCGCGCCCGAACCGCTCATCTTCTTGGTCGAGAACGGGAAGTCGTTCATCGGCGCGTCCGGATTGGCGCGCCGCCACTCCTCAAAGTTGGAATTTAAAAGCGTCATCAGGTATTCCAGCACCGCAGGTACCGGATACCCCTCCTGCGCGTAGAACGTGAGCGCGAGCTCTGGGTCCTTGCGCTTCGACAGCTTGCGCTTTCCGCCAGTCTCCGGATCGATCTTCATCAACTGTGCGGTGTGCGCGTACTTGGGCGCTTTCCAGCCCATAGCACGAAACAACTGCAGGTGTACTGGCAGGGTTGCGAGCCACTCCTCGCCGCGCACAACGACCGTCGTACCCATCAGGTGGTCATCCACCACATGCGCGAAATGATAGGTCGGGATACCGTCCGACTTGAGGATGACCACGTCCTGATCATTCTCCGTGACCTCCATCTTACCCTTGACCAGATCCTCATGACGAACCTTGTTTTCAATGCTGCCCTCCGAACGGAAACGCACCACATAGGGCGTACCCTTGTTCAGTTCGGCCTCGATCTCCTCCATCGGCCGGTCGCGCCACACGGCATATTTGCCGTAGTAGCCGAAGTTCTCCTTGTTCGCTTCCTGTGCGGCGTGCGCCGCGGCCAGCTCCTCCTCGGTGCAGAAGCACGGATAGGCCATGCCGCGCTGCACGAGCGACTTGACAAAGGTCTGGTATATCTCCGCGCGCTGGGACTGGCGGTAGGGGCCGTAAACACCGTTGTCGCCATCGAGCGACGCGCCCTCGTCGAACGGCAGGCCAAACGAGGAGAACGCCTCGATGATGGTCTGCACGCCGCCCTCTACCTCGCGCTTTTTGTCCGTATCCTCAATACGCAGGTAGAACACGCCGCCCGACTGATGCGCCAGACGCTCGTCCACCAGCGCGCCGTACAGGTTGCCCAGGTGCATGAAGCCCGTGGGGCTTGGCCCCATGCGGGTCACCTTCGCGCCCTCCGGAAGCTGGCGCTTCGGGTAGCGCGCCTCGATCTCCTCCGGCGTGGTATGGATATGCGGAAACAGACGTTCCGCCAACAGATGATAGTCCATGATATTCACTCCAATATTCCTGCAAGGGTATAATTGCCCAGATTATGATTATTTTATCACACCGGACGTTCTCATGCAATGCAAAAACCATATAAAAAGCAGCCGGAACATGCCGGCTGCTTTTCCTTATTTCTTTTCCTCGAAGATTTCGCTGGTGCCGGAAAGCCGGTCATGCAGCATACGCCTGCTCGGCGTATACATGCCCAGCATGATCGAAACGATCGTCACCGCCACCATCACGATCCGCAACGCGTTCGCGGCGCTGTCGCCCGCCGCGCGGGCGATCAGTTCCCGCAGCAGTTGACTGGGGAACGCGATCGCGCCCTCCACCAGCAAAATTCCGACGATCTGCCGCAGGGCGAGCGCGCCCGCCCCCACTCTACCCGCACCCTCTGCGCGAACAATGCGCAGGCGGAACAGCCGTTTTCCCGGCGTCCGTCCATCCCAGAGGAGCGGGATCAGCCAATAATACAACATGCCCAGCAGGAGCGCGACCGTTCCCCAAAGCCAGCCGGCAGCGCCGTCTGGGATAGAGGTGTCGATTGCTGTGGAGCCGGTACGCATGGAATTGACGAGCAGGAGCGGCGCGCCGCATGCCATCGTCGCCAGATACCAGTCCACCGCGTAAGCGGCCAGCCGCCGAAACGGCCCGACTGCATTGGTTTTCATGCAAACGCCTCCCCGCAAACCTGTTCCAGCGCTTCCCCTACTGTTTTCACCGTCCATGAGGCAGCCCGCCGGACGCATTCCTCCGCGCGGGACATGGCAAAGCCGCGGAAGCGGGACAGCATCTCCATATCGTTCCGTCCGTCCCCCGCTGTATAAACCCGCCCGGACGCAACCCCGAAATGCGCGGCAACCGCCGCAACAGCCGGCGCTTTGCCTACGCCCTTCGGCACCACATCCACATATTCGCAGTTCGGCCAGGCGGACAGGCCGAACCTGTGTAGCTCATCCGCCAGCGTGACCGCTGCGCGGCCGTCCTGTGTGCGGCAGCTAATCTGATAGACCGCCGCCAGCTCCTCCGCACACCGGCGCATGGCGTACATCCGCCCGATCGCATCTATGTAAGCCTGCTCCCCTGCGGACACCTCTGCGGTGCGCACTTTGCCGCTGCGGAACATATACGCTTCTTCCCTGCTGAGCATCGTGAAGAACAGACACCGCGCCCGCAGCAGAGGCAAAGCTTTCTCCCAGCCGGAAAGCAGCTTTTCTTGCAGGCAGTCCGCGCCCGCCTCTATCCGCGCGCCGTTCATCAGGATGAGGAAATCACAGGCCAACCCATGCTGGGAAAGCTCGTCTTTCAGGGTTCCCGGGTCCCGCCCGCTACATACGCCGAAGCGTCCGCCTTTTTGACGGAACCGGCTGACCGCAGCCAAGGTCTGCGCGTCGATCTCCTGTCCATGGGACAGAGTACCGTCAAAATCGCTGGCAAACAGCACCGCGTGCATCTTATCCCCCGATCTCTTCGGCCGGCGCAGCCTGTTCTTCCTTCAGATACTGCTTATCCAGCGCCGTAATGAACGGGTAATAGATCAGACCGCCGATCAGCAGCACCACCAACTGCAGCACGCCGCCGCGCCAGTCGTTGCACATCATCCAGCCTCCGAACGGCGCGGGCAGCGTCCACGGCACGGTCACGCCCGTCGGATACGGCACCAGGCCGAAATACATGGCGCAGAAGGAAATCAGCACAGTGACAGGCGGCACAATGAAAAACGGGAGGGCCATCATCGGGTTGAGTACCATCGGCAGACCAAAGATAACCGGCTCGTTGACGTTAAAGATGCCCGGCAACAAGCTGAGCTTGCCCAACGACTTGATGCGCTTGGAGCGGCATTTGAACGCCATGATCGCCGCCAGCGACACCGTGTTGCCCGTGCCGCCTAGGAAGATGATGTGGTTGGCGAAATCCTGCGTCACGATATACTGGCGCGCCGCAGTAACAGAAGCCTGAAACATATCAAAGTTGGCAAAACGCGCCGCATACCACAGCGGTCCCATGAACGAGTCGATGACCGCCGTGCCATGGATGCCGAAAAACCACAGGATAGAGTTCAGTATGGTGATAAACAGCGTGCCAATCAGCGTCGTACCGATATCGGTCAGCGGCATCTGGATCATGGTCACGATGAAGTTCGTCACAGTGCCGAACGGCGTCGCTGCAAAGACCAGGCGGATAAACAGGAACAGGACAACGATCACCGTTGCCGGAATAAGCGCCTCAAACTGCCGGGACACAAAGCTCGGCACCGTGGAGGGCATCTTAATTTTCACATTCTTTTTCAGCAGCACCGCATACAGCTTGGTCGCCAGCAACGCGGTGAGCATGGCGGTAAACAGCCCGCCCGATTCAAAGCTCGACGCGGCATAGCCGCCCTCCTCCATTTGCTGCAGCAGCAGGAAGTAGGCCGAGATCGAGATCGCGACTGCGGGCAGCGGCTCGACCTCCTCCTCCGACGCGAGGCTGTGCGATACGCCGACCACCGCAAACAGGGCTACCAGGCCCATCGTCGCCGGATTGACCATATCCCAGCACCAGGAATACCATACGTCACCCACGATAGAGGCCATGAAATCATGGAAAGCCTGCACTGGGAAGTCGCCGATGACAACGGCGATCGATCCAATAATCAACAGCGGCATGGAAAGCATCAGGCCGTCGCGCAGCGCGACCAGATACTTATTGCTGGAGAGCTTCTGCGACAGCGGCATCAGATGCGTCTCCATAAATCCCGTCATTTTACTCATTTTTGTTCCCCCTCGGTTTTCTGGTTTATATCTATTTCAAAACAGGGAAATGCTCCCCGTTGACCGCGATATATTCGTCCAAAATCCTGCGCGCCAAGTCGGTATCCACCACCGTGCGGTTGACGACAAGCGCCTGTAACGCCTTTTGGTAAGAGCCTTCGAGCGCCGCGTCCACCGTCAGCTTTTCATAGGCGTACTGCCCTTCCAGCAGGCCCTTTTCGAAAGTCCCTGCAGGCTGTATCCGCAGCGGCTCGCCGCCCCGCGCCCCCACGCGGCAGGCGACCTCCAACATCATCCCATCCGACAGGTTGGGGACAATGCCGTTGTTCTCAACCATCAGCAGGAATACTTCGTTTTGGTTATAGGCAATGCTCATTGCCAGTTCCACAATGTAGGTCGCATGCGCGTCATTGTGCGCGATCGTCGCGGATTCAAATTCGCCGTCTGCATTTTTATGCGAACCCGCGCTGTATTTCCGATCCAGGTCAAATTTTGTACCGCGTATCTTCCCCAGGGACATAATCTCGTCACAGTACGCCTTTACGCGCTTTTCCCGCCCGTCAATAACGGTGTTCGCACGGGTATAATTGGGATCGGTATGCGAAACCATGGTCTGCGGGTACAAATAGTATTGCAGATAGGTATTCGGCAGGGAGTGCGGAAAATCCTGCACCATTTTTTCCAGATGCTTGAACGTGAAATTCCAGTAGGCGTCGTTTTTGCCGGAAAAGCCAAGCTCATCGTCGCAGTTGCCGCGCTTGAGCTTTTCCAGTATCTCCGGCAGTACATCCTCGCCCGTTTTTTTATCATACATAGCGGTAAACCAGCCGAAATGGTTAAGCCCATAATAACGCGGTTCCACATCGGTCCGCTTGCGCCCGCCGGCCAGCGGACAAAAAATATCCATGATCGAGATCGGCATATCGCAAATGTTGATCAGGCGGAAATCATCCGGAAAAACGCGCTTGGTCGCCTCCGCGACAATAGCGGCCGGATTGGAGTAATTGAGGATCCATGCCTCCGGCGACCAGCGGCGGATCGCACGCACCAGCTCGATCATCGCAGGGACCGAGCGCATCCCGTAGGCAAAACCGCCGGGGCCGCAGGTCTCCTGGCCGATCACGCCGTATTTCAGCGGGATTTTCTCATCCATTTCGCGCATTTTCAAGCCGCCCGGCCGAATCTGCACAAGCGCAAAGTCAATATCCGTAAACGCGGTTTCCTCATCTGTTGTATAGACGAATTCAGCCTCCGGATAGTATTCGCGGTAAAGTATTTCGCCAAAACGGCCGATATGCTCCTGCCTTTCCGCGTCGTTGTCATACAGCACGACCCGGCGAAGCGGAAAATGCTCCCGCACCAGACAAAGCATCTCCAGCATATCCGGCGTATAGGTGCTGCCGCCGCCTGCGATCACAATCGAAAATTGCTTCATGACAGCCACTCCTCCTTTTATATCCTTATATTAGGGCACAAAAAGCCCGTATTCCTTTCATGTCTTTAAGCATAAAGAATACGGGCTTTTTTTCAAGCATTTCAAATGAATAAAAAATTTGTCAACTGTATAAAAAACATGTTTCCGATTTTTCCGCCGCGGTTGCAGCCCGCGTTCCCGCCTGTTAAAATAGAAATAGCAGTCATATCGGTCAGCTTTCCTGCTGCAGCCGATCCACCAGACGGGACAGGATATATTCGAACAGGATGATCGTCCGCCCGATAAAGAAATCAGGAACGTTATACGCTACCGACCCTCCGGTCCGTATCACCAGGCAGTTGTCGCTCATGCGTCCCAGCGTGGAATCCCCATGCGCCGTGATGGTATACAGCTTGTGCCGCAAGGTCTGCGCATGCAGGGCTACGTCCACCAGGTCGCGCGTTTCCCCGCTCTTAGACAGAATCAGCGTCAGGCTGGGCTGGTCTCCGCCCCGCATCATATCAACCGGCGCGCCGTCGTACGCAAGAATGCCCAGTGTCGCCAGCCGACGCATAAAGTATGACGAGGCGATCGTTGAAAAGCCAAGCCCCACGATAAAAATGCAGTTGTCCCGACACCGCAGAATCTCATTTGCAAAGGCTTCAATGCGCGCTTCATCCACGGTTTCCAAAATGCTTGTCAGGTCGATTCCGGCCGCGGCATTCCGCTCCTCCTCCGCATGACGGCGGAGCGAATAGATCATATCGCTGTAGCCTTGGTATCCCAGCTTTTTGGAAAGCTTGATAACCGTGGTCGTGGACACATAGGACTGCTGCGCGACCGAACGGATATTGATTTTCGTATCATGTTCCACCGCGTCAAGTATCTGCTCCAGCACCCTATGCTCAGTTTCGTTGAGCAAATGCCGTTTGGACAGATCGATCAAATTCACCAACAGCACCCCCATTTCATTATTCTGCTGTTCTTATCAGTATAACATATTGTGTCGAAAAATAACAGAGGAGGCTTTTCATTTATGAACGTATTACTGCTTTGCTCGCAGGGCATGTCGACCGGCATGCTATGCGACCGGATTGCGGCCGCTGCCAAGGAGGATGGCTGCGAAATGACCGTATGGGCCGCCAGCGAAATCAAGGCGCGCGAGCATGTCGGCAAGGCCGACATCATCCTGCTCGGGCCGCAGGTCCGCTATCTCAAGAGCCGCATCGAGGAAATGGCGGAGGGCAAGCCGGTCGAGGTCATCGATATGATGGCTTACGGCACGATGGACGGCAAAAAAGTTTATAACGATATCAAAAAGCACATGGGAGACAAGTAAATGGCAATTACACAGGAGCAGCTTGAGCAGGCCTGTTTCCAGCTCATCTCATTCAGCGGCGCGGCGAAAAGCGATTTCCTCGAAGCGGTTGAGTACGCAAAAAGCGGCGATTTCCCCCAGGCTGAGGCCGCTGTCGAACGGGGAAACGAAGAATACCTGCAGGCGCACAACGCCCATTTTGATCTGATCCAGGAAGAGGTCAACAGCGAAAACGGCCTGCTGACCCGTCTGACGCTGGTCCACGCAGAGGATCAACTTGCCATGGCGGAATCCACTCGCATCCTTGCCGAGCAGTTGATCGAACTGTACCGGCGCCTGCAGAAATAAGGCCCACCCGTTAAACAGAAAAGCAGCCTTTCCACACAAACAAGTGCGGAAAGGCTGCTTTTTATTTTCGCCTGCAAAAACTTGAAAAATTTCCTTGACAATTATCCGAAATCGGACTACAATAACAAACAGTCCGGTTTCGGACATGAAAGGAGCTTGCCCTATGGACTCGATTTCTTATCCGGAATTCAGCCGAATCTATAATGGCCTGCAAAAGGAAAGCAACCAGCTTTACCGTCTGCTTTCCAAGCATTACGGTATTTCCGACAGTGAGTGCTGGATCCTTTATGTGCTGCGGGAAGAGGGCCGCCCCCTTACCCAGACCGAGTTATGTAATACCCTCTATCTCAGCAAGCAGACCGTCAACTCCGCGCTCAAATCTCTGGAAGCGGATGGTTATATCCGTCTGGAATGTGCGTCCGGCAACCGCCGGAGCAAAAATATCCACTTGACCGAAGCCGGTCTTGCGCTTGCCATGCGCACGGTCGATAATGTGTTCAAGATGGAGGAACGGGCTTTTCTTCGTCTTTCGGCATCAGAGCGCGCCGCGATCCTTTCCCTTGGGCAAAAACACCTGAACCTGCTGCGCGAGGAGGCATGCAGGCTTTTATCCGGAAAATCTTTTGGAGGATAACTTTTATGCAAATCAGACTTTCCGATCACTTCAGTTACCGAAAGCTGCTGCGCTTCACCCTTCCATCCATCGTCATGATGATCGTCGCTTCCATTTACAGCGTGGTCGACGGGCTCTTTGTCTCCAATCTTGTAGGGGATCTGGCGCTTTCAGCGGTCAATATTATTTTCCCCGCCACCATGATCATCGGCGCGGCCGGATTCATGCTCGGCACGGGCGGCAGCGCGATCGTCGCGCGCACGCTGGGCGAGGGCGACCATGAGCTGGCCAACCGCTATTTCTCCATGATTATTTACAGCGTAATCATCTTAGGCGTAATCCTGTCCGTCGCCTGCGCGATTTTTATTGAGCCGATCGCGAGGCTGTCCGGCGCCAGCGACCTGCTGATGGACGATTGTATTGCATACGGCCGCATCATGATGCTCGGCAGTGCAGCGTTTATGCTGCAGGTTTCGTTCCAAAGCTTTTTGGTCGTTGCGGAAAAGCCGCACATGGGGCTTGTGCTGTCCATCTCGGCCGGCCTGACCAACATGGTGCTCGACTATGTGTTTATCGCCGTTTTTGAGATGGGCGTTGTAGGCGCGGCGCTGGCCACGGTGGCAGGATACTGTGTCGGCGGTCTGATCCCGCTGGTCTACTTTTTCCGTGCGTCTCCCGACCGTCTGTGTCTGTCCAAAACGCAGTTTTATCCCAAGGAGTTCCTACACACCTGCACCAACGGCTCCTCCGAGCTGATGAGCAATATCTCCGCCTCCATCGTGGGTATCCTGTTCAATATCCAGCTCATGCGGATCATCGGCGAGGCGGGCGTAGCGGCGCATTCGGTCATGATGTATGTGGATTTCGTCTTTATTGCTGCGTTCCTCGGCTTTTCGGTCGGCAGCGCGCCAATCGTCAGCTATCATTACGGCGCTGCCAACCACAGCGAGCTGAAAAATGTTTTCCGCAAAAGCATCACCATCATCGCGGTCACCTCGGTCGTCATGGTGCTGATTTCCGAACTGCTCAGCCGCCCCCTGTCCTTTGCCTTTGTGGGGTACGACGCCGACCTGCTTGATATGACGGTACATGGCTTCCGCTTGTTTGCACTCTGTTACTTTTTCTGCGGCATCAACATCTACGCCTCCGCGTTTTTTACCGCGCTCTCCAACGGCATCATTTCCGCATTTATCTCGTTCATGCGCTCCCTGGTGCTGCGCGGCGGCTTGGTTCTTCTCATGCCGATCTGGCTCGGCCTGGACGGCGTATGGACCTCGGTCATCGCCGCTGAGGCGCTCGGCGCCTGCATTGCCGTGTGCTTTTTCATGATGCAGCGGCACAAATACCATTACCTGTAAGGCAGCATTTCCATACAGCAGAACAGAGGGGACGAAAGTCCCCTCTGTTCTGCTTCTTCATGGTAATATGCGCCCATATGTCCGTTCACACCAGAATTTCAAATATCCCCAGCCCGACCATCAGCAGATTAGCCACGGGTTCGGCTAACCATCCGATTGTGCCGCCTTCCCGCAGGCCGCCGATCCAATTCCCGCCGAAAAAGAACAGCAGGCTGCATAAAAAGGCGCAGGCCGCCGTTGGAACGAGCCGCATGCCGGTAATGCTGGCGCCCACGCCAAGCCCAATGTTGTTTACCGCCAGCGCCGCGCCCAAAAGCAGGGTGCTTTTCAGCGTCAATGCACGCGGAACACGCTCCCTGCCATCCTTTCCCTTTTGGGAAAACCAGGGCCGCAGTAGGCTGAACAGTCCGATGCCCATGATAATACCGCCACCCAATACATTTTCAAACCGGTCAGGCAGCACCGGCAGGAGCATCCGCCCTAAAATCATGGAGCAGACTGTCCCCGCGAGTGACAGCAGAGCCACCACAAGATTGGATTTCCAGTCGACCTTTATTTTCCGCAACCCATAGGATAACCCCACGACCAGGCTGTCCGCGCTTGCCGCTGCGGAAAAAGCCAAAACCGAAAGCATCTGTATCCGCACAAAAACACCCTTTCCCGAAAAACGCAATACGCTTCCGTAAGGCATTTTATTGCGGAACGAACCGATCGGTTCCTTCCTCACTTTTTCCGGATAAACTCCTTAGGATTGCGCCCAAATTCCCGTTTGAACGCCTTGATAAAATTGGAGTAATCGTTAAACCCGCACTGCATGCAGGCGGTCATGACCGGCACCCCCTCGCACAGCATGTTGCGCGCAACCGTCAGGCGCTTCTTTATAATGAATTGATAGAGCGTCAGCCCCGTATAGAGCTTAAATTGATGCGCCAGATAGGATTTGCTGATAAAAAACACGTCCGCCAAACGGTCAAGTGTCAAATTATCCGAAAAATAATCGTTAATATAGGCCACGACCTCGTTTATTTTTTCATTTTCCGTGACATCCTTTCGAATAGCGTCCGGCGTGGCAAAATAGGCGCGATTGAGGTAAACCAGAAATTCCAGCAGGTAGATTGCCGAAAGCGTGCCGCTTCCGAACTCCTCCTCGTCCCGACTGTGCAGCATTTTTTCGCAGATCCCTTTCAGCCGCGAAAGCACATTGCTCTCCGGCCGGATCAGCTTGTACTTTTTCTGGCTCGCATCCGTAAAGCAAGCGGTCAGGTCCGCGCCTTTCCCCGCAGTCTGCGCCAGGAAATCCGGATGGATCCAGATCACAAAGCGTTCATACGGCCTGCCTTTTCGAATGTCCGGCTTGTGAATATCCCGATTATCCGTGAGCAGGATATCCCCCGGCCGCAGCTGATAGGTGCGGCCTTCGATGCTGTAGGACACCTCGCCGGACAGGAAAAAGAAAATCTCATAGAACGCATGCTCATGGAAATCCACCTCGGGAGGAACAACGTCCAGATAGTGATAGCATTCAAAATCCGTCCGCTCCATCGTTTGTCTTTGAGTAAAAATATCTTTATGCAAATCCAACAATTTCTCCTCCCCTCTTTTGTATGTGTTTATATTATATAGCAATATTCACCATATTTCAAGCAGGATATCCCGAGAATCGACTTTTGCAAAACGGTATAATAAGAGTACAAAAAGAGGGAAAAAGAAATCATTTCCCCGATATTATATTCAGAAAGAGAGGTTTTACAGATGCAAGGTTTCATTCACGACGATTTCCTCCTGACCACAGAGCCCGCACGCAGGCTGTATCACGAGCATGCGGAGCGCATGCCGATTTTCGATTATCACTGCCACCTCAGCCCGGCAGAGATCTACGAAAACAAGCAGTTCTCGGATATCGGCGAGGCCTGGCTTGCGGGGGACCACTACAAGTGGCGTGTCCTGCGCGCAAACGCCGTGCCGGAGAAATACGTCACCGGAAACGCCAGCTATCGGGACAAGTTCGACCGCTTCGCTGCGATTATGCCCTGCCTCATTGGGAACCCCATTTATCACTGGTCCCATCTGGAGCTCAAGCGCTTCTTCGGCATTGACGAGCTGCTGAGCAGCCAAACCGCCGATTCGGTGTGGGAGCGCGCGAACAGCAAGCTGAAAAGTCCGGATGGCGCGGCACGGTCCCTGATCTCTGAAAGTAATGTACGCGCCCTTTGTACGACGGACGATCCGGTTGATGACCTGCGCTACCATCGTCTGCTGGCGGAGGACAACAGCTTTACAACCAAGGTGCTGCCTACCTTCCGTCCGGAAAAAGCGCTGGATATCCTTTCCGCTGGCTATCCCGCCTATCTGCAGAAGCTGGGCGCCGCGTCCGGAATTTACGTCCGCACGCTTGACGACGTCAAGCAGGCGCTGGCCGCCCGTGTAGAGTATTTTGCCTCATGCGGCTGCCGCCTATCCGACCATTCGTTCGGCGCGCCCGATTTCACCGTCTGGGATGAAGGCGCGGCGGAGGAGGCCATGTCCAAGGCGCTGGCCGGCGAGCAGCTGCTCGATTACGAGGTCGCGGCCTATCAGTCGGCTATCATGGACTTCCTGGGCGGCCTGTATGCGGACAAGGGCTTTGCTATGCAGCTCCATATCGGCGCGATCCGCAATCTGAACACGCAGCGCTTCCGCTCGATCGGCGTGGATATCGGCTGCGACTCGATTGGCGATACCATCCCCGCCGCTTCGCTCGCCGCCCTACTCGACCGTATGGCGGTACGCGGCAAGCTGCCCCGCACCATCCTCTACACGCTCAACGCAGCGGACAACGACAAGCTCATTGCCGCAGCGGGCTGCTTCCAGGACGAAAGCACGGCGGGCAAAATCCAGTTCGGTTCCGCCTGGTGGTTCAACGATCATTTCGACGGTATGACCGCCCAACTCAAGAGCCTAGCCAATATTGGCGTGCTCAGCCGCTTTGTCGGCATGCTCACGGACAGCCGTTCGTTCCTTTCCTATCCGCGCCACGAATATTTCCGCCGCGTGCTGTGCGAGCTGGTCGGCGGATGGATTGCCTCCGGCATGGCGCCCGCGGATTACGACGGTATCG
This sequence comes from Agathobaculum faecis, assembly GCF_014287995.1. Lineage (NCBI taxonomy): Bacteria > Bacillati > Bacillota > Clostridia > Eubacteriales > Butyricicoccaceae > Agathobaculum > Agathobaculum faecis. The sequence goes on from NZ_JACOPL010000001.1 coordinate 388,976, forward strand.
GCAAAATCATTGAGGATATCTGCTTCAATAATATCTGGCAGTATATCGGGCTGGAATAAGTGCATTATCTTGCGGCAACTGAAAGAATAAAAGGGAGACGCTTATGAAAAAAAGATTTCGTGCGGCGGCGCTGGCATTGTCTGCAACGCTGATGCTCGGCGCGCTCGCAGGCTGCGGTAACAGTTCGGCCGCAGACCAGCGGGAAATCATCCGAATTGGTCACAACCAATCCACCAACCATCCGACGCATCTTGCGCTTGTTGCTTTTGAGGAGTTCATCGAAAGCAAGCTCGGCGACAAGTATGACGTCGAGGTTTTCCCCAGCGAGCTGCTCGGCTCGCAGAACGAAATGGTGCAGTTGACCCAGACGGGCGCCATCAACTTCTGTGTGGCCAGCAATTCCTTGCTGGAAACCTTCAGCGATAACTACACACTGTTCAACCTACCTTACCTGTTCGCCTCCAGCGAAGCGTACCACGCCTCTATGGACGACGAAGCCATTACCGGCCCGATTTTCGAATCCACCAAACAGGCGGGCTTTGAGGCCGTGACCTGGCTGGATGCGGGTACGCGCAACTTCTATACGGTCGATAAGCCGATCGAGACCCCCGCCGACCTGAAAGGCCTGAAGATCCGCGTGCAGCAATCCCCCACCAACGTGCAGATGATGAGCCTGCTGGGTGGCTCCGCCACCCCGATGGGCTTCGGCGATGTTTACACCGCGCTCCAGTCCAAGATCATCGACGGGGCGGAAAATAACGAAATGGCCCTGACCGACAACGGTCACGGCGACGTGTGCAAATATTATTCCTACGACATGCACCAGATGATACCGGATATCCTGATCGGCAATATCGCATTCCTTGACGGGCTGAGCGAGGAGGAGCGCGCGGTCTTCGACGAGGGCTTCGAGCTGGTCAACCAGGTTCAGCGGGAAGAGTGGGTAACCGCGGTCGAAAACGCTAAGGACCGCGCGGAAAACGAGCAGGGTGTCCATTTCATCTATCCCGACACGGCGCCATTCCAGGTGGCCTGCGCGCCGATGCACGACGCCATGCTCGAGCAATACCCTGACCTGAAGCCTATTTATGACGCAATACAGGCTTATAACAAGCAGTACCCGTCGACTGAGTCCTGAGGGAGGTGTCAGAAAAATGAAAGCGCTGAGAAATGTACTCACCAAACTGCTCAATGTGCTTGCCGGCGTAAGCTTTATCGCAATGGTCGTCCTGACCTGCTGGCAGGTCTTCACCCGCTATGTGCTGCAGGATCCCTCTCCCTGGTCTGAGGAGCTGGTTTCCTACCTGTTTGCTTGGGCCAGCCTTTTGGGCGCGTCCCTAATTACGGGCGAGCGCGGCCATATGAATATCCCGATCGTCGTAGAGCGCGTGGGCGCGGGCATGCAGAAAACGCTCGGTATCCTCGGCGAGCTGGTCGCCTTTGCTTTCTCCGCCATCATTCTGGTTTATGGCGGCGTGCAGATCTCCCAGCTTGCCTTGGGACAGATGACCTCGTCGCTCGGCATCGCTGTCGGCGTATTCTATGTCGTGCTTCCCCTTTGCGGCGTGTTGAACATGATCTATACCGTGTTGAATATTGCCGATATCTGCAAAAACGGCACAGAAACAAAACAGGAGGGGGCATAAACTATGGCTATTGAATCCTTGCTGATTATCATCGGCGTGCTGGCAGTACTGCTAATCGTCGGCGTACCGATCTCGTATTCCATTGGTATCGCGTCCCTAGTCGCGATTTTGCAGACCGTTTCGCTTGACGTATCGGTCGTTACCGGCGCACAGCGTATCTTTGTCGGCATGAGTAAATTCAGCCTGACCGCAATTCCTTTCTTTATCCTCGCCGGCAACCTGATGAACCAGGGCGGCATCGCTAAACGCCTGGTGGATTTTGTTATGGCGATACTGGGCAAGCTACCCGGCGCGTTGCTCGTGACCAATATCGGCGCCAACGCGCTGTTCGGCGCGATCTCGGGTTCCGCTTCCGCGGCGGCCGCTGCGGTCGGCAGCATGGTGGAAAAAGGCGAAGAGGAGCAGGGCTACGACAAGGCGCTCTGCGCCGCCACGAACGGCGCTTCCGCCCCGTCCGGCCTTTTGATTCCCCCGTCCAACGCACTGATTACCTATTCTCTTGCCGCGGGCGGCACCTCTGTAGCCGCTCTGTTCCTGGCGGGCTATATCCCCGGCATCATTTGGGCGCTCTGCTGTATGGTTGTTGCCGTAATCATCGCTACCAAAAAAGGTTATAAAGGCATCCCAGGAAAATTTGACTGGAAAAACCTTGGCGTTGCGACATTACGCGCCATTCCTTCGCTTTCTCTGATCGTTGTTGTCATCGGCGGTATCGTCGGCGGCATCTTCACCGCAACCGAAGGCTCGGCCATCGCGGTCGTCTACGCACTGATCCTGGGCATCTGTTACCGCAACATCACCTTAAAATCCTTCTGGAACATTGTTGTGGACAGTGCGAAAATGAGCGGCATGGTCGTCTTCCTGATCGGCGTATCCAACATTCTCGGCTGGGTCATGGCATTCACCCAGATCCCGCAGGCAATCTCCGAGGCCCTGCTCGGCCTGACGCAGAACCCCATCATCATCCTGCTGATCATGAACGTCATCCTGCTCATTGCCGGTACGTTCATGGACGTTACGCCGGCGATCCTGATTTTCACGCCGCTGTTCCTGCCGGTTGTCAAGACCTTTGGTATGGATCCTGTACAGTTCGGCCTGATTTTGGTCTACAACCTGTGCATCGGCAATATCACTCCGCCAGTCGGCAACACGCTTTTCGTCGCAATCAAGGTAGGACGATCGACGCTATCCGGCGTCATGCCCTATATGCTATGGTATTACGTCGCTATTTTGGTCGGCCTGTTGCTGGTCACTTATGTTCCTTTCATCAGTTTGGGACTGCCTATGGCCGCCGGCTTGCTATAAACGGAAAAAAACAGAAAACCGCGGAAAACCGTGGTTTTCTGTTTTTTATTTTATACCTCCGAGAGCTTTTCCAAAAGCTCGGACTGGATGCGCAGCCGGATATCGATTATCTCGCCGCGCTTTTCCTGGGAGAGTTCCTCGCCGCCTGCTGCCGTTCCATCGGCGGCAGACGCCTCCGCACTGCCCCGTGTTTTTCCCGTTCCTGTGTTCAGGCGACGCTCGGAGAGCTGCGCGATTTCGCTTACCGGCAGCATATCCTTCCGCCTGCCGCGTCGGTCAAGCAAGCCTTTTGGACCCTCGGCCTCAAACTTCCGCAGCCATCCATAAATCTGATAATAGGAAACATGGTATTCTTTTATTGTCAGTGCATAGTCTTTTCCATGCGCGATGCAGTAGCTTACAATTTCTATCCGCTCTTCCAACGTGGTTTTTCTTCCCTTTTCCATACGACCACCCTTTCGACTTAGCTTTTCTTCTTAATACAGATAGTTGCACGCAGCCGCACAAAAGAGGGGCTGATTCCACAAACGCCGTCTTAACACCGGCAGCCGCTTCTCTAATATTCCGAACAGACTGCGGATATCCGCTTCCTGACACAACACTGGTTTGAAGTATGCGGCCGCATTTGCACCGCTCTATCCAGTTGCAAAAAATGAGCAGGACCTCAAGGTGGGAGGGCCTGCTCATTCTATCAGGAAAGGCGGCGCACCCTCCCCAATCATCTAAACTGCTGCGAATAAATAGAAACCGCAAAGGGGTTCTATGACAGACTCCACCGCTTATCCCAGCGGTACAAAAATAGCATCAATAAAACAGCAAGTCAAGCGACCTTAAGGAAATTGGCAGGTTAGCCGCATTTCTATACGGTATCTTAACGACCGTTTTTCCCTCTTTTTTCATCGCGCTGTGAAAGAGTAAACGCCTTCCCTTTCCTGCAAGCACCACTTGGCTGCCCAACCTTTTACAGTTTTGCGCAAACAAACAAATTTTTTTTATCGCAGATCACCAATTACGTGCAATATATCACTAAATAAACAAAAAAAATTTATATATTTATACAAATTGCATAAAACACCTTGACAAATAATTCTCCTCATAATAAAATAATCTCAGAAAAAACGAAGGAGGAGGGTGAAAGATGAAAAAGGAGATAAATACGGAACGGGCGCCGGCGGCGATCGGGCCGTATGCACAGGCGGTAGCGGTGGATGGGCTGGTGATCACATCG